>NZ_SSBQ01000002.1:2437500-2765000 GCF_004795255.1 Streptomyces sp. RKND-216 | reverse complement strand
AGCTGCGCGGGCTCTACCGCGACATGGTGCTGACCCGGCGTTTCGACGCCGAGGCGACCGCACTGCAGCGTCAGGGCGAGCTGGGCCTGTGGGCCTCGCTGCTCGGGCAGGAGGCCGCGCAGATCGGCTCCGCCCGTGCCCTGCACGACGACGACTACGTCTTCCCCACCTACCGCGAGCACGGCGTGGCCTGGTGCCGCGGGGTGCCGCCGGAGAACCTGCTCGGCATGTTCCGCGGCGTGAACAACGGCGGCTGGGACCCGAACAGCAACAACTTCCACCTCTACACCATCGTGATCGGCTCGCAGGCGCTGCACGCCACGGGCTACGCGATGGGCGTGGCCAAGGACGGCGCGGACTCGGCCGTCATCGCCTACTTCGGCGACGGCGCGTCCAGCCAGGGCGACGTGGCGGAGGCGTTCACCTTCTCGGCGGTCTACAACGCCCCGGTGGTGTTCTTCTGCCAGAACAACCAGTGGGCGATCTCCGAGCCCACCGAGCGCCAGTCCCGCGTCCCGATCTACCAGCGCGCGGCCGGCTTCGGCTTCCCGGGCGTCCGGGTGGACGGCAACGACGTGCTGGCCTGCCTGGCCGTGACCAAGGCCGCCGTGGAGCGAGCCCGGTCCGGCGAGGGCCCGATGCTGGTCGAGGCGTTCACCTACCGGATGGGCGCGCACACCACCTCCGACGACCCGACGAAGTACCGCCGGGACGAGGAGCGGGAGGCGTGGGAGGCCAAGGACCCGATCCTCCGGCTGCGCACGTACCTGGAGAAGGAGAAGCTGGCGGACGCGAAGTTCCTCGAGTCGATCGACGAGGAGTCCGACACCATGGCCAAGCGCGTCCGCGAGGCCGTGCGCGCCATGCCCGACCCGGACCCGATGGCGATGTTCGAGCACACCTACGCCGACGGCCACGCGCTGGTCGACGAGGAGCGCGAGCAGTTCGCCCAGTACCTGGCGTCCTTCGCCGACGAGAACGAGAGCGCCGCCGCCGGGGAGGGCAACTGACATGGCCACCACCAAGATGCCCATCGCCAAGGCGCTGAACACCTCGCTCCGCAAGGCGATGGAGGACGACCCGAAGGTCCTCATCATGGGTGAGGACGTCGGCAAGCTCGGCGGCGTCTTCCGCATCACCGACGGCCTCCAGAAGGACTTCGGCGAGGACCGGGTCATCGACACCCCGCTGGCCGAGTCCGGTATCGTCGGCACCGCCATCGGCCTCGCCCTGCGCGGCTACCGCCCGGTGGTCGAGATCCAGTTCGACGGCTTCGTCTTCCCGGCGTACGACCAGATCGTCACGCAGCTCGCGAAGATGCACGCCCGCGCGCTGGGCAAGGTCAAACTGCCGGTCGTCGTCCGCATCCCCTACGCGGGCGGCATCGGCGCCGTGGAGCACCACAGCGAGTCGCCGGAGGCGCTGTTCGCGCACGTCGCCGGCCTCAAGTGCGTCTCCCCGTCGAACGCCTCGGACGCCTACTGGATGATGCAGCAGGCCATCGAGTCCGACGACCCGGTGATCTTCTTCGAGCCGAAGCGCCGGTACTGGGACAAGGGCGACGTCGACACCGAGGCCATTCCCGGCCCGCTGCACGCCGCCCGCGTCGCGCAGCAGGGCACCGACCTCACCCTCGCCGCCTACGGCCCGATGGTGAAGACGTGCCTGGAGGCCGCGCAGGCCGCCGCCGAGGAGGGCAAGTCGCTCGAGGTGGTCGACATGCGCTCGATGTCGCCGGTCGATTTCGACACGATCCAGCAGTCGGTGGAGAAGACCGGCCGCCTGGTCGTGGTGCACGAGGCGCCGGTCTTCCTGGGCACCGGGTCGGAGGTGGCGGCCCGGATCACCGAGCGCTGCTTCTACCACCTGGAGGCCCCGGTGCTGCGCGTCGGCGGCTTCCACGCGCCCTACCCGCCGGCCCGCCTCGAGGACGAGTACCTGCCGAACCTCGACCGGGTGCTCGACGCCGTCGACCGCGCACTGGCGTACTGAGGACCGAGGAGAGTCGTGACGATGACGAGTACGCAGGCCAGGTTCCGTGAGTTCAAGATGCCCGACGTGGGCGAGGGACTCACCGAGGCCGAGATCCTCAAGTGGTACGTCCAGCCCGGTGACGCCGTCACCGACGGGCAGGTCGTGTGCGAGGTGGAGACCGCCAAGGCCGCCGTCGAGCTGCCCATCCCGTTCGACGGCGCCGTGGCCGACCTGCGCTTCGACGAGGGCACCACGGTCGATGTCGGCACGGTGATCATCACCGTCGACACCGATCCCTCGGCCGGCCCCGCGGAGGGCGCCGCGCCCGCACCCGCGGCCGAGCCCGCGCCCGCGCCCGCAGCCGAGCCCGCGGCCGAGCCGGAGGCGGGCGGCGACGAGGGCGAGGGCGGCAAGCGCCAGCCGGTGCTGGTCGGATACGGCGTGTCCGCCGGCTCCACCAAGCGGCGCGCCCGCAAGCCGCAGCCGGGGCAGCCGGCCGTTCCGGACGCCGCCGGGCCGGCCGCCGCGCAGGAGGCCCTCCAGGGCGAGTTCAACGGCACGGTGAGCACCGCGCCGTCCCCGGGCA
Source organism: Streptomyces sp. RKND-216 (assembly GCF_004795255.1). Lineage (NCBI taxonomy): Bacteria > Bacillati > Actinomycetota > Actinomycetes > Kitasatosporales > Streptomycetaceae > Streptomyces > Streptomyces sp. RKND-216. The sequence goes on along the minus strand of NZ_SSBQ01000002.1, from coordinate 2,762,440 downwards.
CCGCGCTGAACGGCGACAGTGCCACGCTGGCGCGCAACGGGTCCGCGCCGGTGGCCACCACGGCCGAGGGCCGCCCGCTGGCCAAGCCGCCCGTGCGCAAGCTGGCCAAGGACCTCGGCGTCGACCTGGCGACCGTGACCCCGACCGGCGAGGGCGGGATCATCACCCGCGAGGACGTGCACGCCGCCGTCGCCGCGCCCCCCGCCCCTGCCGAACCGGCCGCCGCGCCGCAGGCGGCGCCGCCTGCCGCACCGGTCGAGGCCGGCGCCCGCGAGACCCGCATCCCGGTCAAGGGCGTGCGGAAGGCCACCGCCGCCGCGATGGTAGGCAGCGCCTTCACCGCGCCGCACGTCACCGAGTTCGTGCAGGTGGACGTCACCCGCACGATGAAGCTGGTGCAGGAGCTCAAGCAGGACCCGGACATGGCCGGAGTGCGGGTCAACCCGCTGCTCATGGTCGCCCGAGCCCTGCTGCTGGCCATCCGGCGCAACCCGGACGTCAACGCCGCCTGGGACGAGGCCAACCAGGAGATCGTGCGCAAGCACTACGTGAACCTGGGGATCGCCGCGGCCACCCCGCGCGGCCTGATCGTGCCGAACATCAAGGACGCGCACGCGAAGACCCTGCCGGAGCTGGCGGGCTCGCTCAGCGAGCTGGTCTCCACCGCGCGCGAGGGCAAGACCGCGCCCGGCGACATGCAGGGCGGCACGGTGACCATCACCAACGTCGGCGTCTTCGGCGTCGACACCGGCACGCCCATCCTCAACCCGGGCGAGTCCGCGATCCTCGCGTTCGGCGCGGTCCGCGACATGCCGTGGGTGCACAAGGGCAAGGTCAAGCCGCGCAAGGTCACGACGCTCGCGCTCTCCTTCGACCACCGCCTGGTCGACGGCGAACTCGGCTCGAAGGTCCTCGCGGACATCGCGGCGGTCCTGGAGCAGCCGAAGCGTCTGATCACCTGGGCCTGACCGCCGGGCCCCCGGCCGGATCGCCCGGCTCCGCACCGCCCGCCGCCACCGCACCGGTGGCGGCGGGCGGCCGTGCGCGGGGCGCCTGCTCGTCGCCGGCACAACCCGGCGGGAGCCCAGCGAGCAGTGAACTCGCCCCGGTGGCTGTACAGTTGGCGCCCGCGTTCGGTCGCACGTCCACCGTCGCCGGTCGGACGGAAGTGTCGGGAAGGAGAGCCGGGGATGGTGTCGGGAGGGACCGTTGCCGTGGTCGGCGGCAGCATCGCGGGGTGCGCGGCGGCGGGAGCGCTGCTGCGCGGCGGAGCGGCACGGGTGACCGTGTTCGAGCGGGCGGACGGCCGGCTCCGCGACCGGGGCGTCGGCATCGCCCAGCACGCCGACCGCTTCGACGAACTGGAGGCCGCCGGCTACGTCTCCGCACGCATCGCGCACGTGCCGCTGGCCCGACGGGTGTGGCGGGTGCGCGACGGCGACGCCCCGCACGGCCGGACGCTGGCCGTCCACCCCTTCCCCTTCCGCGCGTACACCTGGGGGGCCCTCTGGGCCGGGCTGCGGGAACGGGTACCGGACGGGGTGACGTACCGCACCGGCAGCACGGTCGTCGGCGCGGAGACCCGCTCCGACGCCGTACGGCTGCGCTGCACCGACGGGACCGTCGCCGCGTTCGACGCGGTCGTGGGCGCCGACGGATACCGCTCCGTGGTCCGCGACGCGATGTTCCCCACGCTCCGGCCCGCGTACGCCGGTTACGTCGGATGGCGCGGCACCGCGACCATCGAGCCCGACGGCGCCCCTGCCCCCGACGAGGCGTGCACGGTGGTCTTCCCCGGCGGCCACTGCATGATCTACCCGGTGCCGGACGGGTCGGGCGGCCGGCACTTCAACTGGGTGCTCTACACCGCGCCTTCCGCCGCGTTCCAATCCGGCCTGGACCAGCCGACCTCCCTCCCGCCGGGCCGGCTCGCCGCTGAGGTCGCGGAGCACCTGCGGGGGCTGGTCGCGGAGCACTTCCCGCCCTACTGGGCCCGCGTCCTGCTGAGCACACCGGCAGCGAAGACCCTCGTGCAGCCGATCTACGACCTGGAGGTCCCCCACTACGGAGTCGGGCGGCTGCTGCTCGCCGGGGACGCCGCCACCGTCGCCCGGCCGCACACCGGCGGGGGCAGCGTGAAGGCCCTCCAGGACGCGGTGGCCCTGGAGCGGGCGCTGTCGTCGTCCGGCGGGAGCACGGGCGGGGCCGTCGCCGCGTACGACGAGGACCGCCGCGGCGTCGGCGCGGACATGGTCGCGCTCGGCCGCCGCCTGGGCGCGGCGCAGGTCGAGGCCACCCCGGACTGGACCGCGCTGGACGAGACGGGCTTCGCCGACTGGTGGCGGGACCAGCACGGGGGATCCGACCGGCTCAGCGGCTTCGGGGGTCACGCCCTGCGGGGTCGCTGACCAGCTCCGCACCCCCGTCAGCACAGGTGTCCGCACCTGCGATCGTCCCGCTGCCCGGGGCGGCCAGGTCCAGGGCCCGGTGCAGCACGCCGGGGTCCGCCCGGACCTCCGCGCCGCCGAACCGTCCCGTGACCCGCCCGGAGGTCAGCACGGACACCGTCCGGGCGCACGAAGCCGCGAACCCCGGGCTGGGGGAGACCAGCAGCACCGTCATCCCGTCGTCCTCGGCGAGGGTCGTGACCAGTCGCTGCACGAGGCCGGTGAGCGCCGGGGAGAGCCCTTCGGTGGGTTCGTCCAGCAGCAGTACCCGGGGTGACCCGAGGAGAGCGCGGGCCAGCGCGAGCATCTGCTGTTCGCCGCCGGAGAGGGTTGCGGCCCGCTGCCGGAGCCGTCCGGCGAGCGGCGGCAACAGGTCCAGCACGCGCCCCGTGGTCCACACCGCTCCTGCCGGTACGGAGTGCCGTGGACGGCGCTCGGCGAGGCGCAGGTGCTCGGCGACGGTGAGGCGGCGGAAGACCCGTCGGCCCTGCGGCACCAGGCCGATGCCCGCCCGGGCGATCCGGTGCGCGGGGCGGCCCGTCAGGTCGTCGCCCGCCAGGCGCACGGAACCGGCGGCGCAGGGCAGCAGGCCGGCCACGGCGTGCACGAGGGTGGTCTTCCCCGCGCCGTTGTGGCCCACCACGGCATGCACCGTGCCGGTGGCCACGGTGAGGTCGACGCCGTGCACGACGGTGCCGCCGTCGTAGCCCGCGGTGACACCCGTCAGGTCGAGCATGCGGCCTCAGCCGTCCTTCCGTACCGCGTCGTCGAGCGTCCCCGGTTCCCCGTCCCCCTTGGCCGGGGAGGTGCCCAGGTAGACCCTGCGCACCTCGGGGTGGCGCAGCACCTCCGCCGTGGGTCCGGCGACCACTTCCCGGCCGGAGGCCAGGACGGTCGCGGTGCCGGTGAGGCGGGCGACGACCTCCGTGTGGTGCTCGACCAGGAGCACGGCCACGTCCGGGGGCAGGGCGCCGAGGACGTCGAGCAGCCGGCCGATGTCCTCGTCGGTCAGGCCCGCGGCGGGTTCGTCGAGTAGCAGCAGCCGCGGCTGCGCCGCGAGGGCGCAGGCCAGGTCGAGCAGCCGGCGCTGCCCGTGGGAGAGGGCGCCGGCCGGCAGCTGATCCGTGCCGGCCAGCCCCACGGCGTCGAGGTGGGCGCGTGCGGCGTCGGCGAGCCGCCGTCGGCGCACCGGTCGCCGCCAGGCGGCGCTCCGCTGCGGATGGTGCCGCCACAGCGCGAGCACCACGTTGTCCAGCACGGCCGCCCCGTCCACGGCGTGCGGCTGCTGGAAGCTGCGCGCGATCCCCAGGGCGCTGCGCCGAGCCGGGCGCTTGCGGGTGATGTCCGTGCCGTTCAGTTCGATGCGGCCGCCGTCCGGACGTTCCGTCCCGGCGATGAGGCCGAGCAGCGTGGTCTTGCCCGCGCCGTTCGGGCCGATGAGGGCGTGCCGTGCACCGGCCGCCAGGCGCAGGGACACGTCGTCCACGGCCGTGAGCTGGCCGTAGCGGCGGGTCAGGCCGGTCGCGGTCAGCACCGGCGCGGGGATGGGGGGTTCCGTCCCGGGAGGTTCTGTCACGACGTCGCCTTTCGTGCGGGTGCGCCGGGGCTCCGGGCGGCGAAGAGGCCCGGCAGGCCACGGGGCAGGAGGTAGACCGTGACGACGAACAGCACGCCCAGCAGGGCGGGTCCGTAGCCGGGCCAGATGCCGGACAGCCAGTCGCGGGTCGCCACGATGAGACCGGCACCGAACACGGCCCCGACCACGGAGACGGTGCCGCCGACGACCGCCGCGAGCAGCGCGAAGGCGGCGATCTCGAAGCCCACGTCGGCCGGGGACACGTACTGCCTGCCGGTGACCAGGAGGCTGCCGGCGACACCGGCGAGGGCGCCCGCGCCGACGTGGGCGGCCGTCAGGTAGCGGTCCACCGGGTGCCCGGAGGCGCGCATCCGGGCCTCCGCCGCGCGGCTGCCCGTCAGGAGCATGCCGGCCGGTGAGCGCAGCACGATCAGCGTCACGGCCAGGGCGCACGCGGCGACGGCGAGGGTGTACCAGTAGACGGTGGCCTCGTTCTCGGGAGCCCCCGCGCCCCACCAGACCTCGGTCGAGGGGAAGCCGACGAGCCCGTCGGTGCCGCCGGTGACGGAGGTCAGGCCGCCGACGGCGGTGTGCGTCAGTTCGCCGATCGCGAGGGTGATCATCAGCACCGTGGTGCCGCGGGCCCGGATCACGGCCGGGCCGACGACGAGGGCGAACAGCGCGGCCGCCGTCGCGGCGACCGCCACCTGGACGGGCCCGACCGTCCAGCCGGCGTCCGCCAGCAGGGCCGTGGCGTAGGCCCCTACGGCGAAGGGCGCCGTCTGACCGAGGGTGGGCAGGCCCGCCCAGCCGGTCAGCACGGTGACGCTCGCCGCGAGCAGCCCGAGCGCCAGCGCGTGCCCCGCGAGCGAGAGGCTGTAGTCGTCGAGCAGCCACGGGAGGGCGCCCAGCGCGGCGGAGAGGGCGAGGAGCCCGGTCGCCCGCTGCGCAGGCGGCGCGGGACGGGTGAGGCGCCGGAGCCCCCGGGGCAGCCCGCCGGGCCTGCGGAACCGTTCCCGCACGGCCTTTCGGACCCGCCCGGTGGCGGCGGGCACGGGGGCCGGGGGCGGCTCGGCCACCGCGGAGCGGGAGCGCAGCACCAGGACCAGCGCCATGGCCGCGAAGAGCAGGTACGGCGCCAGATCCGGGACGAGGGAGACGCCGAGGGTCTGCACCTGGCCCACCGCCACCGCGGCGAGCAGCGTCTTCCACAGGCTGTCCAGTCCGCCCAGCACCACGACGATCAGGGACAGCATGAGCACGGTGTCCCCGGTCCCCGGGCCGGGGCCGATGATGGGCGCGCCGAGCACCCCGGCGGCCCCGGCCAGCGCCCCGGACACGGTGAGGACGGCCGCATGGACCGTCCGCGGGTTCCGGCCCCCGGCGGCGAGCATGTCCGGGTCGTCGGCGGCCGCTCGCACCGCGGCGCCGGCGCGGGTGCCGCGCAGCACCCAGCTGCCCGCCGCCGCGAGCAGCACGGCCGCGACGATGAAGCCCAGGCGGTACGCGGGATACCGGTGGCCGAGCAGCGACACCGACGTGTTCAGCGCGTCCGGTACGTGCACCGGCTGCTCGTCGGCGCCGAAGACCTCGATGAGCACGTTGCCGCCGATCAGGGCCAGCCCGAAGGTGAGCAGGGCCTGGTCCAGATGGCCGCGGCGGGCCAGCGGGGCGGTGGCGAGGGCCAGCAGCGCCCCCGCGGCGCAGGCGATCGCGGTGCCGGCCGCGAGTCCCGCGGCGAGCCCCGCCCAGCTGCCGTCGCTCAGCGCCGCGCCCGCGTATGCGCCGATGGCGTAGAGCCAGCCGTGCGCGAGGTTCAGCACGCCCGCGGTGCCGAACGCGAGACTGAGGCCGGCCGCGACCACGAACAGCAGCAGGCCGTAGGCGACGCCGTCGAACGCCGGTACCAGGTGGGCGTCGAGCGCTCCCAACGTCAGCTGCCCAGCGTGGCCAGGTCCTGGACCACCACGTTGGCGAGCTGGTCGCCGTCCTTGCGGACCTGGCGCAGGTACCAGGTCTGCACCGGGGCGTGGGTCTTCTCGCCGAACTGCCAGGTGCCCCGCGGGCTCTCGATCTGCCCCAGGTTCCCGATGGCCTTGTTGATGCTCTCCGGGGTCACCTCGCCGCCGTCCTTGGTCAGCTGGGTGATCGCCTTGTCCAGCACCGACGCGGCGTCGTAGGAGGCCATGGCGTAGGTGGTGGGCGCGGCGTCGTGCTCGGCCATCCAGTCGGCGACGAAGGTGCGGTTGGCCTCGTTGTCGAGGTCGGCGGCGTAGTTGAGCACGGAGTGGATGCCTTCGGCGGCGTCGCCCTCGGCGGGCAGCGTGCTGCCCTCCGTCAGGAAGCCGGCAGCGTAGAGCGGCAGGTCGGCGATGTCCGACTGGGCGTACTGCTTGACGAAGTCGACGGCCGCCTTGCCCGCGTAGAAGCAGTACACGGCCTCGGCGTCGGACTGCGCGATGTCGGCGAAGTACGGCATGAAGTTCGTCGTCTTCGGGAACGGCGTCCAGGTCGTCTCGCCGTCCGGGTTGGCGAGTTCGCCGCCGGCTTCGGCGTAGGCCTCGGTGAAGCCGCGCAGTTCGTCGTGGCCACCCTGGTAGTCCGGGCCGATGGCGTACACCGGGCCGTCGATCTCGTCGGCTATGTACCCGGCGATGGCCGCGCCCGGTTCGTCGGAGAGGAAGCTGGTGTGCCAGACGCGGTCGAGGTTCTCGATGCCGGGCCGGGCGTTGGCGCCGATGAACGGGATCTTCTTCCGTTCGACGAGGGGCAGCACGGCGTTCACCGACCCACCGCCCACCACGCCCGTGAGCACGTCGACGCCGTCCTTCTCGATCATCTTCGTGGCGGCCGGCAGCGCGGTGGGCGGGCCGTCCCCCTCGTCGGCGACGACGAGGTCGACCTTCTGCCCGCCGAGTTCGCCGTCGTGGGTGTCCAGGTAGAGCTCGAAGCCGTCCCGCATGTCGGTGCCGACCGACTTGTACGTGCCGGACAGGGCGACGAGCAGCCCCACCTTCAGGGTGCCGTCGCCGGAACCGCCGTCGCCGCTGCATCCGGTGACGGCGGCCAGGGCGAGAACGAGGGACGCCGCCCCGGCTCGTCGGGAGGCCGTTCCGGCTCTGCGGGAGGAGGTGTTCCTGCGGGTGGTGCGGAGTGCGAGACGCATGGGAGTCCTTCGGGGAGGTGTAACGGGTGTGCGGTCACGACGGGCGTGGTGCGTTCACCTCCCGCTGCGCCGGGGTCAGCGCGTCGCCGACCTGGTTGATCAGTTCGGCCATCATGTAGCTGACCTCTCCGATGTCGGCGTCGCGCGTGGTGGTGACCAGGAGCGAGGCGCCGCTGGAGACGGCCATGGAGAACAGGTAGCCGCCCTCCATCGCGGTGAGGCTGTGCTCCACGGGGTCGGTGTGGGTGAGCTGCGCGGCGCCGGACAGCAGGCTGACGAGGCCGGAGCCGACGGCCGCCAGCCGGTCCGCGTCGTCCTTCCCCAGGCCGGTGTACGCGAGTGCCAGGCCGTCCACGGAGACTGCTATGGCACGCGTGACCTCGGGGATTCTGCGGGCGAAGTCGCTGAGCAGCCAGCTCAGGTCGGCGGGGGACACGGCGTTCATGTGCGTGAGGTCTCCGTAACGGGTCAGGTCGGTCGGTGGGGCCGTCGGTGGGTCCGGGGTGCCGCCGTGTCGTCGCCGCGGCGGCCGGTCGTGCTCCGGTCGATGCCCTGGGCGTACGCCGTCAGGACGTCGGCGATCTGCCGGGAGTCGCGCCGGCGGGGTGCGGGCCTGCCGCCCGCGGGCGGGGCGGCGGCTGCGGTGCGCTCGGGGGAGGCGTCCGCACCGGCGTGGTCCTGGTGCCGTCGCGGTCTGCGCACCGGCAGGCCCGCGGCGCTGACGCCGGCGACCGTGTCGGCGGGCCGGCGGGGGGCGGGTTCGGCGTGCGGCGAGGGGCCGGACGCGGGCCGGCCCGACGGGCGATCGTGCCGGGGCGCGGGTTCCTCGCCCCGCGGGTCGCCCAGCGTTCCCCGGCCGCGGGGGGCCGGCCGGGCGGTGGGGGTGAAGACCTCGTCGCTCCCGCCGTTCCGGGGCCCGGTCGTGACCACGGCGGCGGGCAGGGTGACCTCGGCGATGGTGCCGGAGCCCGAGGAGTCCCGGAGTTCGACGACGATGCCGTGTCGTGCCGCCAGTTTGGCCACCACGTGCAGCCCCATGGAACGGACGCCGCCGACGTCGGTCCTCGGGTTGGCGAGTTCGGCGTTCAGCACGGCACGGCGTTCGGCCGGGATGCCGACGCCCTCGTCGACGACGGCCACCACGGCGCGGTCGTACATCCGCCAGACCGCGACGCCGACCTCGGTGTCCGGGGGCGAGAACCGGGTAGCGTTGTCCAGGAGTTCGGCCAGCAGGTGCGCCAGGTCGTGCACCACGCGGGCGGCGATGTGGATGTCGTCGACGGCGCCCACCGAGACCCGTTGGAACTGTTCGGTCTGCTGCGCGGCGGCCACGATCACGCTGGAGCACGGCACGTCGGAGGCGCGCACCCGGCCCTGGCCGTGCCCTGCCAGCACCAGCAGGCTGTTGGTGTTGCGTTCCATCCGGACCGCCAGGTGGTCCAGCGCGAACAGCACCTTCATCCGCTCCGGATCGGATTCGTCGCGCTGCACGGCGTCCAGCTCCGAGACCATCACGCTGGTCAACTGACCGCCGCGGCGGGCGACTCCGACCAGGGTCTCGGCGAATCGTTCGTGCGAGCGGGTGCTCTGCGCCGCGAGGCGGATGGTCTCGTAGTGCACCGCGTTGAAGGCTTCGCCCAGCTCCGCGATCTCGTCGCCGCCGTCGGCGGGCAGCGGACTGCCGTTGCGTTCCGCGACCTTCTCCGGTGTCGTGCCGGCGAGGGCGCCGGGGCTGGAGAGCTCCCGCATGGTCTCCGGCAGGCCGTGATGGGCGACCTCGTGGGCGGCGTTCCGCAGGTCGCGCAGGCGGCGGATCATGACGCGGCCCAGTCGCAGGGCGAAGACCACGGCACCGACCAGGGCCGCGACGACCAGCAGCGCCTCGCCCACGGCCCAGCCGGTGAGCCGGTTCCGTTCCGAGGCCACCGAGTCGAGGAGAGAGTCGTCGACCCGGCTCTCCACCGACCGCAGCAGGTCCAGGCGCTCCGCCGTCGCGCTGCTCCACTCCTTGCCGGAAATGGTGAGTTCCTGCCCGGTCCCGCTCCGTGCCGCCTGGTCCTCGAGCCGGCGCGCGGCGACGGCGCGAGAGCCGGAGAGCCGGCGTTCCAGGAGGGTGCGCCACTCGGCCGGGCCGAGCGTGTACATGCTGCGGACCGCGTCGTCGTAGTCGAGCCGGGTGGCGTCGAAGGTCCGTTTCGACGCCGGGGTGAAACCGCCTCCGGAGAGCGCGCGTAGGACCGTCACCTGCTGCCGCCCCAGGCTCTCGCCGGCACGCGACAGCGAGGCGACGGCGTGGATCCGGTCAGCGATGTCCGTCCGGACCCCCTCCGCCTGCGCGATGCCGTCGCGGTAGGAGACGAGGTCGGCGATGAGGATGCGGTAGCGGAACACCAGGGCCGACAGGGAGCTGCTGCCCGAGCGGGCCTGGGCCCTCAGCGACGGCAGGTCGCTGAGGGCACCGGCGACACGGTCCAGCGCGCCCCGGGCCTTCTCGGGCAGAGCGTCGAGCGCGGCGCGCCGGGCGGAGAAGCGCGCCGCGCTGTCGTCCGTGGCCTCGGCGCGCTTGCGGAACGAGTCTGCTCCCGTGCCGTCGGCGACCAGGACGGTCGCCGCCGACCGTTCCCGCTGGAGGTCGTGGGCGAGGTCGCTCGCGGCCTGCGCCGCGCGCACCATGTCCGTCAGCCGGTGCGCGTCGACCGCCTGGCTGGTGGCGGGGGCGAGCGCCAGTCCGGAGAACGTGACGGTGACGGCCAGCGGGACGCTGACCAGCAGGACGAGGCGTTGGCTGATTCTCACGTCGGGCCCTCTTCCGCAGGGCCGGAGTGATCACGTATGTGTGTCACGCAGCTACCTAGGTCTGGCGGTGAACCGGTGGGGGGTGGTGCGGGGCGGCGCGGTCGTCGTCCGGAAGCGGCGGTGCCGGCCTGCTGTCGCCCGGCCGCGCCGCCGGGCACCGCCGGGGGTGGCCGGAGAGCTGGGAGGAGGCAGGGAATCGCCGTCGTCGGAGCTCCTTCTCGGCGCGCGTGCTGGGGCAGGCCGCACACGGCCAGCGTGCCCGGCGGAGTGCCGCGCATCCGTACCGACCGGATGGGCAATCGTTATCGCACATCAAATCCCCCGGCTGCAAGACGAGTTGGGGTGTTCGCGGAAAACTGGGAATTCACCCGGGGGATTCTGTGCGTTCGGTTGCGGCCGGGCGTGCGGGAGCGGCTCGCGCGAGGGACCATGGAAGCGACGGGCCGAGTCCCGGAACCGTCCGGAGGTCTGCCCCGCGGAGGTGTGTCATGGGTGCGAACTGGAACGTCGAACTGGCACTCGCCGAGGACGGCCGGGACACGCGTTGTCACGCGCGGCTGAGCGGGCGCAACGGCGTGGCGATGGTCGGCGAGGGCGTCGCGCACGCCAACCCCGCCGACGAGAACGTGCCGGCGATCGGCGACGAACTCGCCGCGGCCCGTGCGCTGTCCGACCTCTCCCACCAGCTGCTGAACGCGGCCGCGCGGGACATCGAGTCCCGGACGCACCAGCCCGTCCAGGGTCTGCGCGCCTGACCGCCCTGCTCGCCCCTCCGGCTCACCGGTCGCCCCCCGGCGGCCCTTGCGTCACGCCGCGGGGGTGAATGGGCCTGTGCTCGTCCCGACCGGCCCGGTCCTCCGTGCACTCGTCCCGCCATGCGGACGGCCCGCTACACGCATCCCTGTTGTATCTAAGATGTGCACATGCCCGCGTCCAGCCCGCCCCGCACCGCCGCGACACCCCGGCAGCCCGCCGCCGAGCGGGTCTACGACCACGTCAAACGTGCCGTCCTGGAGCGTCGCTACGAAGGCGGCATGCTGCTCACCGAGGGCGAGCTGGCCGACGCGGTCGGCGTCTCCCGCACCCCCGTCCGCGAGGCCCTGCTGCGCCTGGAGGTCGAAGGGCTGCTCAAGCTCTACCCGAAGAAGGGCGCCCTGGTGCTGCCGGTCTCCGCGCAGGAGATCACCGACGTCGTCGAGACCCGCCTGCTGGTCGAGGAGCACGCCGTCCGCAAGGCCGCCACCGCCACCCCCGCCGGCCTCGTCGCACGGCTGGAGGAGCTGCTCGCCCGCCAGCACGAGCAGGCCGGCGCCGGGCAGCTCGCCGATGTCTCCGTGAGCGACCGCTGCTTCCACGCGGAGATCGTCCGCGCCACCGGCAACGCGATCCTGGTCCGCCTCTACGACCAGCTCCGCGACCGGCAGCTGCGCATGGGCGTTGCCGTGATGCACGCCCATCCCGACCGCATCGCGAAGAACATCACCGAGCACACCGAGATCCTCGAAGCCGTCCGCGCCGGCGACGCGGACGCCGCCGCCGAGGCCGTGCACCGGCACGTGAGCTGGGTCCGCAACCTGGTCCACGGAGACGTCCGGTGAGCCGCTCCTCCCCGCAGCCGCGCGCCGCGCGGCCCGCGCCCGAGCCGCCCGGCGGCCGGCTCGCCGTCGCCATGTGGAGCGTCGCCGTCGCCGTCTACTTCGTCGCCGTCACCTTCCGCACCAGCCTCGGCGTCGCCGCCCTCGACGCCGCCGAACGGTTCGAGGTCAGCGCCTCCGCGCTGTCCACGTTCTCGCTCCTCCAGCTGATGGTCTACGCGGGCATGCAGATACCCGTCGGCCTGCTCGTGGACCGCTGGGGCACCCGCCGCGTGCTGATGCTCGGCGCCGCCCTCTTCACCGCCGGCCAGCTCGGCTTCGCGCTCGCCGAGACCTACCCCGTCGCCCTCGCCTGCCGCGCCCTGCTCGGCTGCGGCGACGCGCTGACGTTCATCAGCGTGCTGCGTCTGGGCACCCGCTGGTTCCCGCCCCGCCGCAGCCCGTTCGTCGGCCAGCTCGCCGGACTCGTCGGCCAGACCGGCAACCTGGTCACCACGCTCGTGCTGGCCCGCGTGCTGAGCGCCTACGGCTGGACCGCCACCTTCGCCGGCAGCGCCGTCGCCGGCGTCGTCGTGCTGGTGCTGGTGCTGCTCCTCCTGCGGGACCATCCCGAAGGCCACGCCCCGGAACCCGTGCCGCACGTCGGTCTCGCCTACGTGCGCCGCCAGACGGCCGCCACCTGGCGCGAACCCGGCACCCGGCTGGGCATGTGGGTGCACTTCACCACGCAGTTCCCGGCCATGGTGTTCCTGCTGCTGTGGGGGATGCCGTTCCTCATCCAGGACCAGGGCCTCGACCGCGCCCACGCCGGCGCGCTGCTCACCCTGGTCGTCTGCAGCAACCTGGTCGTCGGCCTGGCCTACGGCCAGCTCCTCGCACGCCACCACGCCGCCCGCACCCCGCTCGCGCTCGGCACGGTCGCCGCCACCGCCCTGCTGTGGGCCGCCGTGCTGCTTTGGTCCGGGCCCGCGCCCGGCTGGCTGCTGATCACGCTGTGCGTCGTGCTCGGCGCCTGCGGGCCCGCGTCCATGATCGGCTTCGACTTCGCGCGTCCCGCCAACCCGCCCGAGCGGCAGGGCACCGCCTCGGGGATCGTCAACATCGGCGGCTTCACCGCCTCCATGACCACCCTGCTGACCGTCGGCGTGCTCCTCGACCTCACCGGGGACGACTTCCGCATCGCCCTGTCCGGGATCTTCGTGCTCCAGGCCCTCGGCCTCAGCCAGGTCCTGCGCCTGCGTGGCCGTGCCCACCGCAGGGAACGCGAACGCGTCGTCGCCAGCCGCGTCGAAACCGCCCACGTGCCGGTATGACCCGCCGGGGCGTGCCGGGCCGGGGCTCGGCGGGCCCCGGCCTCCCCCAAAAGCGCCGTACGGTGCCCGCGGGGAGCCCGTACGGCGGCGGGGCGCGCGGACCTACGGGGTGACGGCGAAGTGACGCAGGATGCGCTGCGCCAGCTCGGCGTCGCCCTCGATCTTCACGTCCTCGGCGACCTTCTCCGGCCGGGTGCGCCCGCAGGCGAGCCGTACGTAGGTCTCCCAGTCCAGCGACAGCGTCACCGTCGGGCCCAGTGAGACGCTGCCGTCGACCGTGGCCCGCCCCTCCTCGTCGACCCGCACTGTGCGCATGAACTCCACCGGCCCCGACACGTCGAACACCACCGCCGAACCGGTCGGCGCGCCCGCCGCCTTCACCACGCCCGGCAGCCCGGCGACCAGCACGTCACGGGAGACGTGCGCCGCCGCCGAATCCAGGTCGCCCGGCGTGCGCAGCGCCCGCCGGATGTCCTGTTCATGCACCCACACGTCGAAGGCCCGTATCTGCAAAAGCCGTTCGAGGGTGATCGGGTCCTTGCCCGGCAGCACGTGCCGCACCTCGTCGTCCGGCTGCCGCTTCTCGTTGCGCAGCTGCCGGGAGCGGCGGATGACGGTGTACTCCAGCTCGCTGGTCATCTCCGGCGCCGTGTGGTGCCGGCGGATGTCGACCTGCACCTCCATGTGACGGCTCGTCTCGTCCCGTACGTGGTACAGGTCGCGGGGCAGGGAGTGGATCGGGCGAGGGTCGCCGAGCAGTTCGCACTCGATGCCGATGATGTGGGAGACGACGTCACGGACCGACCACCCGGGGCAGTCGGTCCGGCGGTTCCACTCGCCCTCGGCAAGCGGCTGCACCAGTGCGGATATCGCTTCGATGGACTGCGTCCAGGCGTCGACGTAGGGCTGCAGGCTTGGGTGGTCGGTCACGAGGCCCCTCGGGCGGTACGGATGCGTTCGCGGTACGGGTGCTCTCAAGTTACGCTGCGCTCGGGCACCCCGGCAGTGCTTTTGGATGACGATGCTATGCCCTTCCGCCCCTTCCGAAAGAGACGGTGGTACCGTGCACGGCTCCTCGCTCCGCGCCGCGCTGATCCAGCTCCGCGTCGACCCGGACGAACCGGTCGCAGACCGCCGGGAGCGCGCCGCCCGCATGGTGCGTGAGCAGTCCGCCGCCGATCTGGTCGTCCTCCCGGAGGGCTGGCCCGTCGGGGCCTTCTCCTTCGACCGCTTCGAGGACGAGGCCGAGCCCGCCGCCGACGGGCCCACCGCCGCTGCGATGAGCGCCGCCGCCCGCGACGCGGACGTCTGGCTGCACGCCGGCTCCGTGGTCGAACGGGCCCCCGGCGGCGAACTGTTCAACACCTCGCTGGTCTTCGCCCCCGACGGCTCCCTCGCCGCGACGTACCGGAAGATCCACCGCTTCGGCTTCGACCGCGGCGAGGCCACCCTGATGGCCGCCGGCACCGAAACGGTCACCGTCGACCACCCGGCCGCCGTGATCGGCCTCGCCACCTGCTACGACCTGCGGTTCCCCGAACAGTTCCGCAGCCTGGTCGACGCCGGTTCCCGCGTCTTCGTCGTCCCCGCCGGCTGGCCCAGGGCCAGGGCCGGGCACTGGAGCCTGCTGGCCCGCGCTCGCGCCGTGGAGAACCAGGCGTACGTCCTCGCCTGCGGCACCTCCGGCAGCCACGCCGGCGTGCCCATGGCCGGCCGCAGCGCGATCATCGACCCCTGGGGCGAGGTGCTCGCCGAGGCCGAGGACGCCGAGGAGCAGGTGCTCACCGCGACCCTCGATCTCGCCGAGGTCGCCCGCATCCGCGACACCTTCCCGGCCCTCAAGGACCGCGTCCTCTGAGCCCGGCCCGCCCCCTCATTCCAGCGTGCCGTCGTCCTCGGACTCCATCAGGCGGTCCACGCACACCGCGATGGCGATGAGCATCACCGGGTCCGCGTCCGGCTGCTCCACGTCGACGGCGTAGGCGTCGCGGACCCGGAACCACTTGCGGGACACCCGGGCCAGCCGTCGCCCGTCGTGCTCGATGTCGTACTCCTTGCCGACGAGGTCGCCGCGGATCTCCAGCTCCTCCCCCGTGGCCAGCTCCGCGCGGTAGACCTTGCGCATCGGCGTGAAGCGCTTCTCCCGCACGGTCACCATGACCTCGCCGTCCCGCTCCACGCGCATCGTGTCGCGCAGGCTGACCGCCTTCTTCCGCACCACCGCGAGGACGTTCCCCGCACGGTCCTTCAGCTCGAAGGTCTCCCGCAGGCGCAGCGCCTTGCCGTCGACGAGGAAGGCGCGCTCGCCGTCCTCGTCCTCCACCCAGAAGTCCTCGCCGATCCCGAACACGCGTTCCCTGACCAGATACCTCATGCCCGGTGTGTACCCCGTACGTGCGAGGGGCGACCGGCGGACCGGTGCGATACGGCCGAATGGCACCCCTGTCCGTACGGACCACGACGGCTCCGCGCCCGCTCCCGCCGGGCCCGCGTACGTGCCCGGCTGCCCGTCCTGCCCCTGGACCCAGGCCGGCACCGGCAGCAGCGGCCGTCCTCACCCTGCACCCGACCTGCCCAAACCAAGGTCGGAAAGAGCTCAGTCGCACGATACGGCGAAGGAGTTGAACTCGGTGGGCGGAGGGCGCGTACAACAACGACGACAGGGCCTCCCGGCATCGCTCGGTCGGATTCGCATCTCCGAGCTACCGAGAGGCCCTGCCTTCATGCACACACAGCCGGAAGATCACCCGACCAGGAACCCTGTTCGACCGCACGTTCCACATCCGGTTGAGAAACGGCTACTTACACCACCGTGAGTCTGAAGTAGTAGTCGTGGCCATCGATTCCGGCACCCCACTCGCCGGACGACGTTCCACCGTTGAAGCATGCCGTGTACTTCTTTTCGTCGTATCCGGTGTCGGGTCCGATGACAGCACGACGCAGCTGAACAGTCACACTTGTCCCCGACCACGTATGGCATCCGGTGAAGTCCACCTTGTTCGGTCCGGTACCTCCGTCATCCGTCAGTGGATGCGAGGTGAAACCGGCGACTCCATCATCTATGTACGAGAACTTCACGACAGCCCAAGCGGGGCTCGCGAGGGCCAACGGGAGGGTAGAGAGGGAAGCAGCCAATCCGATCCGCTTCCAGGTATTACGGGTTCCGAACTTGCGCACGGTTGTATCTCTCGTTCGGAATCTCGGGCATGCGTGTGCAGCACGAGGTGAATTGAGTGAAGGCCGCATTGGCGGGCATCCCCTGCGCGGGACGTGACTGTACATCAACAGCGGCTACAGGGCGTTTGCCAACCTCAGTTTGCGCAGGTCAGGTCCAGGGTGAGGACGGCCTGGACGAGGCTGGTGATGCGGGTGGTGGAGCATCGCAGCTTGCGCAGGAGGCGCCAGCTCTTGAGGGTGGCCATGGCCTGCTCGACGAGTGCGCGGATCTTCGCGTGTGAGCGGTCCACGGCTTGCTGACCTGCGGACAGCGTCGCCCAGCGTCCCCAGTAGGGCACCCGCATGGCGCCCCCGGCGCCCCGGCAGCCCTTGTCGGCCCAGCACGGCACGTCGACCCCGTTCAGTGCGTCGATGATGACGTGGGTGCTGAGCAGCGCACAGAAGCCATCGTGCAGCTTCGCAGTGAGGGGCGTCTTCGCACGGTTGCTGGGCCAAGGGTCGTTCGCGGTCTGAGAGGCTGGACGCATGAGCCGACGACCACGCGTGCGCGCCCCTGAGCTGCAAGGACGGGCATGGATCAACACTGGCGGCAAGTCCCTGTCTCTAGCGGACTTGCGTGGTAAGTGCTGTGTCCTGGACTTCTGGACGTTCTGCTGCATCAACTGCCTGCACGTGCTGGACGAACTGCGGGAGCTGGAGGAGCGGCACGCCGACACCCTGGTGATCGTCGGCGTCCACTCGCCGAAGTTCGTGCACGAGGCCGAGCACCAGGCCGTCGTGGACGCCGTCGAGCGGTACGGGGTGCACCACCCCGTGCTGGACGACCCGGAGCTCGCCACCTGGAAGCAGTACGCCGTGCGCGCCTGGCCGACGCTGGTCGTGATCGACCCCGAGGGGTACGTCGTCGCCCAGCACGCGGGCGAGGGGCACGCGCACGCGCTGGAGACGCTGGTGAGCGAGCTGGAGGCGGCACACGCCGCGAAGGGCACCCTGCGCCGGGGCGAGGGCCCGTACGTGCCGCCGGAGCCCGAGCCCACCGACCTGCGCTTCCCCGGCAAGGCGGTACGGCTGCCCGGCAGCGGGCACTTCCTCGTCTCCGACACGACCCGCCACCAGCTTGTCGAGCTGGACGCCGACGGCGAGACCGTCGTCCGCCGGATCGGCAGCGGCGAGCGGGGACTGGCCGACGGGCCGGCGGAGACGGCACGGTTCAGCGAGCCGCAGGGCCTCCTCGTCCTCCCCTCGGCGGACGGGGACGGGCCTGACGGCCTGCTCCTGGTCGCCGACACGGTCAACCACGCGCTGCGCACCTACGACCCCGCCACGGGCGGGGTCGCGACCGTCGCGGGCACCGGGACGCAGTGGTGGCAGGGCTCCCCGACCGACGGCGCCGCCCGCGAGGTGGCGCTCTCCTCGCCGTGGGACCTGGCCTGGTTCGAGGACCGGGTGTGGATCGCGATGGCGGGCGTCCACCAGCTGTGGACGTACGACCCGTCGGAGGGCACCGTCGGAGTGGCCGCCGGCACCACGAACGAGGGCCTGGTCGACGGCCCGGCCCGGGAGGCGTGGTTCGCGCAGCCGTCCGGTCTGTCCGCCTCCGACGGCCAGCTCTGGGTCGCGGACTCCGAGACCTCCGCAGTGCGCGGGGTGACCCGCGACGAGGACGGCGACCTGGTGGTCCGTACGGCCGTCGGTACCGGCCTGTTCGACTTCGGACACCGCGACGGCGACGCCGGACAGGCCCTGCTTCAGCACCCGTTGGGCGTCACCGCGCTCGCGGACGGTTCGGTGGCGGTGGCCGACACCTACAACCACGCGTTGCGCCGCTATGACCCGGCGACGGGCGCGGTCACCACCCTCGCCACCGATTTGCGCGAGCCGTCCGGCGCCGTCCTGGCGGGCGACGACATCGTCGTCGTGGAGTCCGCGCGGCATCGGCTCACGCGGCTCCGGCTGCCGGAGGAGGCCGTGCGGGTCGACGCCGTGGCCCACCGCACGCAGCGCACGGCGACCGAGGTGGCACCGGGGAAGCTGCGGCTCGACGTGGTCTTCCAGGCCCCCGCCGGGCAGAAGCTGGACGAGCGCTACGGCCCCTCGACACGCCTCCAGGTCAGCGCGACGCCGCCGGAACTCCTCGCCGGGGGCGGGGGAACGGACACCGAGCTGACCCGCGAGGTGCTGCTCGCGGACGGCGTCGCCGAAGGCGTGCTGCACGTCTCTGCGACGGCCGCGTCCTGCGACGACGACCCGGCGAACCCCTACCCGGCCTGCCACGTGCACCAGCAGGACTGGGGCGTCCCGGTCCGCGTCACGGACGCGGGGACGTCCCGCCTCCCGCTGGTGCTGGCCGGCCTGGACCCGCAGGGCGGGGCCGGGGCGTGAAGGTCACTCCCAGTGGTGCCGGTTGTCCTCCACCGACACGGGTGCCGCCGGCGAGGGCGGCTGCGTCTTGCGGCGCTTGAAGATGCTCACGTAGACCGAGAGGCCGAGCAGGCCGACGGCCATGAGGACGATGCCGACGACGTCCACGTTGACGCCCTGAAGGTCCCAGTCGACGGCCAGGGTCAGGATGGCGCCCACTGCCAGCATGACGATGCACACGACAATGCCCATGAGTGCTCCTCCGTTCTGCAGTCGGTGCCGAGGTGTCCCCTCGGGTACCCGCCTCGGTGACATGCAATCAACACGAGTCGCCCGCCGCGCGGTTCGGGCCCCCGTGCGGGCCCCGGCTCCGCCCCGCCCGCCGGTGCCTACTCCGCGAGGAACGCGGCGAGCGCCGAGGCGAGCAGGTGCGGGTCCTCGGACCCGCACAGCTCGCGCGCGCTGTGCATGGACAGGATCGCCACGCCGATGTCGACCGTCGCGATCCCGTGCCGCGCCGCCGTGATCGGACCGATCGTCGTCCCGCACGGCATCGCGTTGTTGGACACGAACGTCTGCCACGGCACCCCGGCCCGTTCGCACGCGGCGGCGAACACCGCGCGGCCGGTGCCGTCCGTGGCGTACCGCTGGTTGACGTTGACCTTCAGGATGGGCCCGCCGTTGGGCATCGGGTGGTGCCCCGGCTCGTGCCGCTCCACGTAGTTGGGGTGCACGGCGTGGCCGGTGTCGGAGGAGAGGCACACCGTGCCCGCGTAGGCGCGCGCCCGGTCCTCGTACGTGCCGCCGCGCGCGAACACCGAACGCTCCAGCACGCTGCCGAGCAGCGGCCCGTCGGCGCCGGTGTCGGACTGGCTGCCGTTCTCCTCGTGGTCGAACGCCGCGAGCACCGGGATGTGCTGCAGGCCGCCCTCGGCCGCGACCGCGGCGAGCGCCGCCGCGCCCGCGTGCACGGACAGCAGGTTGTCCATCCGGGGGCCGGCGAGGAGTTCGCGGTCGGCCCCGAGGTAGGCGGGGGCCTCGACGCTGTGCACCATCAGGTCCCAGCCGGTGACGTCCGCGGCGGGCAGGCCGGCCTCGTCCGCGAGGAAGGCCATCAGGTCGCCCTCCCGGGGCGTCCCCAGGCCCCAGACCGGGGTCATGTGGCGCTGCTTGTCGAGCTTGAGGCCCTCGTTGACCTGCCGGTCGAGGTGGATGGCGAGCTGCGGGACGCGCAGCAGGGGCCGGTCGACGTTCACCAGGCGGGTGGAGCCGTCGCGCAGCGTCAGCCGGCCGGCGATGCCCAGGTCGCGGTCGAGCCAGGTGTTGAGCAGCGTGCCGCCGTAGATCTCGACGGCGACCTGGCGCCAGCCGTTCGCGCCGGTGTCGGGCAGCGGCTTGACCCGCAGGTTGGGGGAGTCGGTGTGCGCGCCCACGATGCGGTACGGGGTGGCCGGGGTCGCGTCCTGAGGCACGTACCAGGCGATGATCGCACCGCCGCGCAGCACGTAGCGGCCCCCCGCCTCGCCGTCCCAGGCGGCCGTCTCCTCGACCTGGCGGAAGCCGGCCTTCTCCAGCATCCGCGCCGCGGAGGCCACGGCGTGGTACGGGGTGGGCGACTGCGCGAGGAAGGCCGTCAGGTCGTCGGTGTGGCCGCTGTCGAAGCGGCGGTTCGTGTGGCTGGTGCGGGGCGCGTTGCTCATGCCGCTCAGCATACGAACGCCGAGGCGTCCGGCTCCCCCCGACCGGGAGCGGGACGCCTCGGCGACGCGGTTCCTCATCGGCGGACGGTCCGGAGGCCGCCTCGCCGGGGACTCAGAACGCCGACTCGTCGAGATCCATGACCGACAGGTCGACGGACTCGGCGAGCGAGCGCTGCACGGCCAGGCCGGGCAGCACGTTGGCGGCGAAGAACTTCGCAGCGGCGATCTTGCCCTGGTAGAACGGCCGGTCCTTGGCCGAGGCGTCGGTCAGCTTGTCCTGCGCGACGGCCGCACCGCGCAGCAGCAGATAGCCGATGACGACGTCGCCGGAGGCCAGCAGGAAGCGGGTGGTGTTCAGCCCGACCTTGTAGATCTCCTTGACGTCCTTCTCGGTGGCGGCCAGGTCGGTCAGCATGGTGCCGACGATGGCCTCCAGGTCGACGGCGGCCCGGGCGAGCTGGTCGCGGGCGGCGGCCAGCTCCTCGCCCCCGGCGGCCTCGGCGAGGAACTTCTTGATCTCCTCCGACAGCGCGGTGAGCGCCTGGCCCTGGTCGCGGACGATCTTGCGGAAGAAGAAGTCCTGGCCCTGGATCGCCGTGGTGCCCTCGTACAGGGTGTCGATCTTGGCGTCCCGGATGTACTGCTCGACCGGGTACTCCTGGAGGTACCCGGAGCCGCCCAGGGTCTGCAGCGACTGGGCGAGCTGCTCGTAGGACTTCTCCGAGCCGTAGCCCTTCACGATGGGCAGCAGCAGGTCGTTGAGCCGGTGCGCGGCGCCCGCGTCCTCGCCCGCGTGCTCCTTGAGGATGATCTCGTCCTGCACGGAGGCGGTGTAGAGGACGAGGGCGCGCATGCCCTCGGCGTACGCCTTCTGCGTCATCAGCGAGCGACGCACGTCGGGGTGGTGCGTGATGGTGACGCGCGGCGCGGTCTTGTCGGTGAACTGGGCGAGGTCGGCGCCCTGCACCCGCTCCTTGGCGTACTCCAGGGCGTTCAGGTAGCCGGTGGAGAGGGTGGCGATGGCCTTCGTGCCGACCATCATCCGCGCGAACTCGATGATCTTGAACATCTGGCGGATGCCGTCGTGCTTCTCGCCCAGCAGCCAGCCCTTGGCGGGCTGGTTGGCGCCGAAGGTCATCTCGCAGGTGTTGGACACCTTGAGACCCATCTTGTGCTCGACGTTGGTGGCGTAGACGCCGTTGCGCTCGCCGAGCTCGCCGGTGTCCCAGTCGAAGTCGTACTTCGGCACGACGAACAGGCTCAGGCCCTTGGTGCCGGGACCGTGGCCCTCGGGGCGGGCCAGGACGAGGTGCACGATGTTCTCGGACATGTCGTGCTCACCGGAGGTGATGAAGCGCTTCACGCCGGTGATGTGCCAGGTGCCGTCGTCCTGCTGCACGGCCTTGGCGCGGCCGGCGCCGACGTCCGATCCGGCGTCCGGCTCGGTGAGCACCATGGTGGCGCCCCACTGCTTGTCGGCCATCAGCTGGGCGATCTTGCGCTGCTCCTCGGTGCCCTCCTCCTGCACCACGCCCGCGAACGCCGGACCGGAGGCGTACATCCAGACGGCCGGGTTCGCGCCGAGGATGGTCTCGGCGAAGCCCCAGAGCAGCGAGCGCGGTGCGGTGGTGCCGCCGATCTCCTCGGGGATGCCCAGGCGCCACCACTCCGCGTCCATGAACGCCTGGTAGCTCTTCCTGAACGACGCCGGGACGGGCGCGGTGTTGGTGTCCGGGTCGAAGACGGGCGGGTTGCGGTCGCCCTCCTCGTAGGAGGCGGCGAGTTCGTTCTCGGACAGCCGCGCGATCTCGGCGAGCACGCTCTTGGCGGTCTCGACGTCCATTTCGGCGAACGGTCCGGTGCCGTACACCGAGTCGCGGCCGAGGACCTCGAAGAGGTTGAACTCGATGTCGCGGAGATTCGACTTGTAGTGCCCCATGGCGACGGCTCCGTAAGAAGTCTCGTTCGTACCGATCAGTAGTCTCGATGATGCTACCCATGGGTAATTTAAGGCAACCCCCCGAGTCCCACTGTGACCCGTTCCTCCCTCGCCGGGCGGTTCCGGGCCCCGCCGTGGCCGGGAATCTCCCGCGCGCGCACGCCGGGTGGACCGACTCGTTACCCTTTCGGGCATGTACGGCTACGACCAGACCGCGTCCGCGGGCCACGGACACCCGCACGGTGGGCAGCAGTACGGGTACCAGGGTCACCAGCAGACCCATCACTCCCCCCATGCCCACCAGGCGCATCAGGGCTACGCGGAACCGGAGCCGCCGCCGCCCTACGGTCAGCAGCCGCTCTACCCCGAGCCGTCCCCACCCTCGCTGGGCGAGGCCGTACGGGCCTTCACCACGGGGTCGATGTCCGCCGAGGAGTTCCAGTCGATCCTCTCCACCTCGAAGGTCTACTGCCCGCGCGGCGAGACCCCGGGCTTCCTGGCGCTGCACAACACCCAGCAGCCGGTCATCCCGATGTTCACCACGCTCAAGGAGCTGCGCCGGTACGCGGGCAAGGAGTCGCGGTACTTCGTGATCACGGGTGCCGAGGTGCTCGACCTCCTCCCCTCCGGCTACGGCTTCGTCCTCGACATGGAGGGCGAGCACCGGGTGGTCTTCGACGCCAAGGCGGTCGAGGAGATGGTCGACTACGCGATGCGCCACATGTACGGCTGACCGGCATGTGCGGCTGACCCGCGTCGCGCACCGCGCACCGGCCCTTCCGGGTCTGCCGGAATACGGAAGCCGTGGCGAGTGCTTCAACCTTCAACTACATTGGCCGTGAGTCGGAGGAGGCACCCGTCATGCCCGCGATCACCGTAGAGAACCCGCTCACGCTGCCCCGGGTGACCGCCCCGGCGGCCGAAAGCGCCGCACGGCGCCCCGTGCTGGCCGTGAGCACCGCCCCCACCGGGTTCGAGGGCGAGGGCTTCCCGGTCCGCCGCGCCTTCGCGGGCCTCGACTACCGGCACCTCGACCCGTTCATCATGATGGACCAGATGGGCGAGGTGGACTACGCGCCCGGTGAGCCGAAGGGCACCCCCTGGCATCCGCACCGCGGCTTCGAGACCGTCACGTACCTCATCGACGGAACGTTTGTGCACCAGGACTCCGAGGGCGGCGGCGGCACTATAGACGGCGGCGACACCCAGTGGATGACCGCCGGATCGGGCCTGCTGCACATCGAGGCCCCGCCGGAGGAGCTGGTCATGACCGGCGGCCTCTTCCACGGCATCCAGCTCTGGGTCAACCTGCCCGCCCGGGACAAGATGACCACCCCGCGTTACCAGGACATCGGCGGCGGCAACGTCAAGCTGCTGACCAGCCCCGACGGCGGCGCGCTGCTCCGGCTCATCGCGGGCGAGCTGGACGGCCACACCGGCCCCGGCGTCACGCACACGCCGATCACCCTCGTGCACGCGACCGTCTCGCCCGGCGCCGAGGTCACGCTGCCGTGGCGCAGCGACTACAACGCCCTCGCCTACGTGCTGGCCGGCCGCGGCTCGGTGGGCGCCGACCGGCGCCCGCTCCACCTGGGGCAGACGGCCGTCTTCGGCGCAGGCGACGCGCTCACGCTGCGCGCCGACACCTCCCAGGACGCCCACACCCCCTCGCTGGAGGTGATCCTCCTCGGCGGGCAGCCGCTGCGGGAGCCGATGGCGCACTACGGGCCGTTCGTCATGAACAGCCACGCGGAGCTGGCCCAGGCCTTCGACGACTTCCAGGCCGGCCGCCTCGGCCGCGTCCCGGCCGCACGCGACTGACCTCGCCCGCGCGGTGCGGCCCCGGCGGGTCAGCCGTGGACGGTGCCCGCCTCGCGGAGCTCGAACCAGGTGCACTTGCCGTCGCCGCGCGGCTCCACGCCCCACGCGTCCGCCAGCGTGTCCAGCAGCAGCAGGCCGCGCCCGGAGGAGGCCAGCTCGCCGGGGCTGCGGCGGTGTGGCAGCTCGTCGCTGGAGTCGGTGACGTCGACGCGCAGCAGCCGCGTCCCGGGGTCCCCGCTGATCTCGGCCACCATCAGCGCGTCGCCGTCGGTGTGCACCAGGACGTTCGTGAGCATCTCGGAGAGCATCAGCACGGCGCCGTCCGCCTGGTCTCCGTCCTTCCAGTCGTGCAGCAGCCCGCCGAGCTGGTGTCGTGCGTCGGCGATGCGCGCGGGCTCGGCCTGCGCGACGGTCAGGACGCTGCGCCGGGCGGGCGGCGCGGCGACCGTCCCGGCGGGCCCGAGCGGGTCCCCCTCGCGGCACAGCAGCACGAGCGCGATGTCGTCGTCGCGCCGGTCGGCCAGCGGCCCGGTGGTGTGGTGCGAGGGCGGCCCGTGCACCGCGTTCACCACGGCGTCGGCCAGCCCTTCGAGGCCCTCTTCGGGCAGCGGGTGCCCGGCGACGACCTGCCGCAGCCGTTCCCAGCCGCTCTCGATGTCGTGTCCGCCGGTCTCGATGAGCCCGTCCGTGCACAGCAGCATCGTTTCGCCGGGCTGGAGCACGAGGCGGGTGGTGGGGTAGTCCGGGTCGGCCGTGATGCCAAGCGGGATGCCGCCCGCGGTCTGCCGTACGAGCATCGCGGAGTCGGGGAGCCGGATCGCCGGGTCGAGGTGGCCGGCGCGGGCCACGTCGACGGTGCCGGTGCGGGGGTCGATCTCCAGGTAGAGACAGGTGGCGAAGCGTTCGTCCGCCGCCGTTCCCGGCGTCCCGGCGGAGGCGCGGTTCAGCCCGCTCAGGAAGCGCGAGGCGCGGGAGAGCACCCCGTCCGGGTGGTGGCCCTCGGCGGCGTACGCCCGCAGCGCGATCCGCAACTGCGCCATGATGCCCGCGGCCCGCACGTCGTGGCCCTGCACGTCGCCGACGACCACCGCCGTCCGCCCGGACGGCAGGCTGATCACGTCGTACCAGTCGCCGCCGACCTGGAGGCCGCCGCCGGTGGGCACGTAGCGCGCCGCGAGCTGGAGACCCTCCACCGCCGGGCGGTCGGCGGGACGCATCATGCGCTGAAGGTCGTCGGCGAGCTCGCGTTCGCTGTCCTGCACGTACGCCCGCGACAGCGCCTGCGCGAGCATCCGGGCGACGGTGCTGAGCACCGACCGCTCGTCGGGGGTGAAGGCGACCGGCTCGGCGAAGCCGGCCATCCACGCTCCGATCGTCCGCCCGCCGACGATCAGCGGCAGGAACGCCCACGACGCCCGACCGAACGGCTCGGCGAGCGGCCAGGTGGTGGGGAAGCGGCTGCGGTAGGCGTCCGGGCTGGGCAGGTAGATGGCCCGGCCCGTGCGCACCACCTCGGCCGCCGGGTAGTCGGTGTCCAGGGGCATGTCCAGGAAGGGCCCCTCGTCACCGGGCGACTGCCCGTGGTGGCCGATCACCGCGAGCCGGTCGCCCTCCACGCCGAAGACGCCCAGTCCGTCGGGCGTGAAGCCGGGCATGGACAGGGCGGCCGCGACGCGCAACACCTCGCTGGTCGAACGGGCCTCGGCCAGTGCGCGTCCGGCGTCCAGCAGGAACGCCTCCCGGGAACGGTTCCACTCCCCGACGACCTCGAGCGCCCGGCCGTCCGCCTCGCCGTCCGGCTCGGACGGCGCGTCGGAGCCCTCCGGCACCGGAGCGACCTCGCTGACGGTGCCGATCACCTGGAGCGCCCCGGGAATCCTGGCCTCGCCCGGCGGGATGACGCCGGGCCGCCCGTCCGGCTGGTCCGCCGTCCGGACGCCGACGGGCCGCAGTCGCACGCGTACGGACCGCAGCACGGTCCCGGCGGGGCAGACGACACGCAGGACGCCCTCTGCCAGTCGCCCCTCGGTGAGGGCGAGCGCCGCCATCCCCTGGAGGCGGACGAAGTCGACGGCGTGCACCCGCCCCCGCACGGCCGCCGCGCCGAGGGTGACGGTGCCGCTGCTGGAGGGCGGGGAGGGGAGACCGAGGAGCCGCGCGGCCCGTGCGTCCAGGGTGACGGTCTGGGAGCCGCCCTCCCACCGCCAGACGCCGGTGCCCACGGCCGTGAGTACGTCCTCCGTGCGCATTGCCCTACTTTATGCAGATCCGTGAAAAGCGTGCGAGTGAGCCACTCGGGGCGCGGTAACCTGAGAGGCGTTTCCCTCAGCCAGAAATCCCGGCGGGAACCCCTGCGACGAGCGTGCGTGCACCGGCGTACGCCACCACGCCCCGACGACTTGGATGAATGATGCATCGGTACCGGTCCCACACCTGCGGCGAGCTCCGTGCCACGGACGTCGGCTCCGACGTCCGCCTGAGCGGCTGGCTGCACAATCGGCGGAACCTGGGCGGCATCCTCTTCATCGATCTGCGCGACCACCACGGCATCGTGCAGCTCGTCGTCCGGCCCGAGCGGACCGACGTCGTCGAGCGGCTGAGCTCGCTGTCCAAGGAGAGCGTCATCCGCGTGGACGGCGGCGTCGCCGCCCGCGGCGAGGAGAACGTCAACCCCGAGCTGCCGACCGGTGAGATCGAGGTCGAGGTCACCGAGGTGGAGGTGCTCGGCGCGGCCGAGCAGATCCCGTTCACCATCAACGCCGACGACGGCGTCAACGAGGAGCGGCGCCTGGAGTACCGCTTCCTCGACCTGCGCCGCGAGCGCATGCACCGCAACATCATGCTGCGCTCGGCCGTGATCTCCTCGATCCGCCGCCGGATGACCGACCTGGGCTTCAACGAGATGGCGACGCCCATCCTGTCCGCCACCTCGCCCGAGGGCGCCCGCGACTTCCTGGTGCCCTCCCGGCTGCACGCCGGCCGGTTCTACGCGCTGCCGCAGGCGCCGCAGCAGTTCAAGCAGCTGCTGATGATCGCGGGCTTCGACAAGTACTTCCAGATCGCGCCGTGCTTCCGTGACGAGGACGCCCGGGCCGACCGCTCGCCGGGCGAGTTCTACCAGCTCGACGTGGAGATGTCCTACGTCGAGCAGGAGGACGTCTTCCGGGTCATCGAGAAGGTGATGACCGACGTCTTCGAGGAGTTCGGCGACGGCCGGCACGTCACCTCGCCGTTCCCGCGCATCCCGTTCCGGGAGGCGATGCTCAAGTACGGCTCCGACAAGCCGGATCTGCGCACCTCCCTCGAACTGGTCGACGTCAGCCACGTCTTCGCCGGCAGCGGTTTCAAGGCCTTCGCAGACAAGCACGTCCGCGCCCTGGCCGTGCCGGACACTGCCGACCAGCCGCGCAAGTTCTTCGACCAGATGGGCGAGTTCGCGCAGGAGCACGGCGCCAAGGGCCTCGCCTGGGTGCGGGTCGGCGACGATTCGACGCTCACCGGCCCGATCGCCAAGTTCCTCACCGAGGACGACACCGCCGCCCTGCTCTCGGCCGTCGACGGCAAGCCGGGCACGGCGGTCTTCTTCGGCGCCGGGGAGTTCGACGACGTCTCCAAGATCATGGGCGCGGTCCGCGTCGAGGCCGCCCGCCGCACCGGCAACTTCACCGAGAACGCCTTCCGGTTCTGCTGGATCGTGGACTTCCCGATGTTCGAGAAGAACGAGGACACCGGCGAGATCGAGTTCTCCCACAACCCGTTCTCGATGCCACAGGGCGGCCTGGAGGCGCTGCGCACCCAGGACCCGCTGGATGTGCTGGCCTGGCAGTACGACATCGTCTGCAACGGAGTCGAGCTGTCCTCCGGCGCGATCCGGAACCACGAACCCGAGGTGATGTTCGAGGCGTTCGGCATCGCGGGCTACTCCAAGGACGACGTCGAGCGCGAGTTCGGCGGCATGCTGCGGGCGTTCCGCTTCGGCGCCCCGCCGCACGGCGGCATCGCCCCCGGCATCGACCGCATCGTCATGCTGCTGGCCGACGAGCCGAACATCCGCGAGACCATCGCCTTCCCGCTCAACGGCAACGCGCAGGACCTCCTGATGGGCGCGCCGAGCGAGGTCGAGGAGGCCCGCTTGAAGGAGCTTCACCTCTCGGTGCGCAAGCCCCCGCAGGCCCGCCCCGCGGAGTAGTTCCGCGCCCGCCGGGTCTCTCCCCGGCCGCGCACTCAGGGCCGTGCCCCGCTCGTGCGGGGCACGGTCCTGAGGCGTTCCCGTGCTGCCGTACGGCGGTGCGCGGGTACGCCGAGCCGGCTGGCCGGTACGGTGTGCGCGCCGGAGGGCCGGGGCATGCATGGGGACGGCGTCCCCCAGGCCCGCCCGCCCACCGGGGCCCTGCTCACGAGGAGCTGGTCCCGCATGCCCACCCGTCGTCCACACCGGAAGGGGCGCGTCCTGATCTCCCTGGCCCTCGCCTGCGCCGCCGCCCTCTCCCTCGCCCCCGGAGCCTCCGGCACGCCCCGCCGCGCACCCGTCGACGCGACCGCGGCAGCCGCTGCCCGCGTCCCACCGGGGGTGACGGCCGGCATCGCCGTCTTCGACCGTGAGACCGGCACGTTCACCGAACGTCACAACGCCGACCTGCGCTTTCGGTCCGCCTCCGTCGTGAAGATCATGCTGGTGCTGGACTACCTCTGGGACCGGGGGCCCGACTACGACGTCCCCGAAGCGGAGCGGTCCCGCCTGGAGGGCATGCTGCGCAGCAGCCACGACGGCGCCGCGAGCCATTACTGGTCGACGCGCGGGGGCAGCGCGCTCATCGACCGCATGGTGCGGCGACTGGGCCTGACCGGTACCGCCCCGCCGCCCGCCTCGCACCCCGGCTATTGGGGCTACACGGCGATCACGGCCGCCGACACCGTGCGGGTGTACCGCTACCTCCTGGACGAGGCCCCCGCGCCGGTGCGGGACCTCGTCCTGGGGCACCTGCGCGCGGCCACCCGCTGCGCGGCCGACGGCTACGACCAGTACTTCGGCATCGCGTCCGCCTTCGAGAGATCCTGGTCGCTGAAGCAGGGCTGGTCAGGCTTCGACTCCGGCGGCTGCACGGCGGATCAGCGGGAGGCCGAACGCGCCCGCGAGCGGGAGGCGTCGCGGGCGAGCGGCATCGACCTGGTCAGCGAGGCGCTGCACAGCACGGGCACCGTCGGCGCCGACGACCGCACGGTCGTCGCCGTGCTCACGCTGCACGAGGACGGCACGCCGTACGGCACCGCGTACGCATGGCTGACCCGGCTGGTCGGCTCGCTCGACGTCCCGGGGGCCGTGCGCCCGGCCGGTACGTGGTTCCCCACCTGGGGCTCGGGCGTACGGGTCCGCGCGGCGGCGACCACGGACTCGGCGGTGGTCACCACGCTGCCCGCGGGCGTGGAGGTGCTGGTCGGCTGCCAGCGCCGCGGCGAACGGATCGACGTGCCGCCGCACTCCAGCGACTGGTGGGCCTACCTGCCGCAGTACGACGGCCATCTGACGAACGTCTTCGTCGACGTGCCGGAGGAGAAGCTGCCGGGCGTCCCCGACTGCGCGTAGCCGCACGGCTGGTGCGTCACGTCGCGGGTGTCGACCTGCGGTCGCCAGCGAGTGGCCCGGCCACGAGAAGCGGCTGGGCCGCACCACCGCGGGGGTGGTACGGGCCCAGCCGTCGTACGGGTCCAGCCGTCGTACGGGCGGCGCGTCCGCCGTCGTGCACCCTCAGCCGGCGCCTCAGTCCTCCAGACGGGGGAAGAGCACCGCGCCCTTGGTGACCGTGGAGCCCGCGGGGAGCAGGCCCCAGCGGCCGGCGTCCTGCACGCGCTGGTCGGCGAGGGCGCCCAGCGACGCCTCGGCGCCGAGCGAGTCCCACAGCTTCTGCGAGGTCTCCGGCATCACCGGGTTCAGCAGCACCGCGCACGCGCGCAGCGACTCGGCGGCGGTGTAGAGGATCGTCGCCAGCCGGGCCTGGGCCTCGGCGGAGTCGTCCTTGGCGACCTTCCACGGCGCCTGCTCGGTCAGGTAGCCGTTGACCTGCTTGACGAAGTCGAAGACGGCCGCGATGCCGCCCGCGAAGTCCAGCTCGTCGCCGATCCGCCGGTCGGCCTCCGCGACGGCTGTCTCCAGGCCCTCGCGGATCGCCTGCTCGTCCGCACCCGCCGAGGTCGCCTCCGGCAGCGCGCCGCCGAAGTACTTGCCGACCATCGCCGCGACCCGGGAGGCGAGGTTGCCGTAGTCGTTGGCGAGTTCGCTGGTGTAGCGGGCGGAGAAGTCCTCCCAGGAGAACGACCCGTCGTGGCCGAAGGAGATCGCGCGCAGGAAGTACCAGCGGTAGGCGTCGACGCCGAAGTGTTCGGTGAGCTGCTGCGGGGAGATGCCGGTCAGGTTGGACTTGGACATCTTCTCGCCGCCGACCATGAGCCAGCCGTTGGCGGCGATCCTGTGCGGCAGCGGCAGGCCGTTCGCCATCAGCATGGCGGGCCAGATCACCGCGTGGAAGCGGAGGATGTCCTTGCCGACCAGGTGCACGTTCGCCGGGAAGGTGCCCTCGAACTTCTCCTGGTCAAAGCCGTAGCCCACCGCCGTCGCGTAGTTGAGGAGGGCGTCGATCCACACGTAGATGACGTGCTTGTCGTCCCACGGCACCTTGACGCCCCAGTCGAAGGTCGACCGGGAGATGGACAGGTCCTCCAGCCCCTGCCGCACGAAGTTCACGACCTCGTTGCGCGCGGACTCGGGCTGGATGAAGCCCGGGTTCTGCTCGTAGTGCTTCAGCAGCTTCGGGCCGTACTCGGAGAGCTTGAAGAAGTAGTTCTCCTCCTTCAGCATCTCCACCGGCTTCTTGTGGATGGGGCAGAGCTTCTGGCCTTCGAACTCTCCCTCCCCGTCCAGCAGTTCACCGTAGGACTTGTACTCCTCGCAGCCGACGCAGTATGGGCCCTCGTAGCCGCCCTGGTAGATCTCGCCCTTGTCGTACAGGTCTTGGACGAACTCCCGCACGCGGTCGGTGTGCCGCTTCTCGGTGGTGCGGATGAAATCGTCGTGCGCGATCTCCAGGTGCTCCCAGAGGGGCTTCCACGCCTCCTCGACGAGCTTGTCGCACCAGTCCTGCGGACTGACGCCGTTCGCCTCCGCGGTGCGCATGATCTTCTGACCGTGCTCGTCCGTGCCGGTGAGGTACCACACCTTCTCGCCCCGCTGGCGGTGCCAGCGGGTGAGCACGTCGCCTGCGACGGTCGTGTAGGCGTGGCCCAGGTGCGGAGCGTCGTTCACGTAGTAGATGGGGGTGGTGACGTAGTACGCCTTCCCCTGTTGCTCAGTTCCAGTGGCCGCCATGCGCGAAATCCTAACGGCCCACCGCCGTCCCTCTCGCACCGTTTACCCTCCGTGACCGGCGGTGGACCCGGGGGCCGGTCCGTGAGCGCCCGCCGTCCCCGTGCCGGTCCGGCGCACGACCCGCAGCAGGTACTGCTTGCGGTCCAGGGGGTCGTGGTCCGTGCGCGGCCTGGCCGGGGGTGTGCCGCGCACCGGCTCGTACCGGTCGAAGGACGACTCCAGCACGCCCTCGCCGCGGCTGAGGTTCGGCAACCGCCGCTGCAGCGTGTGCACCCGCGCGGCCGGCACGTCTCCCTCCAGCACGGCCGTCCCGTCCTCGGTACGGGTCGAGCGCGGCACCCCACCGAGGTGGGCCAGCAGCGACAGCACCGCGCCCGCCGTGTCCGCGGGCGCCTCCAGCCGGAAGGCGTGCACGGGCTCGCACACCCGCGTCCCGGCCCGCCGCAGCGCGTCCATCAGCACTAGCGGCGTGAGGTTGCGGAAGTCGCCCGCGGTGCTCGACATGGACTTGTCGAAGACCGCGTGCGCGTGGCTCTGCCGCGGCCAGTAGCCGGAGTGCGTCATGGTGACCGTGCAGTCCGGTACGGGCCAGCCGTACAGGCCCTGGCCGAGGACCTCCTGCACGGTCTCCTCGACCGCGGCGAAGAACGCGTACGGCATGGACCCGAGTTCGACGCCCAGCCGGAAGCGCACCCCGGCGCCCACCGGCGCCGGTTCGAGGCGCAGCCCGATGGTGGCGAGGAACGGGTTGGGGCCGGTGTCGATGATCTCGTGCGCCGCGCCGCATCCGGTCACCCGCTCCACGCACAGCGCGGTGGTGCGGCGGAAGGTCACCGCGATGCCGTGCTCGTCGGAGAGGGTCGCCTCCAGGACCTCCTTCTGCACCTCGCCGTACAGCGAGACGTGCGTCTCCCCGGTTCTCGGGTCGTGCCGCAGGTCGATCAGCGGATCCTGCTCGGCGAGCTGCGTCAGCGCGACGTGCAGCGCCCGCCGCTCCCCCGGGCAGACGGGCGCGACGACCGTCTCCAGGGTGGGAGGGGCGAAGTGGCGGTCGGCGGTGCCGGGCGGCGGAACGCCCAGCGCGTCGCCGATCCGTACGCCCTCCAGGCCGCGCACACGGCCGATGTGCCCGGCGGCGACCGCGTCCCGGGGGACCGCCTCGCCCTCCTCGAAGACCTCGACCCCGGTGATCTTGCCCTCCGGCAGCTCCTCGGTGCCGTTCGCGGCGGCACCGAACGGCACCCGGTCGCGCACCCGCAGCGTGCCGGCGGCCATCCGCACGTACGCGAGGCGTTCGCCACCCGGGCCGCGCTCGACCTTGAACACCGAGCCGGAGACCGGCCCCTCCGCCTCACCCCGCGCGGCGGGCAGCAGGGTCCGGACGCCCTCGGTCAGGGCACCGACTCCGGCGCCGGTCACGGCCGAGCCGAAGAACACCGGGTGCACCAGCGCCCGCCCGGTCTGGTCGGCCAGCGCACCGCGGAGCCGGTCGTGCGGCAGCCGGCCGTCGGCGGCCACGTACTCCGCCAGCAGCGTCTCGTCGTGGCGGGTGAGCACGTCGGTCAGCCGCTCGCCGAACGCCGCGTCCGACGGGCCGTACGGAAGGAACCCGGCGTCCGGGCTGCCGGCCGAGGGCACCGCGCCCATCGGCACGGCGGTGCGCACCAGCCGCCGGGCGATGCCGTCGAGGGTGCCGTCCGGGGAGGCGCCGCGCCGGTCGGTCTTGTTGACGAACAACAGCGTGGGCAGGCGCAGCCGTCGCAGGGTCCGCATCAGCACCCGGGTCTGCGCCTGCACGCCCTCGACGGCGGAGACCACCAGTACGGCGCCGTCGAGCACGTGCAGCACCCGCTCCACCTCGGCGATGAAGTCGGGGTGGCCGGGGGTGTCGATCAGGTTGACGGTCAGGTCGTCGCCGAGCCGGAAGGAGACCACGGCGGAGCGGATGGTGATGCCGCGCTGCCGCTCCAGCGCGAGGAAGTCGGTGCGGGTGCTGCCGTCGTCGACGCGGCCGACCGTCTCGACGACCCCGGCGGCGTGCAGCAGCCGCTCGGTCAGGCTGGTCTTACCTGCGTCGACATGGGCGAGGATTCCGAGGTTGAGCGTGGGCACGTGGCGTCATGTCCTTGAAGAGGGCGGAGTGGGCCTGCTGGAGGGACAAGGACGCTCGCCGCACGGTGGTCTCCTTCTGCTCGACAAGTGGCACGTGCCGTGTGCG
Source organism: Streptomyces sp. RKND-216 (assembly GCF_004795255.1). Taxonomy (NCBI): domain Bacteria; kingdom Bacillati; phylum Actinomycetota; class Actinomycetes; order Kitasatosporales; family Streptomycetaceae; genus Streptomyces; species Streptomyces sp. RKND-216. The sequence goes on along the minus strand of NZ_SSBQ01000002.1, from coordinate 2,728,971 downwards.
GTGGAGTAGAGCAGGACGCGGGAGGGGCGGCAACGGGATTTCTGTAGGGTGAGCGCGTCATCGATACCGAGCGGGGAGGGTGAAGGAATGGCCGACGCAGCCGAGGTGCGCAAGGCGTTCGACAAGTTCGATCACGACGGCGACGGGTTCATCACCGCCAAGGAGTTCCACCGGGCCATGGCAGACCTGGGGGACGTGCACTACACCGAGTCCATGGCGCAGGCCGTGATCAACCAGAAGGACGGCAACGCCGACGGCAAGCTGTCCTTCGACGAGTTCCTGGAGCTCCACACCGGCGCCCGCTGACGCGGCCGACGACCTCACCCGGACGAGGGGCCGGCAGGCGGAACGCTCCGCCGCCGGCCCCTCCTCCGTGCGGAAGCGGAACGCACTCCCACCCGGGCGCGGGAACGGGCAGGTGTGACCCGGGCGGGCCCGCCCGGGTCAGGCAATGTCGGTGACGGTCACTGCCACGGTGACGTCCGCGTCCGCCGCCGCCAGCTCGCCGCGTACGGCGTCGGTGACCGCCGTGCGCACCGCGCGAGTCACGTCCAGCGCCCGGTGCCCGTCCAGGACGGCGAGGTGGAGCTCCAGCCGCCACCCTGATTTCTGCGTGCCCTGCCGCCGTGCCCGGACGCCTCCGGTGCGCGGGGCGTCCGCCGCCGGGGTGGTCGTCCGCTTCAGACGGGGCAGCGCCGTGCCGTGCACCAGCTCGGCCAGCCCGGGGCGGAGGAACGCCACCCCGGGCGCCTCCTCGGCCGCCCGGGCCGCGGCGCGCGTCACCCGGTCCGTCACGTCCTGGTCGCTCACCGCTCGTCCTCCGCGTCGGCCAGTCCGCGCAGGTCGGCGGCGGCGCGTTCCCAGCCGCCGTCCACCAGGACGTCCACCACGGCGACGTCGACCGCCGCCACCTCCAACCCGACGACGTCCCGGGCCGCCGTCACGATCCGGTCACGCACCGCGTCCGCCAGCTCCGGGAAACCGCGGCTCAGGTCGGCCGCGACCTCCACCCGCACCCGTACCACCGCCTCCGCCGGCTGCGGGACGATCCGGCAGCTGCCCGCCCGTACGCCCCGCAGGCCGTCCACGGCCGAGCGGAACGCGCGCGCGGCCGCCGCCTCGACGATCCACGCCTCCTCGTCGGGCTCCCCCAACGGCAGGCTGCGGCCCGGGCGAAGCTCCCGCCGCACGATGTCCATCACGCGCCCCGTGACCGCATCGGCGGTCCGTGCGCCGTCGGCACGGCCGTCCGCCCGCCGCTCCTCCTCGTCGGCGGTGCGGGCGGTGCGCACGAAGTCGTCCAGCATCCGCAGCCCGTGCAGCGCCGCCGTGCAGTGCGGGCAGGCCGCGTAGTGCGGGTCGCCCGTCGCCCGGTCCTCGTCCCAGGCGTCCCACACCTCCTGGAGCGTGCGGCCGCAGGGGAGCAGCTCGGTGCCCTCCGCCGGTCCGGCGTCCGGGTCCGGGTTCGCCCCGGAGTCGGCGCTCAACGCCATGCGCTCATCGCCTCCGTCAGGTAGCGCCGCACGCGGAAGATCCGTCCCCGTACGGCCTGGTGGCTGATGCCCACAGCCTTCGCGATCTCCTCGTAGCTCAGGCCGTGCAGCTCCCGCAACACCCAGCACGCGCGTTGCTCGGGCGTCAGGTCCGCCAGCACCCGGGACAGCGAGTGCAGCGCCGCCTGCGTCTCGGCGGCCCGGGACGGCGAGGACTGGTGGTCGGGCGCGACCGGCTCCGGCACGGAGTCCAGGTCGGCGGTCGGCCTGCGGGACCGCAGCTGGTTCAGGCAGCGGTTGGTGACGATGCGGTACATCCAGGTGAGGAACGCCGCGTCGCGGCGGAACTCCGGCAGCCGGCGCCAGGCACTGACGAACGCGTCCTGCACGGCGTCCTCCGCGTCGCTGCGGCTGCCGAGCAGCCGGTGCGCCAGGGAGAGCAGGACCGGGGTGTGCCGCCGCACCAGCGTCTCGAAGGCCTGCTCGTCGCCCTCGCCCGCACGGGCCGCGAGGAGCGCGTCCTCGGACGGTGCCGCCGCGACGCCCGCCCCGCGGGCGTCCGCCGCACGGCCCGTCCCGCCGCTGCCGGCCGTACGAGCCGCCGCGCGCTCCGCACGCGCCGTCCCCTGCGGTTCGGCTCCTTCGGCCACGCACCCTCTCCTTCCACAGCCGTCCCCTTCGTCGGACCCGCCGACGGCCTCGTCGTCACGTCCCCGGAGGCGTTTTCTCCCGACCGGCCCACCTCCCGGCGCATCTGCGGAGCCCGCGTGACGTTTCCGTCCCCGGCGGTGTCCAAGTCATTGTCAGCGAGCCTGGATCGAGGGCACCGCCCCTGGGGCCGGGCGATCGGGTGACAGCTGAACCCGTAACGGCGAAGGAGAGTTCCCATGACGACGAAGACGCATCCCGGGGCCACCGCGGTCGGCGACGAGACCCGGGCGGGCGGCGGCGACCGCGACCGCGTCCCGGCCGGTAACGGCTCCCCGGGCGGTTCCACGACCACCGTCGGCGCGGGCGCCGTCGGCCCGGACGAGCCTGCGGGGAGCCGCGGCCGCACCTCCGTCGCGGACGTCGTGGTCGTCAAGATCGCCGGGATGGCCGCGCGCGAGGTTCCGGGCGTGTACGACACGGGCGGCGGCCTGTCCCGCACCCTCGGCGCCGTACGCGACCGCGTTCCGGGCGGCCGGCCCAACGTCGGCCGCGGCGTGAAGGTCGAGGTCGGGGAGCGGCAGACCGCGCTGGACCTGGACCTGGTCGTCGAGTACGGCGTGCCCATCCGCGACGTCGCCCGCGACGTGCGGGAGAACGTCATCACCGCCGTCGAGCGGATGACCGGACTCGAGGTCGTCGAGGTCAACATCGCGATCGGCGACGTCCACCTGCCCGACGAGGAGGACGAGGAGGCACCGGCCGAGTCGCGCGTGGCGTGATCCGGCGTGCCCGCGCCCGGCGGGGCCCGGGGCCCGTGACCACGCGGACTCACCAACCGCCCCCGACCACCATGGCGGCACGTGCTCGCCCCGTCCTCCGCACCGGACGGTGACCGGGCTACGAGGTGCCGGTGCCGGACCCGGTGCCGGTGCTGAGGACTGCGCGGACGGTCTTGCCGCCCCGGGGGTGGTCGGTGACGTCCAGCCGTCGCGTCAGGCGGCTGACCAGCGCGATGCCGCGGCCGCTCTCGCCGTCCGGGCCGGTGGCCCGCAGCACGGGGTGACCGGTGCTGTCGTCGTGCACCTCGATGGTGAGCGAGCGCGGGGCCGTGCTCAGGCGGAGCCGGCACCGGCTGTGGCCGTGCCGGGTGGCGTTGGTGACGAGTTCGGACACCACCAGGGTGGCCTCGTCCATGTGCAGGACGGCCTCCGGGGGCGTACGCGATCCGCTGAGGAATCCGGCGGTGAGGCGTCGGGCCCAGCGGGCGGAGGCGTCCTCCCGAGGCAGGGTGTACTCGACGCGTGCGCTGCGCCTCGTGGGGCGCGTGCTCGCGCGCATGTTCTTCACTTCCCCTCCGTGAGGGTCCCGTGCGGTGGCGGTCCGGCGACGTCGCCGACCTCGGGCCTTCGCATGCACACGACTGATGCCCGCTGACGCGTCGCCCAATCGTCCCGCACCGCACGCCGTGGGGTCGTACACGGGAACTTCACGACTTCTGACGAAACATCCGCTACGCCCGCTTCCGCAGGGGCGCCACCCGGCACCACCCGGTACAGCGGTACGGGAGGATCGGGCCATGACCGTGACACGTTCCGTCGCTCTGTTCCTCCTCGCCGCGCTGCTGGAGATCGGCGGCGCCTGGCTGGTCTGGCAGGGCGTGCGGGAGCACCGGGGGCTGGCCTGGATCGGCGCGGGCGTCGTTGCGCTCGGGCTCTACGGTTTCGTCGCCACGCTCCAGCCGGACGCCCACTTCGGCCGCATCCTCGCGGCGTACGGCGGCGTGTTCGTTGCCGGTTCACTGGTCTGGGGCATGGTGCTGGACGGCTACCGGCCGGACCGCTACGACGTGCTCGGCGCGCTGATCTGCCTCGCGGGAGTGGCCGTCATCATGTACGCCCCGCGCGGCGGATGACGTCAGCCGCCCGCCGCGGTGAAGCGCACGGGCGTCCCGGGGGTGGCCTGGGCAGCCGCTGCGAGGGCTTCCTCGGGGACGACGCCGACGACCGGGTAGCCGCCGGTCACCGGATGGTCGGCGAGGAACACCACCGGACGCCCCTCGGGCGGCACCTGCACCGCGCCCAGCACCATGCCCTCGCTGGGAAGTTCGCCGTCTCGGGCGCGTTCCAGACGCGGTCCGTCCAGACGCAGGCCGATGCGGTTGCCGTCTGCGGTGACGCGGTAGACCGAACCGGTCAGGGTGCCCAGTGCCTCGGAGGTGAACCAGTCGTCGCGCGGTCCGGGGATCAGCGGCAGCACGAGTTCCCCCGGGGGGCCTGCCAGGGTGCGGCGTCCGGCACGGCGGGCGGTGACTCGCCGGGTGTGCTGGGGCCCAGGGGGGTGAGGGGGAGGCGGTCGCCGTCGGCGAGCGGGTCCGGTCCGAGGCCGGAGAGCAGGTCGGTGGCCCGGCTGCCCAGCACGGGTTCGGCGGCCACCCCACCGGCGAACGCCACGTAGGAGCGCACTCCGCGGGCGGCGGGCCCGACGTCCAGCAGCGCGCCGGCCGGCAGCCGCAGCGGCGTGCCCCAGGGCGCGGGGCGGCCGTCGACGGTGACGGGGCAGGGGGCGCCGGTCACCACGACGCGGGCGGGGGTGTGCGCACGCAGCGCGCAGCCGCTGAGCGTGGTCTCCAGGGTGGCGGCGTCGGCGGGGTTGCCGAGCAGGCGGTTGGCGAGCCGGTGCGCGGGCTCGTCCAGCGCGCCGGAACGGGGCACGCCCAGGTGGGCGTGGCCGGGGCGGCCGAGGTCCTGCACGGTGGTGAGCGCGCCCGCCCGCACGACCTCCACCTCCCGTGCCGCGCCGGGCGCCGAGCCGGTCACGAGGGGTCCTCAGCCGTGTCGTCAACGGGCCCATGGCCCGTCCCGTCCACAGCCCCGTCCACATGCCTGCCCACGGCGTCCTCCACGGGCTCGAAGCGGACGCGGGTGCCGGGTTCGAGGAGGGCGGCCGGGGTGCGGGCGGTGTCCCACAGCACGGTGTCCACGGCCGTGCCGACGAGCTGCCAGCCGCCGGGCGAGGAGCGTGGGTAGATCCCGGTGTACGGCCCGGCGAGCCCGACCGCCCCGGCGGGCACCCGGGTGCGCGGCTCGGAGCGGCGCGGCACGTGGTGCAGCTCGTCGAGGCCGGTGAGGTAGCCGAAGCCGGGGGCGAACCCGCAGAAGGCGACCCGGTACTCGGCCGCGGCGTGGACGCGGACGGCCTCCTCCACACTCACGCCCCACAGGGCGGCGACGTCCGCGAGGTCGGGGCCGTCGTAGCGCACCGGGATGCGGACCGCCGGCCGGTCCTCGCGGTGCAGGGGCGGGACCTCCCAGTGCGGCAGGTCGGCGGCGAGCCGCGCGGGGTCGGCGAGCCCGTCGAGGAGGACGGTGCGGGCGCCGGGCACGATCTCCCGCACCGGCGGCAGGCGGTCGTCGGCGCGGCGCCGCAGGAGTTCGGCGTGCAGCGCCTCGGCGGCCTCGCCGGTGGGTAGTTCGACCAGCAGTCCGTGCCGGCCCACGGTCCGCACGACGGGTGGCCCGGCGGGTGGGGACGACGGGGGCGCGGCGCCGGTCATGCGAAGGCCCGGACGGTGACGCCGGCGTCGGCGAGCGCCTCCCGGACGCGCCGGGCGAGCCGGGCGGCGCCCGGGGTGTCGCCGTGCACGCACAGCGAGTCGGCGCGCAGCCGCAGCAGGGTGCCGTCCGCGGCGGTCAGTTCGCCGTCCCGGGCGAGCGCGACGGCGCGGCGCACGACCTGTTCGGGGTCGGGCACCAGGGCGCCCGGCTCGGTGCGCGGCACCAGGGTGCCGTCGGGGCGGTAGCCGCGGTCGGCGAAGGCCTCGGCGACGACGGGCAGCCCGGCCTCCGACGCGGCGGCGTGCAGGGCGGAGCCGGGCAGGCCGAGGACGGGCAGGCCGCGTGCCGGGGGCCCGGCCGTGGCCGAGGCCGCTCCGGCCAGCCGGACGCCCTCGACCACGGCGGCGGCCTGCTCGCTGTCGCGGACGCACCGGTTGTAGAGGGCACCGTGCGGTTTGACGTAGGCGACGCGGGTGCCGGCGGCGCGGGCGAACAGGTCGAGGGCGCCGATCTGGTACGCCACCTCCGCGGCGAGCTCCGGGACGGGCACGTCCATGGCGCGGCGGCCGAATCCGGCGAGGTCGCGGTAGGAGACCTGGGCGCCGACGGTCACCCCGCGCGCGGCCGCCGACTCGCACACCCGGCGCATGGTGAGCGGGTCCCCGGCGTGGAAGCCGCAGGCGACGTTCGCGCTGGTCACACAGGTGAGCAGCGCGTCGTCGTCGGTGAGCTCCCAGCGGCCGAAGCCCTCGCCGAGGTCCGCGTTGAGGTCGATGGTCATCGTCCTGTTCGTCCCGTCCATCGCCGCCAAGCTAGCGATTGTTCAACGATCCGGCAAGGGGTGTGTTGTCACGTTCCACGTTCTGGGTTTGACTGGGTCCATGACCGCCGAATCCCCCGTGGCGTCCGGTGTCGACCTGGATCTGTCGGAACTCGCCGCCGATCGCGCCCTGCTGGGGCGCACCAGCACCGCGGAGCGGGTTGCGGCCATCCTGCGCGAGCGTATCGCCCAAGGGCTGTTCCGGCCGGGCGTCCGGCTCTCCGAGGAGCGGATCGGCGGTGCGCTCGGCGTCTCCCGGAACACGCTGCGTGAGGCTTTTCGTCTGCTCACGCACGAGCGGCTGCTCGTGCACCGGCTGAACCGCGGCACCTTCGTGCGCGTGCTCGAGGCGGCGGACATCGTCGACATCTACCGGGTACGCCGACTCGTGGAGTGCGCCGCGGTGCGCGGACTGGAAGAGCCCCCGTTCCCGCTGGAAGGGCTGCGAGCGGCGCTGCGCGAGGGCGAGGAGTCTGCCGAGCGGAGGGACTGGGCGGGCTGCGCCACCGCCAACATCCACTTCCACCAGGCCGTCGCGGGGCTCGCACAGAGTGTGCGCACCGACGACCTGATGCGCGGTGTGCTGGCCGAACTCCGCCTGGCGTTCCACGTGATGGGCGACCCGCGGCGCTTCCACGAGCCGTATCTGACGCGCAACCGCGAACTCCTCGGGGTGCTGGAGAAGGGGGACGCTGCGGGTGCGGAGCGCATGCTCGGCTTCTATCTGGAGGACTCCCGGCGGCAGTTGATCGAGGCGTACGCCGAGTCGTCCGTCCCCGGAGTCTGAGCCCTCCGCCTTCGCGAACTCGCTCGTCCCCAGCTCCGTCTCCACAGCCCTCTTTTTTGCCGACCCTTCACTCCAGAGGTGCCGTCCCTCCTCTTGTCGGATCGTTGAACGATCCTCTAGCCTTCCCGGAATTCGCTTCACGCGACCGCTGAGGCGTGTCCCGAGTCAGGAAGGGCCGACGGCGCATGATCGTTCTGCTCGGCGTCCTCGTGGTGATCCTCGGGTTCGCCACGCGACGCAATCCCCTGCTGGTGGTCGGGGTGGCGGGGATCGTCACCGGGCTGCTGGGCGGGCTTTCCCCTCTCGGCATCCTCGACGCCTTCGGCCAGGGGTTCGCCTCCAGCCGCGCGGTGACGATCTTCGCCGTCACCCTGCCCGTCATCGGCCTGCTGGAGCGCTACGGCCTCCAGCAGCAGGCCCGCACCCTCATCGGAAGACTCGCCCGGCTCACCACCGGCCGCTTCCTGACCCTCTACCTGTTCGTCCGGCAGCTCACCGCGGCCGTCGGCCTCCAGACCATCGGCGGCCCCGCGCAGAGCGTGCGGCCGATGATCGCCCCGATGGCCGAGGCGGCGGCCGAGCGGCGCAACGGCGGCCGCCCGCTGCCCGCACGCGTCCGGGAGAAGGTCCGGTCGCACGCCGCCGCGTCCGACACCGTCGGACTCTTCTTCGGCGAGGACTGCTTCCTCGCCATCGGCTCGATCCTGCTCATCACCGGCTTCGTGAACAGTGCCTACGGCACCCACCTGGAGCCGCTGTCACTGGCGCTGTGGGCCATTCCCACCGCCGTCTGCGCCTTCTTCGTGCACGGCTTCCGGCTGCTGCGCCTCGACGGCCGGCTCGACGCCGAACTGGCTGCCGCCGGCACCACCGTTCCCGGCCCCCGGGCGGAGATCTCCGGACACGAGGAGAACGCCGAGTGATCAAGTCCGAGTGGTTCTACTGGCTGGTGGGCGCCGCGTTCCTGGGCATGGCCGTGCAGATGGCGTTCGACCGCACCAACCCCAAACGCCTGGGCACAGCGGCCTTCTGGGGTCTCATCGGGATCGCCTTCGTCTACAGCACCTGGGTCGAGGACGGCTCCGCGCCCGCCGCGCCGCTGGGCGTCGCGGTCCTCGTCATGATCGTTCTGGGCGGCCTGGGCTTCACCGGGCGCGGGGTGCCCGACACCACCGACGAGAAGCAGCGCGTCGCCCTCGCCGCCCGCTTCCGCAACAAGCTGTTCGTTCCCGCGCTCACCATCCCGCTCGTCGCGGTCCTCTGCGCGGTGCTCGTCTCGGAGTGGAGCATCGGCGGAACCCCGGTCCTGGAGGAGAACAGCGAGACCATCCTCGGCCTCGGCATCGGCGCGATCGTCGCCCTCGGGGTGGGCATGTGGATCCTGCGTGAACGCCGCCCCTCCGTCCCCGTGCACGCCGGGCGCGGTCTGCTGGAGGCCATGGGCTGGGCGTTGCTGCTGCCGCAGCTGCTGGCCGTCCTCGGCTCGATCTTCTCCACGGCGGGCGTCGGCGACCAGGTTCGCCGCGTCACCGAAGCGGTGCTGCCGGACGGGCAGTTGCTCGCAGCCGTCGCGCTGTACTGCGTCGGCATGGCCGCGTTCACCGTCATCATGGGCAACGCCTTCGCCGCGTTCCCGGTCATGACCGCGGCCGTCGGCTGGCCGGTGCTCATCGAGCAGATGAACGGCAACCCGGCCGCCGTGCTCGCCGTCGGCATGCTGGCCGGCTTCTGCGGCACGCTCGTCACCCCGATGGCCGCCAACTTCAACCTCGTCCCGGCCGCGCTGCTCGAACTCGAGGACCAGTACGGGCCGATCAAGGCACAGGCGCCGACGGCCGCCGTGATGCTCTGCTGCAACATCGCGATCATCTATCTCTTCGCCTTCTGACCAGCCGCCCGTCCCGCCCACCACGATCCGTCACGACCCCCACAACCCGCCCGCCACCGCCCGCCACAGGAAGGGTTCGCGCATGAGTACCCCCGACGGACCGGCACGCGTCCTCGTCACCGGCTTCGAACCGTTCGGCGGTGAGCCCGCCAACCCCTCCTGGGAGGCGGTGTGTCTCCTCGACGCCGCACCGCCTCCCGGCACGCGGCTCTTCACCGCACGACTGAGCTGCGTGTTCGGCACGGCCCTGTCCGAACTCCGCGAGGCGATCGTCCGCAGCGACCCCGACCTGGTGCTGTGCGTCGGTCAGGCCGGCGGCCGCCCCGACCTGACCGTCGAGCGTGTCGCCGTGAACCTCGACGACGCCCGCATCCCCGACAACGCCGGCCGGCAGCCTCTCGACGAACCCGTGGTGGCCGGCGGGCCCGCCGCCCACTTCGCCTCGCTGCCCGTCAAGGCGTGCGTCGCCGCCTCCCGCGCGGCGGGCGTCCCGGCGTCCGTCTCCCAGACCGCCGGCACCTTCGTGTGCAACCACGTCTTCTACGGGCTGTCCCACCTCATCGCCACCGAGCGCCCCGCCCTGCGCGGCGGCTTCGTCCACGTCCCGTACGCCCCGCACCAGGTGGCCGCCGCCGGTGCGCCGTCGATGGCGCCCCGCGACATGGCCACCGGCCTCGCGGCGATCCTCACCGCCGCGATCGGCACCACCACCGACCTCCGCACCGTCGAAGGGGCGACGCATTGAGCACCGCACGGGGCCGCCCCCCGTCCGGCCGCCCGCACCTGGCCACCTTCGCCGCTCTCGCCGCCGGCCGCTGAGTAGGCCGTGTGTCTCCCGCGTCGGGAGGGGTGAGTGCGGGGAGGATGGGCACGCGCACCCGTGGGACGACACCAGCGGCGAACGACAGGAGCAGCCGGATGCAACAGGTACGTGCCGTCGTGGCGAGGGAGAAGGACGCACCCCTCACCGTGGAGACGATCACCGTCCCCGACCCCGGCCCCGGCGAGGCCCTGGTACGGGTGCAGGCCTGCGGCGTCTGCCACACCGACCTGCACTACCGGCAGGGCGGCATCAACGACGACTTCCCCTTCCTCCTCGGCCACGAGGCGGCCGGCGTGGTCGAAGCCGTCGGCGACGGCGTCGAGGGCCTCGCACCCGGCGACTTCGTCGTCCTCAACTGGCGGGCGGTGTGCGGGCAGTGCCGCGCCTGCCTGCGCGGACAGCCCTGGTACTGCTTCGCCACCCACAACGCCGCGCAGCCGATGACCCTCGCCGACGGCACACCCCTGAGCCCCGCGCTCGGCATCGGCGCCTTCGCGGAGAAGACCCTCGTGCACGCCGGCCAGTGCACCAAGGTCGACCCCGACGCCTCCCCGGCCGCCGTCGGCCTCCTCGGCTGCGGCGTCATGGCGGGCATCGGCGCCGCCCTCAACACCGGCCGGGTCGGCCGCGGCATGAACGTCGCCGTCATCGGCTGCGGCGGAGTCGGTAGCGCCGCCGTCGCCGGCTCCCGCCTGGCAGGCGCCTCCCGCGTCATCGCCGTCGACGTCGACGACCGCAAACTGGAGTGGGCGAAGGGCCTCGGCGCCACGCACACCGTCAACGGTGCGCAGACCGACCCCGTCGAGGCGATCCGCGAACTCACCGGCGGCTTCGGCGCCGACGTCGTCATCGAGGCCGTCGGCCGCCCCGAGACCTACCGGCAGGCCTTTTACGCCCGCGACCTCGCCGGCACCGTCGTCCTCGTCGGTGTGCCCACCCCCGACATGTCCTTCCCCGACATCCCGCTGCTGGACGTCTTCGGACGCGGCGGCTCGCTCAAGTCCAGCTGGTACGGCGACTGCCTGCCGTCGCGCGACTTCCCGCTGCTGGTCGACCTCTACCGGCAGGGCCGCCTCGACCTCGACGCGTTCGTCTCCGAACGCATCGCCCTGGACGACGTCGAGGCCGCCTTCGACCGCATGCACCGCGGCGACGTCCTCCGCTCGGTGGTGATCCTGTGACCACCCCCTCCGCCTCGCTGCGCGTCGACCACGCCGTCACCTCCGGCACGTTCAGCCTCGACGGCGAGACCCACGACGTCGACAACAACGTGTGGATCGTCGGCGACGACCGCGAGTGCGTCGTCATCGACGCCCCCCACGACACCGACCGCATCCTGCAGGCCGTCGCCGGGCGGCACGTCAAGGCGATCCTGTGCACCCACGCCCACGACGACCACGTCCGCGTCGCACCCCGGCTGCGCGCCGCCACCGGGGCGCCGGTCCTCCTGCACCCCGATGACCGTCCGCTGTGGGAACTCACCCACCCCGACGACCACTGGGACGCCGACCTCGCCGACGGGCAGCGCCTCGACGTCGCCGGCACCGAACTCCTTGTCCTGCACACCCCGGGCCACGCCCCCGGCGCCGTCTGCTTCCACGCCCCCGCCCTGGGCGCCGTCTTCACCGGCGACACCCTCTTCCAGGGCGGCCCCGGCGCCACCGGCCGCTCCTACAGCGACCACGACGTCATCGTCGCCTCCATCCGCGCCCGCCTCCTCACCCTCCCGCCCGACACCACCGTTCACACCGGCCACGGCCCCGACACCACCATCGCCGCCGAGACCGCCGCCCTCGGCTGACACGCCCACCGGGCCGACCGGAGGGCGGACGGCGCCGCTCCTTTCGGACGCGACTGCTGCTGGGCACCGAGACGCCGTTCGGCAACACCGGCCGGTCCAGGCCTCGCCCGGCCTCGTCCCCACCCTGTGGACGGCGTTCGCGGGCCTTCCGCTGCCCGGCTGGGCACAGCGGTCCGCCCGCCGGGCGGGAGCCTGACGGGCGGACCGGAGCGTGGTGCCGGGTGCGCCTACCCTGCGGAGGGGCTGGCGCCGTGCAGGCGGGCGCGATGGGCGGCCTGTGCGGCGCCGACCTCGTCGCTGAGGGTGGCCGCTTCACGCAGCGGGCGCAGCGCGTCCTCGCAGTGGGTGGCGAAGTCCGTCGCCGTGGACGCCGTACGGCCGCAGGCGTCGGTGTCCGCGCCGCCGTCCAGCAGGTTGGCGCCCGGTCCGGCGTCGAGCCGGTCGGCGCCGGCGCCGCCGTACAGGCGGTCCGCGCCGCCTGCCGTCCCGACCGCGCGTACGGCCGTGTTGTCGGCGTTGTCACCGAACAGCGCGTCGTCGCCGCCCCGGCCGAACACCGTGTCGCTGCCCGCGGTCGCCACCGTGCCGTCGCCCACCGCGCTGTCGCCGACCAGCATCATCTCCGCCGCGCTGCCACCGATCAGCATGTCGTCGCCGGAGCCGACGGCGGTACCGTCGGGTGTGAGGTGGTCGCCGATGGCGAACATGCCGCCGTCCTCGCCGAGGTCCACCACATCGTGGCCGCCGTAGCCCGTCGCGGAGCCGACGAAGGCCACGCTGTCGCCGAACGCCGCCCCCGCGGAGCCCGCGCCCTCGCGCAGCACGTCGCTGCCCGCGCCGTACGCGTCGCCGTCCTCCGCGACGGAGTCACCGACCAGGACGTCGTCCCCGGCGTCGCCCTCCAGGGTGTCCGCGCCGCCGCCGCTCGCCTGCATGCCCTTGGCGTCGCCGACCAGGACATCCGGGCCCCGCCCGCCGGAGAGCCGGTCGGCGCCCGCGCCGGTGGCCCGGCCGTGCGGGGCGTACCCGTCGCCGATGACGTCGTCCGGCCCGGGCCCGCCGTAGAGGGTGTCCGCGCCGCCGCCGCTCGCGGCGGCGCCGAGGCTGAGCGAGTCGCCGACGACGGTGTCGGGCCCGGCGCCGCCGTGCACGGTGTCGTTCCCCGGCCCGCCGACGAGCACGTCGATGCCGCCCAGGCCGCAGATGACGTCGTCGCCGCCGAGGCCGTCGATCGTGTCGTGCCCCGGGGTGCCGATGATGACGTCGTCGCCGGGCGTACCGTTCGTGCCGGTCACCGTGGCCGCACGGCCGAAGCACAGCTCCGGCGCTGCCTGCGCGGTGCCGGTACCGGCACCCCCGAACGTCAGCAGGGTCGCCGCGGTCAGCACGCCGGCCGCGAACGCGGCGCGGCGCCTCCCGCCCCTGCGCCCGTCCCGTGCGCGGGACGGCGAACCGGTCCCGAATCCCGTTGCAGCCATCGGCATCGCCCTCACCCTTCGGCGCGCCCGCCCTTCTGGCGGTCGTACGTCGGGCCGAGTCATTGCCGCCCCGCACGCGCGGTTCGCGGCGGGAGGGCCGCCCCCATCCGAACGGCGCACGCCCGTCACACCGATGGCCCGGGGCACGGGCCCGGATCCCCGTCGGGTGCTGCTACGGCATCGGCGTGACGGGGGTGCCGCACGGCCACCCGAGCGGCGGCGGGAGAAAGCGGGACGTGAACGGCACCGTCGCCGTCGCGCTGATCACCTCGGTCTCCACGCTGACCGCCGCCGGGCTGACCGGAGTCGTCTCGGCCGCCCGGCACCGTCCGCTGCCCGGGTGGACACGCCGCCTGGCCTCCGGCGACCGGGCGCTGCTCGGCGGGGTCGCCGACGCGGCACGGCACTTCCACACCCGGCTGATCCTGCCGGACTGGAGCGAGGTCGAGGCCACCGTCGCCGCCGACCGGGAAGGGCATCTGGACGCGCTGGACGGCGGTCTCCCGGCGGTACTGGGCACACTGGAACCGTTCGTGTGGCGGGACTCCGTCCTCACCGCGCCGTATCCGGTGGACCACGACCTGCGCCTCCACGGCCGCGGCCGTCACCTGCTGGGCCGCTGACACCCCCCCCGCCCACCGACGTGCAGGGGGCTCTTCGCGCAGTCAACGGGCCTCCTCAACCGCTGTCTTGATGCGCCGCCCGAAGTCCTCGGCCTCCTTCCGCGCCGCCTTGAGCGCGGGGCCGACGATCAGCCTGCCCACTCCGTGGCCCGTCAGGGTGTTGAACAGCCGCACCCGCGTCCGGCCCTCGCCCAGCGGCTCCAGGTCGTAACCGCCCTCGCCGGTGACGAGGTTCTTCGACGTCTCCGTCCAGCGCATGCTGCGAGGCGCGTCGAACCCGGTGATCCGGAACTCCCGGCGGGTCTTCACCCCGGCGTCCTTCACTGTGCTCCGGAACACCGTCCCGACGCCCGTGGGGCCGTCGGTGGTCTTTTTCATCTCCAGCACCCGGGGACTGAACTTCGGGTCGTTCTCCCCGTCCGCGAGAAACGCGAACACCTCCTCGACCGGCCGGTCGATCTCCGCGACCACATCGAACTGTCCAGCCATCACATCTCCGGTGCACGTAGAGAAGAGTCTGAGGGAACCACTCCCACTCTGCGAAGGCTAGCCGCGAGCACCGACAGAGCAGCGTGACGACGTACGCACGTTGCCCGCCCCATTCGCCGTTCACCGTTCCATCGGGAGCGCATCCCGTGCGGGGCCGCTTCAGTCGGATGACTTTGTGACGGGCCGTGGAGCTCGGTCTCCCTCGGGCGAAGCGAGGCTCGACCCCTGTCATCTCGACCTGCCCGAGTCCCGGGAGAGCGGTCTCGTAGCTGCTCCCTACCATGGGATTGCACAAGGTGAGGTCGGCAGGAGGTGGGTGTGTGGAATCCCAGGAGCCCGATGGGGCGGCTGCACATGCACGGCGCCGCGGTCAGGGTGAGCTGGAGGGACTTGTGCTGTCGGCGTTGGCGCAGGCTCCGGGTCCGGTGACGGCAGGCTGGCTGCGGGAGCGGCTCGCCCTCGATCTGGCCTACACAACGATCATGACGATCCTTACCCGCCTCCATGCCAAAGGCGCGGTCTCCCGGGAGCGAGAGGGCCGGGCGTTCGCCTGGCGCGCGCTTTCGGACGAAGCGGGGTTGGCCGCACTGAGAATGCGGCGCGTCCTGGATGGCGAGACGGACCGTGGCGCGGTGCTTGCCCGTTTCGTGACCGGGCTGTCCGAAGGCGACGAGTCGGTCTTGCGGGAGTTGCTGTATGGCAGCGAGGGGCGGGGAGAGTAGGCGGCGTGGGCGTCTTCGTCTTTCTGCCTCTGGTACTGCCCCTGACTGCTGTGCCGATCGCGCGGCTGGCCGGGCAGCATCTGCATCCACGTGCTGCTGCTCGTCTGCTGACTGCTGTGGGAGCTTTGCTGGGGCTGTGCAGCACGCTGTGTCTCGGGCTGCTGATGGTCGTGGGAACGGCTCAATTGCCGGGCAACCCGCTGCCGGACGGGTGGTCGGACCCGGACGTCCGGGAGGCGGTGCCCCATGAGGAGTACTTCGGTGAGGTGTCCATCGTGGCTCTCGTCGTGGTGCTCGCAGGCTGGGCGGTGACGCTTTGCCGGCATTGCTCGGCACGTGTGCGGGCGCACCGTGCGCTGGCGGGTCTGCCGGTTGGGGAGTTGGCGGTGCTGCCGGACGATGCCGCTTACGCCTATGCCCTGCCGGGCCGCTGCGGTACGGGGCGGATCGTGGTGTCGACGGCGCTCCTTGAGCAGTTGGATTCCGACGAACGACACGTGGTGCTGGCGCATGAGCGGGCGCACCTCCGGCAGGCGCATCACCGGCTCTCGTTGCTCGGGCAGTTGGCGGCGCGGGCGAATCCGCTGTTGCTCCCGCTGCGGGACGAGATCGCCTATCACACCGAGCGGTGGGCGGACGAGGAAGCGGCAGGAGAGGTGGGCAGCCGCCGGGTCGTGGCGCGTGCCGTGGCGCGTGCGGCGCTCCTCGCAGGCCGTGCCTCCGTGCCCGGCCTGGCGCAGCTTGCGGCACCGGGGCCGGTGCCGCGTCGCGTTGCCGCGCTGCTGGCCCCGTCACCGCCTGTGCGTAGCTGGCCTCCGGCGGGGACCGCCGCAGGGGTCGCGGCGTGGATGGCGGCGGCCGGGAGTGTCGCCTCCGTTGTGTCGGCGGTCTTCGCGGCGACGGCACTCGCGATGATCCTGCACGCCGCTACGGTGCTGTAGTCCGCACCTGCGCGTCCACGGCCTCGCCGCGAGCCGTCAGAGTCGAGTGCCGAGCCGAGTGCCTGCTGCGGTGACGTCGAGTGGACTTCGGGCTGCGGTGATGTCGCCGATTTCTACAGTACTGTGGATCTTCTTGAGTGCGGCTGATGTGGAAGTTCCGGGCGGTCGGTCAGGGGTACGTCAGCGGTCTGGCGGGGATCGCCTCCGACTTCGGTGTCAACGTCTGACCCCGCCCGAGAACCCGGCCCCCCGCACGCCGGGCACCCTTCACGCCTTCGCTCAGCGCCTGGTGCCCGGCCCTCCCTCGACCGGGGGTCGCCCTCACCGTGACCCGTACGGCGGTGGACCTTGCACCCGCCGTACACGCCGTGTTCTGCCGCGCGGTCCCAATGGGCACCGGTCGGCAACCGGCTTGGTGCATCTGCACCGTTGGTGAGAACCACAGTCCCCGGTCGGAGCCCGGGTCCGGCCGTACGCGTCGTCGTCATCCTGCTTCTCTTCGGAGCGAAGAAGTGCCGTCGGGGCCTGCGACGGCTACCGTCCGAGGGGTTGGGGGAGCGGCGCTTGCCGGCGTGACCACGATCTGAGGCTGAGGAGTCCTGGCGTGCGGGGGCGGCACGGAGGGCCGGGGCCCGCACGGAGGGCTCAGTCTTCGTCGCCCTCCTCCTCATCCCCTTCGAAGAAGTCGCCGACCTCGTCGACGACTTCTGCCGCGACCAGGCCGCCGGCCACCCCGACCGCGCCGGCGGCGACGGCGGTGCCCATGCCCGGCCCGTGATGACCGCCGTGGTGATGGTGGTCGCCATGGTGGCTCGCGCCACCGGAAAGAGGGTTGCCGTGGGCGCCGGTTCCGTGGTGGTCGAGCATCTGGCGGATCCAGGAGTCGACCTCGGTGTTCCAGTCGCGCTGAGGAACGGTGTCGTGATCCACGACGTACCGGTTGACCACGTCGTGGCCGCTGGAGAAGAACCCCGCCGGCTTGTCGGCCTCCAGAACCACTTCCACGCCCCCGGGGCCGCTCAGGAACGTCACCTCCAGCTCATGCAAGGCGTGGGCGTACTGAGGAGCGGAGGTGAGCTCGATCTCCTGGTAGAACGGCAGTTGCTGGCCAGTACCGTTGATGTGTCCGCATTCCAGGTCGGCGGACTTGAATCCGAATCCGAGCTGTCCGAGGGCTTCGAGGACCGCTTCCTGCGCCGGTAGCGGCCGCACGGTGAGGGGATCCAGGTCGCTCGAGTCCCGTGCGCCGTCCACGGCAAGCTCCGTGCGCACGCCGAGCGCGATCCCCAGCGATTGCCCGTGCAGCTCGGTGACCGGCGCCTCCCACGGCAGCGTCACACTGAACGGGATGCTGCGCAGCTCGCCCTTGGACAGGCGGAAGCCGCCGGCGACGGTGAAGCGCTCGAAGGCCAGTACGCCTTCGGTCTCGCCGTCCTCGTGTTCAGCCTCGACTCGTGCGACGAGTTCGAGGGTGACGTGGTCGATGTCGAACTCCGTGTCGCCGCCCCTGAGGTGTACCTGGCCGCTCAGAGTCCCGCCGGGCAGCGCGGGATCCGGGTCGATGACCGTGTCCACCGTGGGCCCGCCGATGCCGAGCGAGCCGAGCAGCTTCTTGAACACCATGGTGGCGTCCACTCCATTCGTCGAAACGAGCGCGGTGCCGCAGGGCCCCGCGAAGGGCGCGGCACCGCGCGGTCATGTCGCTGTGCGGTTTACTTGCCGGCGGTGCCGAGCTCGGTCAGGGCCTGCGCCCACCGGACATACTTCAGGCGTGCGAGATCGGAAACCGTGATGACACCGAAGGCTTCCTTGAGCAGTTCCCCGTCACGGTCGGACACCCCTTTCAGGGCAGAGACCGGTGCACCGAGGACCTCTGTCAGGTCCTTGTCCGCCCACGCCTTGTCCAGCACCTTGCCGAGATCGATCGCAGTCACCAACGCACCCTTTCGCACTGACGCCCGTAGAGCTCGCTCCACGGGCGCGGCTTCCTGTTCCGGCCCGGGGCTCCAGAGACCCCGGATGTATCTACATGTGTGTAGAAGTTTACTGTCGGACGGCTCACCGGAAAGCCGCCTGGCCGGCACGTGAAGCAGAAAGGCCGAAAACCGCTCACGGCACCGGCCGGGGCCCCACCCGGGCCCCACATGTCTGAGGTGGTGCTGGGACTGCGCTGCGCACGGACGCCTTCCGGCTGGCGCTGGGGCAACTCATAGTGGGGTGAGCACCATGAGGACTTCGTCGCGGCGGATGTTCAGCCAGCCGACGAGTTCGCCGTTTCGCGTGGCGGTGAGCAGACGGCTGGCTTCCGGAGCCAGTGTTCGCGCGGCCGTAGCCGTAGGCGTAGCGGCGGTTGGCCGCCCGCCGCCCGAGGACGAACGCGATGCCCAACGGCACGGCTGTCAGTGCGTCGGCGGCGTTGTGGATCGTGTCCCCGAGCGGGGCCACGGAACCGGACAGGGCGACGATGACGGCCTGGACCACGGTGGTCGCGCCGAGAACGGCGAGCAAGATCCACAGCATGCGCATCCCCTCCCTCGATCGAGGTTTCCATCGCCGCGTCGGCCTTGTCGCCCGCCTCGTGACGGTGAGGGGTCACGAGATGCGCGAGCCGGTGCCTCAACCGCCCGACACGCGAACCTTCCAAGCCGTGCTCATGCCCCGGGCCGTGGCCCCGACCGTTCCGCTGGCCGTCGTGGTGGTGGTCATGGCCTTGGTGGTGCTCTTCGACCTCTATGACGGTCCACGGTGGCACAGGGACTCGCTTGCGGCTACAGCCGTCGTACCCCCTGTGACCAGGTGCGACCCAGTTGCGAATACGGGTAGGACGACGGCGGTGTCCTGGTCGCGGAAGAAGAATCCGTCGCAGGTGGCGCAGTAGGAGACGCCCCGGCCGGACAGCTCGTCCTCCCCGGGGAGGCCCAGCTTGCGGGTGCGGGGACCCGGTGGCCACGATCACGGTGCGGGCGCGGTGGACGGTGCCGACGGAGTCGGTGACGGGCTTGACCTCACCGGAGAGGTCCACGGCCGTGACGTCGTCCGGGGTCAGCTCGGCGCCGAAGCGCTCGGACTGGGCGCGCATCTGGTCCATCAGGTCCGGGCCCACATGATCCCCTCGCGGAAACCCGGGTAGTTCTCCACCTCGGTCGTGTTCATGAGGGCGCCGCCGGCGGTGACGGAGCCCTCGAAGACCAGCGGGTCCAGCGACGCGCGGGCGGTGCAGAGCGCTGCGGCGTAGCCCGCAGGCCCGAGCCGATGATGATCACATGACGACGGCGCCGGTCATTTCACGGCCTCCGGGGCGATCTCGACGATGAGCTCTTCGACGCGGGCCTTGATCTCGTCGCGAATCGGGCGCACGGCCTCGACGCCCTGGCCCGCGGGGTCGTCGAGCTTCCAGTCGAGGTAGCGCTTGCCGGGGAAGACGGGGCACGCGTCGCCGCAGCCCATCGTGATGCACACGTCCGACGCCTGGACGGCGTCGACGGTGAGCAGCTTCGGGGTCCGGGCGGTGATGTCGATCCCGACTTCGCGCATCGCCTCGACGGCCGCGGGGTTGACCTGGTCGGCCGGGGCGGAGCCGGCGGAGCGGACCTCGACCCGGTCGCCGGCCAAGTGAGTGAGCCAGGCGGCGGCCATCTGGGAACGGCCCGCGTTGTGGACGCAGACGAACAGGACGGAGGGCTTTTCGGGCATGAGGGGGAGTCTCTCTCGACGGGCTGCAAGCCGCACGCTGAGATCAGCAGCGACTGGCGTCAGTGATGGCTGGTGTGAGAATATCAGTCCATGATGACGTCAGCCAAAGCTGAGCTGAGCCCGCCTGGGGCCGACCTGATCCGGGTGCTCGCGGACCCTCTCCGGCTCCGTGTCGTGCAGCTGCTCGCCCACGAGACGCTGTGCACCACGCATCTGGTCGAGGAGACCGGTGCGCGGCAGACGAACCTCTCCAACCACCTGCGGGTGCTGCGTGAGGCCGGGGTGGTGGAGACCGAGCCGTGCGGTCGCTTCACCTACTACAAGCTCAGGCCCGACGTGATCGACGCGCTGGCCGCCTCGCTCGGTGAGCTGGCCGAGACCGCCCGTGCCACCCTTGCCACCGATACGAAGAGGTCGTGCCCGTGACTAGCACCGACTCCGCACCCACCACCACGCCTTCGCCGCCGGACTCCGGCGGCGAAGGCGTGGTCGGCAAGCTCTCCACGCTCGACCGGTTCCTGGCGGTGTGGATCCTCGCCGCGATGGCCGTGGGCCTCGGTCTCGGGCGGCTGATCCCCGGGCTGAACGACGTGCTGTCGAAGGTGGAGGTCGGCGGCATCTCGTTGCCCATCGCCCTCGGCCTACTGATCATGATGTACCCGGTGCTCGCCAAGGTCCGCTACGACAAGCTCGACGCCGTCACCGGTGATCGCAGGCTGATGGCCTCCTCACTGGTCGTCAACTGGGTCCTGGGCCCAGCCGTGATGTTCGCCCTGGCCTGGATCTTCCTGCCGGACCTGCCCGAGTACCGCACCGGCCTGATCATCGTCGGCCTCGCCCGCTGCATCGCCATGGTGATCATCTGGAACGACCTCGCCTGCGGTCACCGTGAGGCAGCCGCCGTCCTCGTTGCGCTCAACTCCGTCTTCCAGGTCCTCGCCTTCGGCCTGCTCGGCTGGTTCTACCTCGAACTCCTCCCCGGCTGGCTGGGCCTCGGCGACGGCCAGGACCTCGACATCTCGATGTGGCAGATCGCGCTCAACGTCGCCATCTTCCTCGGCATCCCGCTCCTGGCCGGCTACCTCACCCGCCGCCTCGGCGAGAACAAGATGGGCCGGGAGGCGTACGAAACCCGATTCCTGCCGCGTATCGGCCCGTTCGCGCTGTACGGGCTGCTGTTCACGATCGTGATCCTCTTCGCGCTGCAGGGCGGCACCATCACCTCGCGGCCGCTTGACGTCGCCCGCATCGCGCTGCCGCTGCTGGTGTACTTCGCGTTGATGTGGTTCGGTGCCTTCGCCCTCGGCAAGTCCCTCGGCATGGCCTACGACCGCACCGCGACCCTCGCGTTCACGGCGGCGGGCAACAACTTCGAACTGGCCATCGCCGTCGCCATCGCCACGTTCGGCGTCACCTCCGGCCAGGCGCTCTCCGGCGTCGTCGGCCCCCTGATCGAGGTCCCGGTGCTCGTCGCTCTCGTCTACGTCTCCCTCGCCTGGCGACGCACATTCTCCGAGGCGACGCCGGCTACCGCCAACCGGTGACGGCGTGACGCAGTACGCGGATGTGGTGGTGGTCGGCGGCGGCCAGGCAGGACTCGCCGCCGGCTACCACCTGCGCCGCCAGAGGCTGGACTTCGTCGTCCTCGATGCGCAACCGGCCCCGGGCGGTGCCTGGCAGCACGCCTGGGACTCCCTGCGCCTGTTCAGCCCAGCTGCCTACTCCTCGCTGCCCGGTCGCCTGATGCCCGCCCAGCCCGGCGAGCCCTACCCCGACGCCGGGCACGTGGTGGAGTACCTCGCCGACTACGAAAAGCGCTACGAACTCCCCATCCAGCACGGCGCCCGCGTACACGCCGTACGCCGGGACGGTCCGCGGCTGCGGATCGAGAGCGACGCCGGCGACTGGCGCGCCCGCGCGGTCATCAGCACGACAGGCACCTGGTCGCGTCCCTTCCTCCCGGCCGTCCCGGGCGCCGCCGCCTTCCGCGGGCGCCAGTTGCACACCACCCGCTACCGCAGCCCCAACGACTTCGCAGGCCAGCACGTTCTCGTGGTCGGCGGTGGCAACTCCGGCGCACAGATCGCCGCCGACCTCGCCGCCCACGACGACATCGAACTCACCTGGGCCACACGCCGGCCACCCCGCTACCTCGCCGACGACATCGACGGCCGCGTCCTCTTCGACGTCGCCACCGCCCGCCGCCGCGCCCTGGACCAGGGTGATACGGACACCGGCGGAGTCGCCTCGCTCGGCGACATCGTCGCCGTACCGCCCGTACGGCGGGCCCGCGACCGCGGACTGCTCCCCGCACGAAGGATGTTCAGCCGCCTCACCGAGCAGGGACCCCAGTGGTCCGACGGCTCCCGCGCCCCTGCCGACACGATCATCTGGTGCACCGGCTTCCGCCCTGCGCTCGCCCACCTCGCCCCGCTCGGCGTGCGCGGACCGCGAGGCCACATCACCACCGAGGGCACCCGCTCGATGGCCGAACCACGCCTGCACCTGCTGGGCTACGGCGACTGGACCGGTCCCGCCTCCGCCACTCTCATCGGCGTCGGCCGCCCCGCCCGCGACGCGGCGCACCAGATCGCCGACGAGCTGCACCGCTGACGCCGGGCCTGTTAGGCGCCGGAGGAGACACGGGTGCCCAGCGCCAGTACGGCGGCGACGGCCGAAACGACGGCAAGCGCGGCGAACACATGCGGATAGCCACCGAAGGGGCCCATGAGTGCGGCGGCGGCCCAGGGGGCGAGAGCGGCGGCGATGGTGACGGGCGCAGCGAGGATCGCGGACAGGCTTCCGTAGTGAGCGGTCCCCCAGCGGTCGGATACCGCGGTTGCCTGGAGGAGGGTGAGGTTGCCGCGGACCATGCCGGCCAGGACCGCGAGGGCGACCAGCAGCGGGACGGGACCCGGCACGAGGCCGAGGGCTGCTGTGGTGGCGCCTCCTGCTGCGAGCAGGGAGACGGTGCGGGTGGTGGTGCCGGTGCGTCGGGCGAGCGCCGCGTACAGCGTGCGGCCGAACGTCTGGCCTGCACCCGAGAGACCGAGCGCCCAGGCGGCGGTGGTGGTACTGGCGCCACGCTCCAGCATCAGGGGGACGAGTCCGATCACCACCGCGTACACCGCGAATCCGGACAGCGTCAGGGCAGTGGCGAGCAGGAGGAACGGCCGGCTGCGCGCGACCTGCACGGGCGTGCCTGCCGAGGATCCTGCGGTCGGCGCGGGTGGCCAAGGCGCGCGCAGGGCCAGGGCGTGGGCCGGGACGGTGACGGCGGCCAGCACCACCGCCAGGACGAGGTAGGTGACCCGCCAGGACAACTCCTGCGCCAGGACTGCCGTCAGCGGGGCGAAGACGGTGCTGGCCAGTCCGCCGGCGAGGGTCACCACGGTGAGCGCGCGGACTCGGTGCGCACCCCACCAGCGGGTGAGGGCGGCGAAGGCAGGGTGGTAGAAGGTCGCGGCCATCGCCGGCCCGGCCAGGAGCCACGCGGCGCCGAAGACCACGAGATTCGGCGCCGCGGCTACGGCGAGGAGCGAGACGGCACCGAGAACGGAGCCCGTGGTCATCACCGCCCGTGGTCCCCGCCGGTCCAGCACGCGGCCCAGTGGCAATCCGACGAGTGCGGAGACGAGCAGGGCCGCGGAGAAGGCAGCGGTGGCCGCGGTGGCGGACCAGCCGGTGGCGGCGGTGATGTCGGGCAGCAGGACAGGGAAGGCGTAGTAGAGGATGCCCCAGCTGGTGATCTGGGTCAGACAGAGCGCGGGCAGAACGGCGGGCGGGTGTGATCGGACCCCCGTTCCGGTCACACCCGCCCGCGCGTCCAGTGAAGGCACCGTGGTTCAGCACTTCCCCGGGGAGGTGGTCGTGCCGTCGATCTGGAGCGTGGCGGGGGCTGCGCAGCAGCCACCGCCCTCGGGTTCCTCTGTCTCCTCCTCGTCGAACAGGCCGGCGCCGCCGCACACTCCGGTCTCCGGGAGGGTCAACTCGACACGTGAGGCGGCCTCGTGGTCGCCGGCCAGGGCGGCGGCGATGGAGCGGACCTGCTCGTAGCCGGTCAGCGCCAGGAACGTCGGCGCGCGGCCGTAGCTCTTCATGCCGGCCAGGTACACGTCCTGTTCGGGGTGGGTCAGCTCCTTCACACCGTGGGGGTAGACGGTGCCGCAGGAGTGCACGTTCGGGTCGATCAGCGGCGCCAACTCCACGGGGGCCTGGAGGCGTTCGTCGAGGCCGAGGCGCAGCTCGGTCAGGAACGACAGGTCCGGGCGGAATCCGGTGAGCGCGACGACCTCGTCGACGCCTTCCAGCCGTCGGCCGTCCTCTCCTGTCAGCGCCAGACGGCCGTCCCCGTCCTGTTGGACGGCGGACGTGCGGAAGCCGGTGACGGCGGTGGCGTGGCCGGCCTCGACGGCGGCCTTGGCGCGCAGCCCCAGCGCGCCGCGCTCGGGGAGCTGGTCGGCCTCGCCGCCGCCGAACGTGTCGCTGCCGAGACCGCGCCGCAGCACCCAGAGCACATGCGTGCCGGGGTCCTCTGCCGACAGCTGGGCGAACTGGGCCAGGGCGGTGAAGGCGGACGCGCCGGAGCCGAGGACGGCGATCCGCTTCCCCGCGTATCGCTCGCGCGCCTCCGCAGTGCGCAGGTCAGGCACGCGGTAGCTGATCCGCGCCGCTGCGGCGCGTTCCCCGGGGACGTGGAGGCCGTCGGCGCCGAGTGGACTGGGGGTGGCCCAGGTGCCGGAGGCGTCGATCACCGCGCGGGCCAACAGGCGCTCCTCTCCCCCGTCGGCGTCGGTCACGTGAACGGTGAACGGCTGCTGCTCACGGTCGGCGTCCACGACGCGGTCCCGTCCGGCACGGGAGACGCCGGTGACCCGCACGCCGAGGCGGAGGTGGTCGCCGAGCGCCTCGGCCAGCGGCTGCAGGTACCGCTCGGCCCAGTCGCCGCCGGTGGGGTAGGAGGCGCCGTCGGGCCGCACCCAGCCGGTGGGCGCGAGCAGCTTCTCCGCCGCCGGGTCCGTCACCTCCGACCAGGGCGAGAACAGCCGTACATGCGCCCACTCGCGCACGGTCGCGCCGGGCCGGGCGCCGGCCTCCAGGACAAGAGGCTCGATCCCGCGTTCCAGCAGGTGCGCTGCGGCGGCCAGCCCGACGGGGCCTGCCCCGATCACCACGACGGGCAGGTTCGGGTCATGTGTGGTGGCGGACGTGGTCACGACGACTCCCTCAGTGATTCGACTGTTGTCGATGTTGTGCGTTCAGCATGACACCTGCTTCGATGGAAATCAACATAGACAATCGTCGAACCAAGGAGTTGCTGTGGCGACAGAACACGTCGACGTCGCAATCATCGGAGGAGGGCAGTCCGGACTGGCCGCGGCACGCGCCGCCAAGGCACTCGGAACGGAACCGGTAGTACTCGAGGGCTCCGGCCGGACGACCGGGTCCTGGCCGCGCTACTACGACAGCCTCACCCTCTTCTCCCCCGCTCGCTTCAGCGCCCTCCCCGACCTCCCGCTCGGCGGAGACGGCAACCGCTACCCGCACCGCGACGAGATCGCCGACTACCTCGTGCGCTACGCCGAGCGCCTCCAGGTGGACATCCGCACACGCGCCCGCGTGGAGGTGGTCGAGGCCGACGAAGCCGGCTTCGCCATCCGCACCGCGGACGGCCACCGCATGACCGCCGCCGGAATCGTGGCCGCCACCGGCGCCTTCGGCAACCCGGCGCGACCCGAACTACTCGGCCAGGAGGGCTTCGCCGGCGAGGTCCTGCACGTCGCCGACTACCACGACCCCCAGCCCTACGCCGGCAAGCGCATCGTCGTGGTCGGTGGCGGCAACTCCGCCGTCCAGGTCGGCCACGAACTCGCCCGGGTCGCCACCGTCACCCTCGCCACCCACGCCCCGCTGCACTTCCTCCCACAGGTCCGCGGCGGAAAGGACCTCCACCACTGGCTGACGACCACCGGATTCGACCACCTCCCGCCAGCCTGGCTCGCACACGTCCTCCCCGGCACCCTCGTCCTCGATCCGGGCGACTACCAGAACGCGCTTCACTCCGGACGGTGGCACCGCAGGCCGATGCTCACGCGTCTCGAGGGCGAGTCGGTCATCTGGGACGACGGAACCCGGGAAAGCGTCGACGTGGTGCTGCTGGCGACCGGATACCGCCCCGACCTGCCCTACCTCCGAACCCTCGACGGCGCCCTGGGCGACGGCGGAGGCCCAGTGCACAGCGGCGGCCTGTCGCTCACGCACCCCGGCCTGGTCTACCTCGGACTGGAGTTCCAGCGTTCCTTCGCCTCCAACACCCTCCGCGGCGTCAGCCGCGACGCCGACCACGTCATCCCGCCCCTGGCAGCACACGTCCACCGGGCACCGGGTGCAGCCGGGCTGTGAGCCCTGGGCCGGGGCACCGAGGCGGTGCCCCGGCCCAGGGCCTTCTCCGCTACCGCAAGGAGTTCGATATATGTCAAAATGGAGGTATGGCAAAGAGAGTCGAACTGTCGGTCGTGGAGTCGCAGGTCACGCCGTGCTGCCCACCGCTGACGGAGCGCCCGTTCACCGCGGAGGAGGCAGAGCGGTCCGCCCCCATGTTCAAGGCCCTGGGTGATCCCGTACGGCTGCGCCTCTTCTCCGCGATCGCCTCCCATCAGGCCGGTGAAGCCTGCGTCTGCGATATCTCCGACGTCGGCGTCTCCCAGCCCACCGTCTCCCACCACCTCAAGAAGCTCAAAGAGGCCGGCCTGCTCACCTCGGAGCGGCGAGGGACCTGGATCTACTACCGGGTCGAACCATCCGTCCTCGCAGCGATGGGGCAGCTCCTCACTTCGCCCTCGGCTCCGTGACGGTGAGCACCGCCTCGTAAGACATCTCGGCATGCAAGACGAACGGGCATCAGGGCGATGAAGGTTCTGCGTTGCGTGAACCCCCATGTGAATCAGGGCCCTTGTGGCACGCGAATGGCACGTGCCGCAGATTTGGTCTAGACGTCGAACAGGCCCAGGTATGTGACCTGGGCCTTCGTCGTTGGAGCGGGCGACGGGAATCGAACCCGCGCTATAAGCTTGGGAATCACGGGTGGCAGGCGGGCGCCCGGGTCGCTGACCTGCAACAACCGCCCGTGCAGCCGAGGCGCCGGCCCGTCGCGCTGTCCGCCATTGACCTCCTCTGACCGCCCCGTCTGGCACGCATCTGGCATGTGAGGGCCGGTCGGGCTCGTATTGCGGGCGACTGGTCCATACTTCCGTTGCACTTGCCAATTGCATGGACCGCTCAGGAACCTTTTGCAGTGCCGGAAACTGAGGCGGGGCCCTGACCGGTTCGGCTTCAGGCCCGTACGCGGTGGTGGCATCACCGGTTGTTCGGTCGCGTAGAGCTCGTCACAGGATCTACCCCTTCCCTGATAGGGCCGCTGGGAGACGCTCTCCGCAGGTCAGTAAGCCGTGGACCGCTCACACGCGAAGATCCGCGCCCTCGTCGAGCAGGCCATGGCCACCCTCAAGACCTGGCGCCTCCTGCGCAAGCTGCGACGCTCCACCACCCGCATCACCAGCCTCGTCCAGGCCGTCCTCACCCTGGGGACCTGACCTGCGCAAACTGACGTTGGCAAACACCCTGTAGCCCCAGTTGATGTACAGTCAAGTCCCGCGCAGGGGATGCCCGTCAATGCGGCCTTCACTCAATTCACTCCGTGATGCACACGCATGCCCGAGATTCCGAACGAGAGGTACAACCGTGCGCAAGTTCGGAACCCGTAACACCTGGAAGCGGATCGGTTTGGTTGCTTCCCTCTCGACCCTCCCATTGGCCCTCGCGAGCCCCGCCTGGGCTGTCGTGAAGTACTCGTACATAGAGGGTGGAGTCGCCGGTTTCACCTCGCATCCACTGACGGATGACGGACGTACCGGACCGAACAAGGTGGACTTCACCGGATGCCATACGTGGTCGGGGACAAGTGTGACTGTTCAGCTGCGTCGTGCTGTCATCGGACCCGACACCGGATACGACGAAAAGAAGTACACGGCATGCTTCAACGGTGGAACGTCGTCCGGCGAGTGGGGTGCCGGAGTCGATGGCCACGACTACTACTTCAGGCTCACCAAGATCGATGGCAGTTCGCAAGTCGGCCCGACGATCAACGTCGAAGAGACCCGTATGTCGTTCTAGATGGCCCTGGATCCTGAATTCCTGGGTGGAGACCTGAAACGCAGGTCTCCACCTGCCTCTTGGTGAAACAGAGAGAGGCACCCCCACGCTCCAATACGAAGGTTTTGCATGGCCATTTCGATGTCCGAGTGTTCCTTCTCCTATCGGCGTAGACGCCCGGTGCTGCGTGATCTCAGCTATACGCTTCCGCCCGGGCGGACCGTGCTCCTGGGGCCGAATGGAGCGGGAAAGAGTACCCTGTTGGGCTTGTGCGCATCTGCGCTGCGCCCCGATTCCGGTTCCGTCACCTACGGCGACCTGAGCACCGGCCGGCGTCGCGCGCTGCCCGCGTTCCGTAGACGTGTGGCATGGATGCCTCAGCAGGTGGAGCAGGTGCCGGGGCTCACGGCCCGGGATCAGGTCGCGTATTCCGGTTGGCTCAAGGGGATGTCCCGGCGCGAGGCGTGGCGTGAGGCTCTCCAGGCCCTGGAACGCGTGGAGTTGGCCGATCGGGCGGATGACAGGGTCCAGGAACTCTCCGGGGGGCAGCAGCGGCGCGTCGCAGTGGCGCAGGCCCTCGTGCATGACGCAGAGGTCCTTCTCCTCGATGAGCCGACAGCGGGCATGGATCCCCGGCAGCGGCAGGTCTTCCACCAGATTCTCGCCGATCTGTCGAAGGAGGTGCACATCGTTCTCTCCACCCATGACACCTCGGACATCGCCAACTCGTACGACTCGGTTGTGGTTCTGTTGGGCGGTCAGGTGCGCTTCTCGGGAACGGTGGTGGACTTCCTTTCCCACGCGAGTGCGACGGCGGCATCCGACGAGCAGCGGGCCACCTCCGCTTATCAGGCCTTCACCGAAATCGATGGGGCGATCTCGTGGTGAACCGATTCCCCTTCGCTCGACACTCGGCCGTCATCGGTTTCGGAGCCCCGACGGTGGCTCTGGCCATATACTTCACCGCCTACCAGCCCACGCCGTTCACCGGTGAGGGTTCCCTCGTCGTGGTCTCGGTGGCCCTGAGGGTCGCCGCGCTGGGAATCGCCTTGGTGGCCGCATGGGACGCAGGGAGGCTTCGCCAGGCTCGGATCACAGCCGCCCCGTCCAGCCGCCACCTGCTGCGAATACTTGTCGATGCGATGGCCCCCACCCTGGCCCTGGTGATCATCAGCTGGGTGACGTCCTTCCTGTTGGTGATCAGCTATCTGGGAGGCCCCGCACCAGGGCTCCACGACACCGTTCCAATGGTCCGAAGTCTTGCGATCCCCTTCAGTGCAGTAGCAGTCGGCTTCTTCCTCGGACTCTCTTTTCCGCCCGTTATCGCCCGCCCCCTCGCGGTGGTGATCACGGCGCTGTGGGTCTTCGTCGCCTACACGCTGGGTATCCCATGGCTGCGGGCGATATCCGGATTCGACATGAGCACTCCGACCTACACGGATGTCGTGGACCGCGCCTATCTCATGGCACCGGCGATCCTGGCTCTCGGGCTGCTGCTCGGTCTTGTCACGCTCAGCCTGCTCTCACGTCCGGCGCTGCGCGCCGCCGCCATGGCCTGCTGCGTCCTCGCGGGCTTCGGGGCGTCGTATCCGCTGGTGAGTGACGCCCCGCGCTACGCCGACCCCACAGTTCCCCGCACTTGGGCAACGACGTGTGAGCGAACTGCCCCGGTGATCTGTGTGCCCGGCGAGTTCGCCGACGACATTCCCGCGTTGCACCGCTCCGCTCAACACGCGCTGCCCCGCATGCGAGAGGTCGGGTTCACCCCACCCCGGAAGCTGGCCTTCGTCTCGGAGGATCTACCGCTGGCACGCGACACCTGGCGAATCTTCCTCCAGAAGCCGGTGACCCGCCACCGCAGCCGGACGGTCTACGGCAGCGCCTTGGTCCCGACAGGGGTCCACCACTGCCCGGAACTTCCTGATGACTACGTTTATCCGGGGCGCGGAGCCGCTTCCGCCTGGATCGGCCTGACGGTTGGGATGTCGGAGGCCGAGGCCGCCCGCAGCTACGGACCCAGCGGTGTGTACCGGGCACGCTGGGTGCGCAGCCTCTCCACGGCGAAGCAGTACGCCTGGTTCAAGCAGCAGTTGAGTTACCTCGAGTCCTGCGACGTGCAGGTCCACGAGAAGGCCAGGGCGGGGGCCAAGGCCGAGAACGAGCGGGGCCGAGCGCTGGGGCCGCGGTTGGAGGATCCGGCGGACATGGCACCGGGCGTGGACCGGTGACCCTCTGGGCGCGCGCACGAAGAATCTGGCTGCTGCCTGTGGCCCTATGCGCCTGGACGCTCCTCCTTGTGCTCGTTCGTGACGACGTGGCGAAGGTTCCCCAGATCGCTGCGCGGGGCACCTTCTCGGTCAAGCTGATGAACTTCGTCCCGCTCATCCTGTGCATCCCGACGATGTACTGCATGAGTCGGCGCCTCATCGCCACCGAAACCACAGCGGCGCGCATGGTCACCGTCGTTGACCGGCTGGCTCTCCTGCTTCTGGGGGTGAGCGCGGCGGGACTGGGGTTCGCACTCGGGGTGTTCCTGGACATGCCGACAGCGGTGGCGGGCGGACGAAACACCGTCATGGTGCTGGGCCTCGCTCTCCTCGTAAACAGCTGGTACGGCCCGTTCGCCGGTGGCGCGGCGGCGACCATGTTTGTGATGTTCAGCATTGTCACCGGCCTGGCGGGAGACCAGAGGCCGTACCCGTGGGCGGTTCTCCTGATGGAGTCCACCAGCGTTGTGGCGGCAGTCGTAGCGGCGGTCTGTTTCACTGCCGGTCTGATCGCGATGTCGTACCGCCGACAGTGAACCCGCTGAGCTTGCTCCGGCCGGCTTTGCGCAGAGCCTGTGGGGAGCCGTAGCGCTCCAGGAGCCAGGTGACGGCGGGGTGGTCCAGGCGGGGGCCCAGGACACGTTCCAGCGACGGGTGGAACTGGGTGAGCAGGCCGCGGATGCGGTTGGAGGTGCGGGTGGCCTCGGCGGCCAGGTCCTGATCGAAGCCGACCAGGAGGGTCAGTTCGGCCGTGGTCTCATCCCCCGCGTCCAGCGTGCGCAGGGTGTGGGGCATGGTGCGGGCGGCGTCGGCGATGACGGCGGCGTCCTTGGCGTCGGTCTTGGCCTCGCCGGGGTAGGGGTCGGCGATCCGGCGCATGGCCAGGCCGGGCAGGTAGGCGACCTGGCAGCCCGCGTCCCGGGCCACGGTCAGGGGCAGGGCGCCGATGGAGGCGGGCTGGTCCACGATCACCAGGACGCTGCCGAACTTGGCCGTCAGTTTGTCCAGGACGGCCCGCAGTTTCGGTTCGCTGTTCGGCAGGGGCTTGTCGAAGACCTTCTTCCCGGACGGGGTCAGGCCGTGACCGTGGTGGGCGGTCTTGCCCACGTCCAGGCCGAGGAAGACGCCCACTTCGTCGATGCTGGTCACCGTGCCCCCACATGTCGTCGATGGCATGCCGGCCTCGGGCTTCGGGGGCCGCACGCGCGCATCCACGTTATGCAGACCTGTCGCCCGCAGACGACCTGGTGCTGCACCAGCTCAGGCGACGGCCGGTCCTCTTATCAGCGTCTCCGACGGCACCCCTCGGGCCCGGTGACACCCACCCCCCAGGTCATACGAGCGACAGGGGGCAACAGTCATGCCGGGCCCGGAGGCCAACGGTCCCGTTGCAGGACCGCGAAGAAGATAACGGGTGCAGATATCCCTGATCCGTCAGCGCGCCCTGCACCTGCTCACCGCACCCGCCTGGTCCGCACCAGCGCGACCCCACTTCGGCGACCCCGACGGCTGAACCGGACCTGCGGCATCACGTTCTCCATGCCGGCCGGATCAGCCGGCGCGGCGTACTGCTCCCGCGTAGTCTCGGCGCCGCCCCCGGTGCAGCGGGAGGGCCGGCTCGTACATGACGGCCCGGACCTTCAGCGGGTCATGGTCAGGGGTCAGCGCCTCCTGCGGATTCCTCCCCGCGACGGGTCTGGACAACGCAAGGGCCCAGGCTGGGGATCATGTCCCTGACCTGGGCCTGAGTCGTTGGAGCGGGCGACGGGAATCGAACCCGCGCTATAAGCTTGGGAATCACCGTGCAGATCGGACGTGTTGGGCTGCTGAGCTGCGAGGACGCCGGGATGCCGCTGTCATCGCTCGCGCCCACGTGCCCCGCCTTAACCGCCGTTTACCGCCCCTTCTGGTGCGCATCTGGTGCGGCTCTGGGGCTACAGACCTCGCAAGGCCTCGCGGAAGTCTGGGTAAGCACTACAGCAGTCAACGCTGCCGTCGTCGTTGAGACTGCCCATGTACCAATCGTCGTCGTCAATCGGCTTCACCAGGCACAGGCCGTGAAACCTGATCACCATCTCGGGCCGTATCAGCTCGCCGTCCGCCGGCCCTCCACGCCACACCGCTACACGATCGACGCTGAGGAGGACCGCCTCCTGGTCTCCCGAGACATCACGGATCGCTGCAAGAGTCCAACCTACGGGCAGTCGCTCACTTGCCATGTCGCGATCATGCCACCCGGACACAGCGAGGCGACACCGTACTCGCATCGACCACCGCTTTAGGAGCTCGATCGGGGTATCGCTCCGGGGCTGTTCTGCCGGTGAACTCGGTGTCTCTGGGGGGTGCCTCGATGCGTCGGTGTGCACGCCTGTTGATGTCGATTGTGGATGTCGGCCGCGCATCTCCCGTGCGGTCAGTCTCTACGGGAGAGCCGTAGGAACCGTGCTTGCGAAGTCCCTCCCTTCAGGCCAAAGCACCGCGCACCCCTGCGACTCCGCCAGGGCGAGAAGGTCGGCACGAGGCTTGGAGGGCACCAGGATCGCCCGCGTCGTGTGCTCCACAAACCGGCTGTAATCAGCCAACTGACCAAGCGCCATACGGATGTTCTCGCGCGTGACGCTCCCCTTGCCCTCAACGAGTAGACCGAGCTCTCGGCAGTACAGGTCGGTGAACAGGGGCCGACTCTCACCGGGCGGCAGCATGCGGTGCCGGCACGAGGAGTAACCCTTGCTCGCGAGGTAGTCGGCGAACGCCTTGACCAGCTTGGCCTCTTTTCGCTCCGCCTCGTAGGGTTCACGGTTGGGGTTTACGAACGACTTCTCCGTCTCGTTGCGCTCAATGGGCAGTTCGTCCACGGACTCCGGGGCACTGTCAAGGAGACGACCGAGCTTCGTTGCAGGCCGCCTGGGATCGGCGTCGACGGGCCGCAACCGGAACACGATCACCTTGCGCAGGGGGCCGTCGTTCGTCTCAGGGGCGTCGGCTTCGTACCAGGGGTCCTCCTGGTCCACGACGAACTCGCCGCGGTAGGTGACGGTGCCGCGGGCGCCTTGGAATACGCGCAGTGCGCGGCCCTCAACTTCGTGGTTGAGGATGCTGACGTTGCCGGAGAGCATCCGCTGATCCCCGTACTGGCCTTCGCCGCTGTAGTGGAAGCGGCCGTCCGGCATCCAGTCGTCGTAGTACCCGTGCTTCTCGCCGGCCACCGGGTCGGTGAACACGAAGACGTTCGGGGTCCTGGCTGAGGGGCCGATGCCGCCCTGCGTCCTCCCCCCGAACTTGGCGTGCAGCTGCTTGCGTTCGATCGTGTCGCCTGGCTTGAGCGTCCACTCGGGTGCCGGGTCGGTCGTCTCGGTCATGGGCTCCTCCTGTTGGTCCGGCGGCTCCTGAGCCGTGGTGACCTGTGGCAACTGAGAGAGGATCATCGCACATCAGAATCGGATGCTGGAATTGGATATCCGATTCAGGCCCAAGATGAACATGTGCGCCCTGTCGTGCGCTGCGTGCTCACTTGTGTGCCACACATGCAAGGCGTCTTCCTGAGGGGGCCGGGCGCGCCGGCGGCACTGTCGGAAGGGGAGTGCATGGGGTCGGCAACTCGATGGGCGCGAGGGACCTTCGGCGAGGTCGCGGGGGAGGTGGCAGACGCTGTGCTGGCTTGCCTCGCACGGGCTCACGAGCGGGCTCGTACTGGCCAAGAAGGGGTGCACACACAGACCCTTGAGGCGTACGGCCACGGACTTCACGCCGTGCAGTATGAGGAGTTGGCAGCAGGCCTGGAGCAGTACGGAAACCCGGTGCGCCTCCAGGGGCGAACTGTGGTGATCGTCTGCGGCAATGTGATCTTCCCGTTCCGGTACGCCAAGAAGGACGTACCGGTGACGGCTGCTCGCTTGCGTCGAGCTACGGGCTTTCGAGCAGAGCTGATACGGCGCCATGGCCCGGAGCCCATGCAACAAGAACTCGACCTTGGTCTGGACGAGGTCAAGGAGGACGAGCCGAGGTTGGGACTCGAAATGTTGCCGGAGGACGTGGGCCTTGTGCTGGTTGCCTACGCGTGCTCGATGGAGGAAGGCGTGCTGCGTGTTGAATGGGGCTCCGCTGAGCTTCGCAAGGAGGACAGGTACCTGATCTGGCACCATCACGAGGCGCTGCGCCCTGGACGGCGATGAGCTCGGGCTGCGTGCAGATCAGGCGCGTTGGGCGTCTGCGCTGCGCTCACATGGGGATGCCTCGGTCGTGGGCGACGCATCCCCATGCGTCTGTGTTGATCGCCTACGGCTGGGGTGTCGGGGGCGCTACACGACGGGTCCGGCCATGGTGCAGACGACCGTCACGGTGGTGCCCTGGGTAGGGGTCGTCGGTGCGCCTAGCCGTGCTGGGGCCAGGGTTGCTGTGAGCGTGAGCGGCGCCACCAACCCGACCACAATTGACACGCCGCGTGTCAACCACCTACTCTCCTGTGTACAAGTGATTGCAGGGTACTTACGCGATGCCATTCGTGTCCGATCCTGTAGGCCGATAGCCCGTACGTGGTCATGCCGGACCGTTGACGTGCGGGCCATCGGTGTGTGTGATGGTGTGCGGCATCGTAGCACGCGACCCGGGCTCACTGGCCGGTAGTAGAGCTGTCCGCCGCGCCCTCGCCCACGCCACAACTCGTGGTCGGTGGAGCGGCTTTGGGCTGGAGCTGCCATGGGGTGAGAGATCGGGGGCCCGTAAGCTTGCCGCGACTCGGGCAGCACCTAGCCTGCCCGCAAAAGCCCGAAGTGGGCCCCCGATCTTCGAGGATCGCCCCATGGTGGCTGCCTAAAGCCGTGGAGCCGACCGCCCCAGCCACGATGCTCCCTCTCTTCTGTGGCTCTGGCCGCGCGCGGGCCGGCGGCCGGGCCGGAGCGGGGCGGAGACAGGAGCGTCGGCCCGGCGGCGAGCCGGGCCGCGCGGCGAGCGGAGCGAGCCCTTGAACCCGTAAAGAAGGTTTCTACTCACCGGCTATGCCGCTGGGGCTTGGCCGTGCTCCAGGTAGATCGGTGCGGCTTCGTCGCGTGCTGCCATGGCTGCCTGGATGCGTCGTGCTAGCCGTGGAATGGTCCGCTGGGCTACCTCGGCGCTGGTGACGTAGGCGTAGGACGAGAGCTCGTCCGGCTGCAAGCGGATCTGCGCTTCGGCTTCGGTGCTGAGCTGCCCGCCGTCGAAGAGGTAGAGCACCTTGTCGCCCTCCTTGTCGTTGGGCGCCCAGTCGATGGCCAGCAACCGTCCGACGGGCGGGGCGATGCCCAGCTCTTCGCGGACCTCGCGCACGCACGCCTGCCGGGGGGACTCGCCGGTCTCGACGTAGCCTCCGGGGATCTCCCAGTAGTCCTTGTACGACGGCTCGACCATGAGGACTCGTCCGGCGGCGTCAAAGAAGAGCGCACCCGCCGCCATGCGAGGGTGCGCCATCTTCGCTTCGTGCTCGTTCGCGGCCATGCGGTCGAGCGTACCTACCTCAGACCACATGCAGTCGCATCGCCAGGTCCGCCATCGGCCGGCTTGGCCGGCCCCGCTGGCTGCGGACCCAGGACAGGACGAGTTCGCGGGCGAGGTAGTGGCTGCGGACCTGCTCGGGCGCCCAGGATTCCGCTTCGAGGACCAGGGCCAGGGCCTCGTCCACTCGGTTCCGCGAGCTGAGTGCGCGGGCGACTTCGAGGTTGTGCCGGGTGCGGCGCTCGGTCGGCAGGCTGCTGGTGTCGATCTGCGGGCCCATGTCCAGTGCGACCTGGAGGTCGCCCAGCTCGCCCGCCGTGGCCACTCGGTGAATGGCCACGTTCGTGGGGCCGAAGGCGGTCCACATGTGATTCGCGTCCTGCCCGAGACGCTGTGCGGCATGGTCAGCCGCATCAAGGAAGGCCCGGGTTGTCGAGCGGTCCTCTGCTCGTGCGGCTGCCATCGAACCCGCGAGGAAGAGCGTCCCGTAGATCGACAGATACTCCGGGCTCGCACCTTCTAGGCCGGGGCGAAGGT
Source organism: Streptomyces sp. RKND-216 (assembly GCF_004795255.1). Classification (NCBI taxonomy): domain Bacteria; kingdom Bacillati; phylum Actinomycetota; class Actinomycetes; order Kitasatosporales; family Streptomycetaceae; genus Streptomyces; species Streptomyces sp. RKND-216. The sequence continues at coordinate 2,692,787 of NZ_SSBQ01000002.1, read as the reverse complement.
AGTCCGATGCGTCGCCGACCAACTGCGTTGCCGCGTCGAATCGTCCGCTGGAGAGCAGGCAGTGGGCGACGGAGCGGAACAGTGAGCCGGTCACGACCGGGTTGCCGGACTGCTGGGCGGCCGAAAGTCCTCGGTCGGCCGCGATCCAGGCGAGGTCGTTCTCGCCAAGCTTGGTCAGCACCATGGCGGCGCCCTGGTAGGTCATGGCCGTCAGCTCGTGCGCGGTCTCGCGGTCGCTCCCCTGGTACGTCTGGGCAGCGATCAGGGCGTCGGCCAGCAGTAGGGGCAGGCGGCGGGTGGCCAAACCGTACTTCGAGTTCTGGTAGGCGTCCCAGACCTCGGCGACGTTGGTACGGAGCTCGTTGAGTGCGGGGGCTTCGCCTTCGGTCGGGACGCCGAGCAGGGGCGTCAACTGGCGGTAGTTCATCAGGGCGGACCGAAGTGCCGGCACCGTGGACGTACCGCTCTCTCGTGTCCAGTCCATGAGGGTCGGTTCCGCGATGAGGTCGCCGAGCGCCACGTCCAGGGCGTCGGCCAGGGACTTGATGACCGACAGGCGGTCCAGCTCGATACGTCCGTTCTCGGCCTTGCTGAGCCAGTCGACCGTGCGGCCGACCAGTCCGGCCAGGACCTCTTGCGACAGCCCGCGCCTCCGGCGGTACCACGCGACTCGTTCACCGATCGTCAGGTTCGTCGTCATTCCTCGCATGGGAAGAGCGTCCCCCTGCCTCTTCGACGGACCCCGGAAGGTTTTTCCGGGGTTCAACTCCGGTGCGGTCGTACGTTCGTGGCGTCCGAGAGACCTTGCGACATCGGGGGCCCTCAGTGGCGCTGTCCAGTAGCGAACGGTTGGAACTGATGCGGCGTATCGAGCAGATCAGTGAGGAGGTGCGTGAGGTGGCACAGCGTGCGGAGGCAGCGGCTACGGCCTTGGCAACTGCTGACGTACGAGCTCTTCGAGCTGGTCCATGCGGTCGGCGAGCTGGCGCACGTCGCGGTGAACCTCGTTCAGGTGCTGGGTGATCTCCTCGTACTCCGGGCTGCGGCGGGACACTCCCCCCTCACCAGGTGCAGCGACGAAACTGCCCTTCCCCTGGTGAGAGATCGCGTACCCGTCCTCCCGCAGACGGGCGATTGCCTGCCGGGCCACGGTGCGGGACACGTCGTGAGCCTGCATCAGCTCCGTCTCTGAAGGGAGCTTGTCTCCCGGGTTGAGCTTCTGGTCCCGGATCTCCCCTTTGATCCGGTCGGCGATCTGCAGATACGCCGGTTGTCCCCTGAACTCGGCCATGGCACCTCTTCTTGGTTGTCGTACCAAGTCCAGCACATCGGAGCGACAGCCGTCGAGGACTACTTGACATACTTAGTGCGTCAGGTGCACTCTCGGATCCACGTCAGGACGTACTAAGTACGTCAAGTGCAACCCCAAGGAGTCGGGATGCCCACGTTCAAGGTCGACACCTCCACCGCCGTCGTCTTCGTGGCGGTCGAGCCCAAGAAGAAGGTCATCAACCGAGAGACCGGCGAAGTCCAGGTCGACCGGGAGACCGGCGCCCAGATGATGACCGTCGGTCTGACCGTCGCCGACGAGGGAGAGGCCAACCTCCACACCGTGAGCATCCCGGAGACGGGCGTCCCCGAAGGACTGACCCTGGGCATGCCGGTCAAGGTCGTCGGCCTCAAGGCACGCGACTGGGAGAACACCTTCAACGGTGAGAAGCGGCACGGCATCGCCTTCCGAGCGGTGGCCCTCGTCGCTCCCGGGTCGGAGGGCTGATCGGTGGGGGAGACGCTGACGATCACCGTGCTGGTGGTCATCCTGGGCACGGCGGCGCTGCTGCGGTGGCGCCGCCCGGCCTGGTACTGGCTCACCTTCGGCGCCCTGGCCGCCGTGATCCGGCTCCGCTTCCGGTACGCCTCGGTCATGGAAGCCTGCGGGCTGACGGTCCCGCCGTCGCGGTTGCGGCTGCTGCTCGCTCGGGCGACACGTAGCGAGGTGCCGGCCTCTCGGGTCCCGCGCATCCGAGCGCTGAAGGTCACCCGCACGGGGTTGGTGCTGCGGTTGAAGATGCGGCCGGGTCAGGACGCCTTCGACTTCGCCGCTGCCTCGGACCGGTTGCGGCACTCCTTCGGCATGCAGGGCGTCACCTCGCGTGAGGTCAAGGCCGGGGTGGTCGAGCTGCGTATGACCGGCTACGACGTGCTCAAGCGGGTGCAGATGCCCGCGAAGACCGACGCGGGTACGTTGCGGGTTCCGGTCGCGCTGCGGGAAGACGGCAGCGTGCACTACCGCGACTACCGCACCACCCCGCACGCGCTGAACATCGGCGCCACGCAGTCGGGCAAGTCCGTCTACCAGCGCCGCCTGGTCGCCGCCCTCGCCCCGCAGCCGGTCGCCCTGGTCGGCGTCGACTGCAAGAACGGCGTGGAACTCGGCCCGCTCGCCCGCCGGTTCTCCGCCCTGGCCGACAACCCCGACGACGCACGCGGCCTGCTGGAAGCCCTCCTCGACCGGATGGAGGCCACCTACGAGGTGATCCGGCGGGAACAGCGCATCAGCGCCGACACCCCGGACGAGGAGATCACCGCCGACATCTGGGGCCTGCCGGAGAAGCTACGGCCGACCCCGGTGGTGGTGCTGGTGGACGAGGTCGCCGAACTCGCCCTGTTCGCCAGCAAGGCGGAGGAGAAGCGCCGCGACGCCATCATTACCGCCCTGGTCCGGCTGGCCCAGCTCGGCCGCGCCGCTGGCATCTACGTCGAGATCTGCGGTCAGCGGTTCGGCTCCGACCTCGGAGGCGGCATCACCCTCCTGCGCTCCCAGCTGACCGGCCGGACCGCGCACCGGGTCAACGACGAAGCTTCGGCGAAGATGGCGTTCGCCGACATCGCCCCCGACGCCGTGCTCGCGGCCGTGCAGATCCCGAACGAGCGGCCCGGAACTGCCGTGGTCGGTGACTCCTCCGGCGGCTGGGTGCTGACCCGTACGCCGTTCACGACGCTGCGGCAGGCCGTCAACGCCTGCAACCGCCACGCCGACCTCACCCCCGAGGTCCCCGAACTGGCCGCCTGGCGCCCCGCCCTTGATGAGGCCGACGCCCGGCCTCGCGTGGACCTGACCAAGGCTGCTTGACCTTCCCCGCACACCGGTTGGCGTGACCGCCTCGCGCCACGTCCCTACCCCACCCATGCCCGAAGACCTGGAAGGAGGACCCCGATGCGCTCGCTTCGCGTGGATGCCGTGCTCGTGCAAGCCGTGATCGCCGGTGCCCTGTCCTTCGCTCACCTCCACGACATCGCCGAAGCCGCCGGACAAGACGGCTGGAAGGCCTGGGCCTACCCCATCTCCGTGGACCTGCTGCTCGTCGCCGCTTGGCGCCGACTGCGGGCCCTGCAAGCCGTTGGCTCCCCGGCCGGGGCCGCGTGGACCTGGTTCCTCATCGCCCTGGCTGCTTCCCTGGGCGCCAACGTGGCCACCGCCGGCCTCCTCGACCTGGGCGACGTGCCCGACTGGCTGCGCATCCTCGTCGCCGGATGGCCCGCACTGGCCTTCCTCGGCGGCACCCTCCTCGTCCACTCCCCGAACGACACGGCCAAGCAGACGGCAGACGAGGACGAGTGCCAGGCGCTCAACGTCGACCGAGCCGAATCAACCGCGCCCGCACCCGCAACCGACCCGGCCCCGGCCGCCCTGGAGCCGACCGGAGCGCCGGCACCCCCGGCCACCCGACTCGAGCCCGAACCCGTTTCCGTGCAGTCCGTCGAGAAGCCCCGACAGGCTCCGGCGGCGGCGTCGGTCCCCTCCGCGCTGGTCGACCACGCCCGGAAGCTCGCCGACGCCCACCGCGCTCGCACCGGGGCGCCGATGGACACCGACACCCTCCGCGCCCGCCTGGGCGTCCCCGCGCCGATGGCCGACGCCATCGCCGCTCAACTCACCTGACCCGAGAGGAGACCTGATCGTGCCTGCCCGTGACTTCTTCCACTCCGTCGAGCGCATCGGCCCGGTGCAGATCGGCACCCACCGCGACCGCCGCACCGGTCAGACCCGCCACGCAGCCGTGTGCACCTCCGAGCGCTGCGGCTGGTCCGCCGACTACGGCACCCGCTCCGCCGCCCAGCTCGCCGCCCGCACCCACCGCTGCCGCATCCGCTGAAAGGAGGTCGACCCATGTCCGTAGAGATCCCGCTCGTCGCGCTCCTGGCCGTCTTCGGCTACTTCGGCATCAAGCTCTTCCGCCCGCCGACCTGGCTCGTCGTGACCCTCCTCCTCGGCGGCTTCCTGCTGGCCGACACCTTCATCGCCCCGGTCATCGAGGGCGGCGCCGAGACCGGCACGCAGATCGTCAACGGCACCAACGACTGAACGAAGGGACCCGCCATGTTCCGACCGAAATACCCCACCGTCCCGGCCCCGACCGGCACCACGCCGCACGTGGTCACTCCGGCCGCAATCCGTCCCGGCGCCGCTGTCGAACCGACCGGCTGCGACTGCCAGCACCCGGCCCCGGTGCATGCGCCGGCCACTCCGGTCCCCGCGGCTTCGGCTCGCCTGACTCCCGGTACCGCTGCCGCGCTGGTGGCCGGCGGAACCGCGGCCGTCCTCGTCGTCGGCACGGTCCTGGTCTCCATGCTCCTGGCCGTCGCCATCACCGCCGCATCCCTCGCGGTCACCGCGCTCGTCGTCCGCTCCCTGCTCAGCGGACGGCACCAGCACTGACCGGCCGCCGGGCAGCGCACAAGCCGCCAAGCATCGCCGCTGCCCGGACGGTCCGGCCCCTTCCCATCCACAGATCAGAAGGAGAACCCATCATGCAGCACACCGCTTCCCGGGCCCGCTACTGCCGCCACTGTGACGGCTTCCCCGCCGTCGCCATCGACACCGGCACCCTCCACTCCGACGGCACCCGCCGCACCCTCCGCGTGGTCTGCCGTGGCTGCCAGGGCACCGGCACCGTTCCCCTCCGCCCGGCCCTCGACGCCGCTGCCACGGCCGCCTTCTCCCGCCGCTGACCCACCGCCCCGGCCGGGGCACCCCGCGCCCGGTGCCCCGGCCCGCCATGCCCCGAGAGGAGGAACCCGCTTTGCCTGCAACAACGACCACACCCCCGGCCCGGGACTTGGCCGACATCGCCCGCCTCGGCAACATGCCCGCCCTCGTCCGCCAGCTGCACACCCTCGGCGGCTGCACCACACCGATCCGTCTGGAAGGCCACCGCACCGAGCAAGGGCTGAACACCCGCACCGGTGAGATCGGCGCCGTGCTGCACCACCTCGACTCCGCCGAACTGCCCGCCGGTCACCTCCTGGTGCGCTGCAACAACCGCCGGGCGACCCGCTGCGCCTCCTGCGCCGAGGTCTACCGCCGCGACACCTACCAACTGATCACCGCCGGACTCAAAGGCGGCAAAGGCGTCCCCGAAGAAGTCGGCACCCACCCGCGCGTCTTCGCCACCTTCACCGCCCCCAGCTTCGGCCCCGTACACAACCGGCCCGCCTCCCGCCGCTGCCGCTGCGGCACCCGCCACAGCGAGGCCGACGACACTCTCGGCACCCCACTGAACCCGGACACCTACGACTACGAAGCGGCCGTGCTGTGGAACGCCCACGCCTCGAAAATCTGGGCCCGCTTCTCGATCTACCTGCGCCGGGAAGTCGCCAAGCGGGCCGGGCTCACGCAACGGGACTTCGCCGACCACGCCCGCGTCTCCTTCGCCAAGGTCGCCGAGTACCAAGAGCGCGGCGCCGTCCACTTCCACGCCGTGATCCGCCTCGACGGCCCCGAGGGCGGCGACACCCCGCCCCCGGCCTGGGCCACGGCCGAACTCCTCGCCGATGCCATCCGCGCCGCCGCCACGAACGCTGAGGTACCCGGGCCCGTACTCGGTCGTCGGCTGCACACTTTCGCCTTCGGCCGCCAGCTCGACATCCGCACCATCCGCACCGCCGACCTGGACGGCGGCACCGAACTGACCGACCGCGCGGTCGCCGCCTACATCGCCAAGTACGCCACCAAGGGCGCCGAGACCACCACCGGCACCCTCGACCGCCCGCTGAAGTTCCTCGCCGAACTCGCCCGCGTCCACATCAGCGATCACGCCCGGCAACTCATCCGCACCGCCTGGCACCTCGGCGGCCGCCGCGACCTGGCGGACCTCCGCCTGCGGGAGTGGGCGCACATGCTCGGCTTCCGGGGCCACTTCTCCACCAAGACCCGCCGTTACTCCACCACCCTCGGCGCACTCCGGCAGGCCCGTGCCGAGTGGCGACGCCTGCAAGCCGCCATCGCACGCGGCGACACCGAAGTGCCGGCCACCCCGGACGACGAGGAGGAGACCACCCTCGTCCTCGCGCACTGGGCCTTCGCCGGAACCGGCCTCTCACGCGGTGAGGAATGGCTCGCCGCCGCCTTCACCCCCGACGACACCGAAGGGAAGTTCACTGCATGAGCGACCGACTGCTGACCGTCGCCCAGGTCGCCGAACTCCTCGGCACCACCGTGCGCTTCCCGCGACGGCTCATCGCCGAACGCCGCATCACCTTCGTCAAGGTCGGAAGCCACGTCCGCATCCCCGAGAGCGCCGTGGGCGACTACGTGGCCGCGCACACCGTCCGGCCGGTCACCCGCCGGGCTCGCTACAGGAGGGCTGCCTGATGGGAAACAGCAAAGGCAGGCGGCGGCGCTTCGGGGCAGTCCGGCAGTACCGTTCCGGCCGCTGGACCGCGAGCTACCGCGACCCGGACGGGCTCGAGCGTCGGGCACCCGAGACGTTCGCCACCAAGCGGGATGCCGAGATCTGGCTCTCTCAGATCGAAGCGGATCTGTCTCGTGGCGACTGGCAGGACCCGGACGCCGGTGCGGTCAACTTCGAGGAGTACGCGCTCCGGTGGGTCGGCGAACACACCCTCGCAGCGACAACCGAGGAGCTGTACCGGCGCCTGCTCCGGCTGCACCTGCTGCCCACCTTCGGCGGCCTCGACCTGGACGAGATCACCCCTCCCCGCGTTCGGACCTGGCGGGCAGAACGGCTGACAGCCACCGGAGCAACGACGGTCGCCAAGAGCTATCGGCTACTGAAAGCCATCATGGAGACCGCGGCCGATGACGAGCTCATCCGCCGGAACCCGTGCCGTATCCGGGGAGCGGGCAAGGAGATGGCTCCGGAGCGCCCGGTCGCCACCGTGGACCAGGTCGACGCCCTGGCCGACGCGATCGGCCCTCGCTGGCGGCTGATGGTCTACCTCGGCGCGTACGGCCCCCTCCGCCCCGAGGAACAAGCCGCGCTGCGTTGCCGTGACGTCGACCTGGACGAGATGATCCTCCGCGTCTCGACGGCCGCCCCGGAGCTGAACACCGGCAAGCGGGCCGAGGGGCCCACCAAGTCGGATGCGGGCGTGCGCCTGGTCGTGCTCCCCGACTTCCTCCGGACCGACCTCCGCCGGCACCTCGACTGGTTCGCCGAGAAGGGCCCACATGGCCTGCTCTTCGTCGGAGAGAAGGGCGCCCCGTTCCGTCGTACCTCGTTCGGACGGAAGTGGAAGCGGGCTCGGGCGTACGTCGGCATGCCGGACGGCTTCCGCTTCTACGACCTCCGGCACACCGGCCACACCCTGTCGACGCAGAGCGGTGCGACGCTCAAGGACACGATGGTGCGGGCCGGTCAGTCCTCGGAGCGGGCCGCGCTGATCTACCAGCACTCGAACGCCGAGCGGCAGAAGGAGGTAGCCGGGGGCATCGACGCCCGGGTGCGTGCCGAGCGTGCGCGCACCGCCGAGAAGGGCGACGGGGAGCGTTCTGGTGCGGATCTGGTGCAAGACGCGTAGGGCGGTCTAGACAACACAAGGGCCCAGGCTGGGGATCATGTCCTTGACCTGGGCCTTGGTCGTTGGAGCGGGCGACGGGAATCGAACCCGCGCTATAAGCTTGGGAAGCTCATGTTCTACCATTAAACTACGCCCGCGAAGAGCGACTCGCAGAGCCTTCTCAACGCGGCACACTGTACCTCATGGCGGACCCCCGGCGCACAGGTCGGCGGGTCCTTTGTGCTGTTCGGGGGGTGCGTGCACGGGGTGTGGCGGGGTACGGAGGAGGGGGTTGCGGGGGCGTACGGTGGGTTGCGGAGTGCCGGGCTTCGGGTGGTGCACTTCATCCCCTAACGTGGCTTTCGTCCACCACGTTGCCGTGAGAGGGAGACGATGGAGTCCACCGTCGTTCGGTGTGCCGAGGGGCACGAGTTCAGCACGTCCGTGTTCCCCCTGCAGAATCTCGGACCCGACCGGATCGGTCCCGGTCGGTTGCTGCGGTGTCCGCAGTGCGCGCGGTTGAGGCAGGCCGTGCCGGTGGGTGCCGGCGCGGAGGCCGGTGGCGCCCGTCGGCGCTGAGCAGCCGGAAGCACGAAGGTCCCGGCTCTCGCGGAGGGCCGTCGGCCAGCAAGTCGTAGCGCGTGGCGGGGTCCGGTCCGGTTGGGCCGGGCCCCGCTCGTGCGCGTAGGCTCACAGCCGTGCTGCTCTCAGACAAGGACATCCGGGCCGAGATCGACGCCGGGCGGGTGCGCATCGACCCGTACGAGGCGGGGATGGTCCAGCCGTCCAGCATCGACGTGCGGCTGGACCGCTACTTCCGGGTGTTCGAGAACCACCGCTACCCGCACATCGACCCGTCGGTCGAGCAGCCCGACCTGACGCGGCTGATCGAGCCGGTCGGCGACGAGCCGTTCATCCTGCATCCCGGGGAGTTCGTGCTGGCATCGACGTACGAGGTCATCACGCTGCCGGAGGACATCGCCTCGCGGCTGGAGGGCAAGTCGAGCCTGGGGCGTCTCGGCCTGCTGACGCACTCGACGGCCGGTTTCATCGACCCGGGTTTCTCGGGGCACGTGACGCTGGAGCTGTCGAACGTGGCGACGCTGCCGATGAAGCTGTGGCCGGGGATGAAGATCGGGCAACTGTGCATGTTCCGGCTGTCTTCGCCGGCCGAGCACCCGTACGGGTCGGAGCGGTACGGGTCGCGCTACCAGGGGCAGCGCGGGCCGACGCCGTCCCGGTCGTACCTCAACTTCCACCGCACGCCGATCCGGGACGAGGCCCGGGGGGAGGGCCGACTCCGGGATGGGTGACGAGCGGGAGCACCTGACGTACGAGCGGTTCGGCGTGGCGGTCCGGGAGTTGGCGCGAACCGTCGCGGACGACGGCTTCGAGCCGGACATCATCCTGTCGATCGCGCGCGGCGGCCTCTTCGTGGCGGGCGGGCTCGGCTACGCGCTGGATGTCAAGAACGTGCATCTGGCCAGCGTGGAGTTCTACACCGGGGTCGGTGAGACGTTGCCGATGCCGGTGATGCTGCCGCCGGTGCCGAACGTGGTGGACCTCAGCGAGAAGAAGGTGCTGGTCGCGGACGATGTCGCGGACACCGGACGGACGTTGAAGCTGGTGCACGACTTCTGCGCGGAGCACGTCGCGGACGTGCGGACCGCGGTGATCTACGAGAAGCCGCAGTCCGTCGTGAAGTGCGCGTACGTGTGGAAGCGGACCGAGGCGTGGATCGAGTTCCCGTGGTCGGTGCAGCAGCCGGTGGTACGGCGCGCGGGGCAGGTGCGGGACGCCTGACCCGGGGCGGAACGGCCCGGGACCCGGGAGCGGGTCGGGCCTGCGGGGGCGCGGAACCTCCTGGGCGGATCCCCGGAGCGCGGTGCGCGAGCGCGACTGCCCGCTCCTGCGCCGCGGCCCGCGCAGCTACGTGATCGGGACCGCCGACCGCGGCTGGACGGCCGACGTCCACGGCCCGCAGCAGGTTTACCGATGGGTGCGGGTGTACGGCGACCTGAGTACGTGCCCGGGGACCTGCCGTAGCCGACGCCGAGGCACCGGTTCCGTCGCGGCGGGTGCCGGCGGCGACCGGCGCCGAAGCCGTAACTGGCCGGATTCTTGCGTCGGATGGGCTTCCCGAGAGGCGTACCTGCGAGTAAGAACCACGGGTAACACTGATGCCTCCATGACGGGAGCACCCCATGGCACGTGCGAGAAGTGCGGGACGCCTCGGCCGGACGGCGGTGACCGCGGGACTGCTGGCCGCGGTGCTGGCGTTCACCGGCGGCGGGCCCGCTGCGGCGCCGGCCGCCGCCGAGGAGCGGGCGGCCGACGTGGTGCCGCTGTCGGCGGAGTTGGAGGACGCACGGGCGGCGCAGGCGGAGACGCTCTACGGCGACCCGGCGATCCGGCCGATGGACGAGCGCAAGACGTCGCTGATCTCGCTGGGCGACAGTGAGATCAGCGGTGAGGGCGTCGGCACCTACGAGCCGGGCACGGACGGGCCGGACAACTGGTGCCACCGTTCGCCCGACGCGGCGATCCACCGCACCGGCATCCCGGCGGACGTGACCTTCAACGTCGCCTGCTCGGGGGCCTCGACGGTGAACATCCGCATCGGCGGCACACCGCAGTACGCGGACGAGCTGGTGCAGAGCGACAACCTGGCCATCAAGGCGCGCAACACCCGCATCCAGCAGATCGTGCTGGTCGCGGGCGCCAACGACGACCTGCGGTTCGGGCCGGTGATCACGGACTGCGTGGTGCGCTGGTTCACCTTCCAGGGCGCCTGCCACCCGAAGTACCGGCCCGGTTGGCAGGCGCGTGTGGACGGCCTGCAGCCCAAGGTCGTCGCGACGGTCGGCGACCTGAGGACCGTGATGCGGCAGGCCGGTTACGCCGACGACGACTACCAGCTGGTCGTGATGGGGTATCCCGGTCCGCTCGGCCCGGACGTGTACGACAACCCCGACTACCCCGGCAAGCTGTTCGGCGGCTGCACCAGCTACGACAGCGACGCCGCCTTCGCCCGGAACTACGCGGTGCCGGCGTTCGAGAAGGGCATGCGGGAGGCGGCGCGCCAGGCCGGCGCCACGTACCTGGACGCGTCCCGGCTCTTCCACGGCCACGAGGTGTGCATGGAGAACACCTGGGCGCGGGGCCTGTACGTCGACCTCACCAACCCGTTCCCGCCGGACTCCAACTCGGTGCGCCAGTCCTTCCACCCCAACAAGCGCGGCCACGGCGCCTTCGCATCCTGCTTCACGGCCGTCTACCAGGCCGGGCAGCAGGGCGTGCGGGAGGCGTCCTGCGCCGATCCGAGCGGCGCGGGGCAGCCGCGGCTGTACGAGCTGGCGTGGGACGACGTCTTCGGGCCGCTGCGCAACGAGGCGACCGGCAGCTGCCTGGACGCCGAGGGCGCGAGCAGCCGCGACGGCACGGCCGTCGGCGGCTGGAGCTGCAACGGCGAGCGCAACCAGGGCTGGTGGCTCGACCCGGAGACCCGTCAGCTCCACACGGAGCTGACCCACGACCGGTGCCTCGACGTGCCGGACGGGGACTACGAGGCGGGAGCCGGGCTCGCGCTGTGGAACTGCCACGGCGGCGCCAACCAGCAGTTCGTACGGGACGGTGCCACGCTCCGCCCGGCCGAGGCGACCGGGCTGTGCCTGACGCTGGCCGGGGCCACGGAGCCGGTGCGGCTCCAGGAGTGCGATGGCTCGGCGGCGCAGCGCTTCGCGTGACGCGCTGAGCTGCGGACGGCGAGCGGCGAGCGGCGAGTTGTGAGTTGTGAGTTGTGAGCTGCGAGTGCGGTGCTTCGGGGCCGGGCGCCAGGGCCCGGCCCCGAAGTGCGCCGTCAGAGAGTGCCGAGCTTGACCAGGGCGAGCAGCGCCATCAGCTGGATCGCCGAGGCGCCCAGCGCGCGCGGCCACGGCAGGTCGTGCGAACGGCTGACCATCGAGGTGAACAGCGCGCCCGCGGCGATCCAGGTGATCCAGCCGACGACCTGCACGGCGGTCGCGGTGCCGCCCATGAACATGGCGAGCACCAGGCGGGGTGCGTCGCTGAGCGACATGATCAGCATGGACAGGCCGATGGTCGGCGCCCACATCCCGTTGCCGCCGAACTGGCGGGCCAGGGTGTGCGTGACCGCGCCCAGCATCAGCCCCATGATCACCATGGCGATGCCGGTGCCGGCAACGTACTGGAGAGCGGTGCCGAGGGTCGCGTCGATGACGCTCTCGCGCGTCTCGTCCAGGCCGAAGACGGCGAGCAGGCCGTAGACGAAGGTGACGGTCAGTGCCGGGCCCCACACGGGGTAGTCGCGCATCTGGTAGAAGGTCGCGTTGGGGCGGAGCACGATGCCCTGGAGCAGTTCCTTCCAGTGCAGCCGCGGGCCGGCGGGCGGCGCGTGTCCGGCGGAGTGCACGCTGCCCGCGGAATAGCCGCCGTCGTAGCCCTGCCCGTCGCCGTGTCCGTCGCCGTGTCCGTACGGCGAGGGGTCGTGGATGCTGAACGCCCTGGTGTGGCCGGGGTTGTCGGCGCGCGAGCGGCTGTCGCCGGGGTGGCCGCCTTGCGGGCCTCCGCCCGGGTAGCCGTAACCGCCGCCCTGCGGCTCGCCGAAGTACTCCGGTTCCCCCCGGCCGCCGCCTCCGGCGGGCCAGGTCTGGCCGCCGCGACCGCCCGAGGTTGGTCCGTGGTGCTGCCCCTGCCCGTACGTCCCCGGGCCGGGCCCCTGGTCCGGGGCCTGGCCGTGCGGGGGGTACGGTCCCTGCTGCGCGTTGCGGGAGTTCCTGCCGCGTCCGATCCTGAATCCAGCCACGTCTTCGAACGTACCGTGTCCGCGCGGTTGTGGTGACGCTCCGGCAGCAAACGGCCGGACATCGCGTCTGACCTGTGACATCCCCTAGGGAAACCCGTACGCGCCGCCCCCACCGAGGGGGTGGGGGCGGCCGTCGTGCTGCCGGGGTCAGCCGGCGAAGTTCACACCGAACAGCGGCCGGCCGGAGGTGGAGACGCCGGCGGAGGTGGCGCTCATCCACTGGGCTCCGCTGGTGGTGATCTTCGCGCCGTCGGAGCGCAGTGCGGTGACGGCGCCGTTGTCGTTGTTCTCGCCGCTCGCGCCGATGGTGAGGTCTGCGTTGCCGTCCCCGTCCACGTCGGCGAGGTGGACGTCGCTGCCGAAGAAGTCCTCGTCCTCGTTGCTGCCGGGGATGCCGGCGACGTCCTGGTTGAAGTACTGCGCGCCGGTCGGGGTGATGCCGGTCGGCGAGCCGTAGAGGAGATGCACGGCGCCGGTGTCGAAATCCTCGCCGAGGTTCTCCCCGGCCGAGCCGATGACCAGGTCCATGAGGCCGTCGCCGTTGACGTCGCCGAGGTCCAGCTCGGCGCCGAAGGCGTCGTCCTTCTCCGAGCCGCCCGCGATGCCGCCGGTGTCCTGGGTGATCTCCTTGACGACGCCGTTGGGGCCGTCGGGCGTTCCGTAGCGGATGCTGACCTTGCCGCCCTTGACCGAACCGGGCGGGCCCTCGTCCCAGGACTCGCCGATGACGAGGTCGCCGAAGCCGTCGCCGTTGGTGTCGCCGATGCCGGTGATGATCCCGGGGGTCATGCGGTCCGCGGAGCCGGCGATGCCCGTGCCCGCGACGCCGCGGTAGTAGAAGTTGGCGTTCCAGTGGTAGCCGCTCTCGGCCTCGGAGTCGAAGCCGTTGACTACCAGGTCGTCGGCGCCGTTGCCGTCGACGTCCCCGGCGGTCAGGAAGAAGACGCCGCCCTCCCCGGGGAGGATCGGGGTCCGCACCGAGCGGGACTCGGTGGCCTCGCCCGCCCGGTCGATGCCCTGCTGGTAGAAGACCACGGTGGTCGAGGAGCTGCCGGCGGCCAGGTCGGTCACGCCGTCGCCGTCGAAGTCGCCCGCGACGATGGCCTTGCCGAAGAAGTCGCCGTCGAACTTGGTGGGGTTGGCGAGCGTGTCGCCGCTGACCAGGCCGGATGCGGAGCCCCAGAGCACGGTGAGCATCCCGCTGTCCTTGTCACCCGTCAGGTCCTCGCCCGGTGCACCGACGGCCAGGTCGGTCACGCCGTCGCCGTCGAAGTCCCCGGCGTACGTCATGGCGCCGAAGCCGTCGCCCTCCTCGGGGGAGCCGGGCACGCCGCGCGAGTCCTGGTGGATCGGCGAACGGCGGTCGGGCTGCAGACCGTCGGGGCCGCCCCAGTAGACGACGATCTGGCCCGCGCCGAATGCGCCGTCGACGCGGGCGTTCGAGGCGGAGACGACGACGTCGCGGTAGCCGTCGGCGTTGAAGTCGCCGTGCAGTGTGGCCTCTTCGGCGACGGCGGGCATGGCGGCAGTCATCAGGCCGCCGGTGACGGCGGCGGCGACGGAGAGGGCGAGGGCGGATCTGCGGTAGCGCTTGGGCACTGCGTGAGTCTCCAGGGCACGAGAGCGGATGCCGGGAGCCGTCAGGGCGCCTGGCGGGGACGTTGGGGGAGACCTCCGACGGACACCAAGGGTTGTACGGCCGTTCACGTGCGGTGCACTGCACGTGACGCGCGGGCGGAGATGCGACGCACGACGACGGCGGGCCCCGGACAGGGGCCCGCCGTCGAGGGGGCGGCGCGCGGCGCGCGGGTCGTACCGCTAGGAGGCGGGAGTCGGGTCCGGCTTCGGCTCGGGGTCGCGGTCGGGCTGCGGCTCCGGGTCGGGTTCGCCGGCTGTGTCCTCGCCGCCCGCGGGCGGCGGGTCGGAGGGCGTCCGCACCGAGTCCAGCAGGAGCTGCGCCACGTCGACGACCTGCAGCTCCTCCTTGGCCTTCCCGTCGTTCTTCTTGCCGTTGACCGAGTCGGAGAGCATCACCAGGCAGAACGGGCAGGCGGTGGAGACGATGTCCGGCTCGATGGCGAGGGCCTCGTCCACGCGCTCGTTGTTGATGCGCTTGCCGATCCGCTCCTCCATCCACATCCGTGCGCCGCCGGCGCCGCAGCAGAAGCCGCGCTCCTTGTGGCGGTGCATCTCCTCGTTGCGGAGGCCCGGGACCTTGCCGATGATCTCGCGCGGGGGCGTGTAGACCTTGTTGTGGCGGCCCAGGTAGCACGGGTCGTGGTAGGTGATCAGACCCTCGACGGGGGTGACGGGCACGAGCCGGCCCTCGTCGACGAGGTGCTGGAGCAGCTGGGTGTGGTGGACGACCTCGTAGTGCCCGCCGAGCTGCGGGTACTCGTTGGCGATGGTGTTGAAGCAGTGCGGGCAGGTGGCGACGATCTTCTTCTTCGTCGCGGGCTTCTTGGTCGCCTCGTCGTCCTCATCCTCGCCGAACGCGGCGTTCAAGTTGGCCACGTTCTCCTCGCCGAGCTGCTGGAAGAGGAACTCGTTGCCCAGCCGTCGCGCGGAGTCGCCCGTGCACTTCTCGTCGCCGCCCATGATGGCGAACTTCACGCCCGCGATGTGCAGGAGTTCGGCGAACGCCTTGGTGGTCTTCTTCGCCCGGTCCTCCAGGGCACCGGCGCAGCCGACCCAGTACAGGTACTCGACCTCGGTGAGATCGTCGACGGTCTTGCCGACGACCGGCACCTCGAAGTCTGTGTCCCGCTGGAGCTCCTTGGTCCATTCCAGGCGCTGCTTCTTGGCCAGGCCCCAGGGGTTGCCCTTCTTCTCCAGGTTCTTGAGCATCGTCCCGGCCTCGCTCGGGAACGCCGACTCGATCATCACCTGGTAGCGGCGCATGTCGACGATGTGGTCGACGTGCTCGATGTCCACGGGGCACTGTTCGACGCACGCTCCGCAGGTGGTGCAGGACCACAGGACGTCGGGGTCGATGACGCCGCCGGCGGCGAGGTCGCCGACCAGCGGGCGTTCGGCTTCGGCCAGCGCGTCTGCGGGGACGCCGCGCAGCTGTTCCTCGGTGGCCTTCTCCTCGCCCTCCATGGACTTGCCGCCGCCCGCGAGCAGGTACGGCGCCTTGGCGTGCGCGTGGTCGCGCAGCGACATGATCAGCAGCTTGGGCGACAGCGGCTTGCCGGTGTTCCAGGCCGGGCACTGCGACTGGCAGCGGCCGCACTCGGTGCAGGTGGAGAAGTCCAGCAGGCCCTTCCAGGAGAAGTCCTCGACCTGGGATACGCCGAAGCGGACCTCCTCCTCGTTGTCCTCGTCGAGCGCGGTCTCGAAGTCGATCTCCTTGCCGCCGGAGGTCATCGGCTTCAGTTCGCCCAGCGCGGTCGCGCCGTCGGCGTTGCGCTTGAACCAGATGTTGGGGAAGGCGAGGAAGCGGTGCCAGGCGACGCCCATGTCGGTGTTGAGGCCGACGACGATCATCCACACGAACGACGTGCCGATCTTGAGCATCGCGACGAGGTAGACCAGGTTCTGCACGGTCGTGACGCTCAGCCCGTCGAACGCGGCGACCAGCGGGTACGTGACGAAGTACGCGGCCTCGTAACCGTGCACGTCGTGCAGCACGCCCTCCAGGCCGCGCAGGGTGAGGATGGCCAGGCCGATGACGAGGATGACGGCCTCGACGAAGTACGCCTGCCAGGTGGTGGAGCCGGCGAAGCGGGACTTGCGGCCCGGACGGTCGGGGCGGCTCAGCTGGCGGATGACGATCAGCGTGGCGATGCCCAGGACCGTCATCAGGCCGATGAACTCGATGAACATCTCGTACGGCAGCCAGGTGCCGATGATCGGCAGCACCCAGTCCGCCTGGAAGAGCTGGCCGAAGGCGTTGACGAGGGTCAGCACCAGGGTGAAGAAGCCGACGGCGACGAACCAGTGCGCGAAGCCGACGATGCCCCAGCGGTTCATCCGGGTATGCCCGAGGAACTCGCGCGCCACTGTGAGCGTGCGTTGCGCGGGGTCGTCGGTGCGGGTGCCGGCGGGCACCGCCTGCCCGAGCTTCACGTGCCGGTAGATCTGGGCGATGGCGCGCGCGAACAGCGCGGTGCCGACCACGGCCAGCACCAGCGAGACGACGATCGCGGCGAGTTGCATGACGGCTCCTCGGACCTGCGGGCGAGCCTGCGCCGGCACGGCGACGACTCGTTTACTAAGCAGTAACTTATCTGGTTCGTACGAGCCTACCCAGTATCACGGGAGTGCTGCACCCGATGCCGCGGTGATCTGCGTCGCCCGACCTCCTGCGATACCGTTTCGGCATAAAAGTGATTCTGGGGGCGAACCGGGTGGCGGTCCGATTGAACAGCAGGTCACGGGATGCGGCGGGGCGCGGGGCGCTGTGGGCCCTGCTGCCCTGGCTCCTGCTGCTCGTCGTCGCTCTGGTGGAGGTCGGCGACGACATCGGCGACGCCCCGAATCTGCGTGCCGGCTCGCTGCTCTCCCCGGTGCCCGCCCTGGCCGCGATCCGGGGGTCGCCGCGTCAGGTGCTCGCCGTCTCGCTCGCCGCCCTGTTCGTCGGAGTCGGTACCGCGTTCGTCGACCCCGACGACGGCCCCTTCCTCCACGGCACGGTCGTCGGCGCTGTGGCCGTGGTGAGCGTGGCCTCTCTGGTGGCTGCCACCGCCAGAGAGCGGCGCGTGGCGCAGCTCACCCAGGTGCAGCGGGTGGCCGAGGCCGCCCAGCTCGCGCTGCTGCCGCCGATGCCGCGCGAGGCCGGCGGGCTGCGCTTCGAGGCGCGCTACGTCGCCGCCGAGTCCGAGGCCAGGATCGGCGGCGATCTCTACGAGGCGGTGGTCGAGGGCGACCGCGTCAGGCTGATCGTCGGCGACGTCCGCGGCAAGGGCCTGCCCGCCATCCGCACGGCCGCCGCGGTGCTCGGTGCGTTCCGCGAGGCGGCGCACCACGAACCGAACGTGTCGCGGGTGGCGCTTCGCTGCTCGGAGGCCGTCGCGCGGCTGGAGAGAGATCCGGGTGACTCTTACACCGGGACCCAGGACGGCTGCGAGCTGTTCGTGACCGCCGTGCTGCTGGAGATCGACGGGCCGAGGCTGTGCATGGTCAACCTCGGGCACCCGCCGCCGCTGCTGCTGAACGGGCGCGCCGCCCGTTTCGTCGGCTCCGGGGAGGCGCTGCCGCCGCTGGGGCTTGCGCACCTGTTCGCCGAGGGCTTCCCCGCGTCCGTCCGGGAGTGGGAGCCGGGGGAGAGGCTGCTCCTGTACACCGACGGCATCGACGAGGCGCGGGACGCCGGAGGGCAGTTCTTCCCGCTGCTGTCGGTGGCGGGGGCCCTGCTGACCGCGCCGATCGAGGTGCTGCCGGACAGGCTGCTGGCCGCCGTCGACCGGCACACCGGCCGGGACCTGCGGGACGACGCCGCCGTCGTCGCGGTGGAGTGGTGCGAGGCGTCCGACCGGCTGCCGCACTCGCAGCCCGCCCCGGACTGACCCGACCGCCCCGGCAGGGCTGCGGACCGGTGCGCTGAATGTCGGGAGTCTTGCGGGAGCGCTCTGAGCTGCGGTGATGCCAGTGTGCACATAAGTGCAGCATAAGAGTTGAGCGGGCAAGACTCATGTCCTTTGACAGATTCGTGGGCCTCATGCACTCTTGAGTCATATCCACTCAAGGCATTAGCTGGAGGAACCTGAAATGGCACGAGCGGTCGGCATCGACCTGGGTACGACGAACTCCGTCGTCAGTGTTCTCGAGGGCGGTGAGCCCACCGTCATCACCAATGCCGAGGGCGCCAGGACCACGCCGTCCGTCGTCGCCTTCGCCAAGAACGGCGAGGTGCTCGTCGGTGAGGTGGCCAAGCGCCAGGCCGTCACCAACGTGGACCGTACGGTCCGCTCGGTCAAGCGCCACATGGGCACCGACTGGAAGATCAACCTCGACGGCAAGGACTTCAACCCGCAGCAGATGAGCGCGTTCGTGCTCCAGAAGCTCAAGCGGGACGCCGAGTCCTACCTGGGCGACAAGGTGACGGACGCCGTCATCACCGTCCCCGCCTACTTCAACGACCACGAGCGTCAGGCCACAAAGGAGGCCGGCGAGATCGCGGGCCTGAACGTCCTGCGCATCGTCAACGAGCCGACCGCCGCCGCCCTCGCCTACGGCATGGAGAAGGAGGACCAGACCATCCTGGTCTTCGACCTCGGTGGCGGTACGTTCGACGTCTCGCTGCTGGAGATCGGCGACGGCGTGGTCGAGGTCAAGGCGACCAACGGCGACAACCACCTCGGTGGTGACGACTGGGACCAGCGCGTCGTCGACCACCTGGTCAAGCAGTTCCACTCCGGTCACGGGGTCGACCTGGCCAAGGACAAGATGGCGCTCCAGCGGCTCCGCGAGGCCGCGGAGAAGGCGAAGATCGAGCTGTCCTCCTCCTCGGAGACCACGATCAACCTGCCTTACATCACCGCCTCCGCCGAGGGCCCGCTGCACCTGGACGAGAAGCTCACCCGCGCCCAGTTCCAGCAGCTCACCCAGGACCTGCTGGACCGTTGCAAGACCCCGTTCCACAACGTCATCAAGGACGCCGGCATCCAGCTGTCCGAGATCGACCACGTGGTCCTGGTCGGCGGCTCGACCCGCATGCCCGCCGTCGCCGACATGGTCAAGGAGCTGACCGGCGGCAAGGAGGCCAACAAGGGCGTCAACCCGGACGAGGTCGTCGCCATCGGCGCCAGCCTCCAGGCCGGTGTGCTCAAGGGCGAGGTCAAGGACGTCCTGCTGCTCGACGTCACCCCGCTGTCCCTCGGCATCGAGACCAAGGGCGGCATCATGACCAAGCTGATCGAGCGCAACACCACGATCCCGACCAAGCGTTCGGAGATCTTCACCACGGCCGAGGACAACCAGCCGTCCGTGCAGATCCAGGTCTACCAGGGCGAGCGCGAGATCGCGGCGTACAACAAGAAGCTCGGCATGTTCGAGCTGACCGGCCTGCCCCCGGCCCCGCGCGGTGTGCCGCAGATCGAGGTCACCTTCGACATCGACGCGAACGGCATCATGCACGTCGCGGCGAAGGACCTCGGCACCGGCAAGGAGCAGAAGATGACCGTCACCGGCGGCTCCGCGCTGCCGAAGGACGACATCGAGCGCATGATGCGCGACGCCGAGCAGTACGCCGACGAGGACTCCAAGCGCCGCGAGGCCGCGGAGACCCGCAACCAGGCGGAGCAGCTCGTCTACACGACCGAGAAGTTCCTCAAGGACAACGACGAGAAGGTCCCCGGGGACGTCAAGACCGAGGTCGAGGAAGCACTCACCGACCTCAAGGAGAAGCTGAAGGGCGAGGACACCGCCGCCATCCGCGAGTCCTCCGAGAAGGTCGCGGCCACCAGCCAGAAGCTGGGCCAGGCGCTGTACGCCGACGCGCAGGCCGCCCAGGGCGGCGAAGGCGCCGAGGCCGGCGCGGGAGCCGGCGCCGGTGAGGCCAAGGCCGACGGTGACGACGACGTCGTCGACGCCGAGATCGTGGACGACGACAAGCCGAAGGACGGTGCCGCGTGACGGAGGAGACCCCGGGCTTCGCGCAGGAGCCCGACGTCCCCGCCGACGCCGAAACCGACGCCGCGTCCGACGACGCGGCAGCGGCCGCCGGGTCCGCCTCCGAGGAGGAGGCGGCCCCGGCGGGCCCGGCCGGGGACGCGACCGACGGGCAGGGTGCGGCGGCCGGGGGCGCGGCGCTGACCGCGCAGCTCGACCAGACCCGCACCGCGCTGAACGAACGGACGCAGGACCTCCAGCGGCTCCAGGCGGAGTTCCAGAACTACCGCCGCCGGGTCGAGCGGGACCGCGTCTCCGTCAAGGAGATCGCCGTGGCGAACCTCCTGACGGAACTGCTGCCGGTGCTCGACGACATCGGCCGCGCCCGGGACCACGGCGAACTGGTGGGCGGCTTCAAGTCGGTCGCCGAGTCGCTGGAGATGGTCGCGGCCAAGATGGGCCTGATGCAGTTCGGCAAGGAGGGCGAGCCCTTCGACCCGACCGTGCACGAGGCGCTGATGCACTCGTACTCGCCGGAAGTCACCGAGACGACGTGCGTGCAGATCCTCCAGCCCGGGTATCGCATCGGCGAGCGCACCATCCGTCCCGCACGGGTGGGTGTCGCCGAACCGCAGCCGGGCGCGCAGGGGGAGCCGGACGAGCATGCGGCGGACGACAAGGACGACGGTGGCCCGGACGAGGGCTGACGTCGGGTACGCGCAGGCAGGAGAGGAGGGACGTCGGGGATGAGCACCAAGGACTTCATCGAGAAGGACTACTACAAGGTCCTCGGCGTCCCGAAGGACGCCACCGAGGCCGAGATCAAGAAGGCCTACCGGAAGCTCGCCCGGGAGAACCACCCGGACGCCAACCGGGGCGACGCGGCCGCCGAGGAGCGCTTCAAGGACGCCTCGGAGGCGTACGACGTCCTCGGTGACGCCAAGCGGCGCAAGGAGTACGACGAGGCGCGCGCCCTCTTCGGGAGCGGCGGCGGATTCCGTCCCGGACCCGGGGCGGGCGGCGGCTCGTTCAACTTCGACCTGGGCGACCTGTTCGGCGGCACCCAGGGCGGCCCGGCCGGTGGACCCCAGGGCGGCGGCTTCGGCGGCGGTCTGGGCGACGTGTTCGGCGGCCTGTTCAACCGCGGCGGCGCGGGCGGCCGTACGCAGCCGCGGCGCGGGCAGGACGTCGAGTCGGAGGTGACGCTCAGCTTCACCGAGGCCGTGGACGGTGCGACGGTGCCGCTGCGGATGTCCTCCTCCGCCGCCTGCAAGGCCTGTTCCGGCACCGGCGACAAGAACGGCACGCCGCGGGTGTGCCCGACCTGTGTCGGCACCGGCCAGGTCAGCCGGGGCGGCGGCGGTGGTTTCTCGCTCACCGACCCGTGCGTGGACTGCAAGGGCCGCGGTCTGATCGCGCAGGACCCGTGCGAGGTCTGCAAGGGCAGCGGGCGGGCGACCTCTTCGCGCACCATGCAGGTCCGCATCCCCGCGGGCGTCACCGACGGGCAGCGCATCCGGCTGCGCGGCAAGGGCGCCCCCGGCGAGCGCGGCGGCCCCAACGGCGACCTCTACGTCGTGGTCCACGTCGACAAGCACCCCGTCTTCGGGCGCAGGGGCGACAACCTCACGGTCACCGTGCCGGTCACCTTCCCGGAAGCCGCGCTAGGCGGCGAGATCAAGGTGCCGACCCTCGGCGGCCCGCCCGTCACGCTCAAGCTGCCGCCGGGCACCCCGAGCGGCCGCACCATGCGGGCCCGCGGCAAGGGCGCCACCCGGAAGGACGGCACCCGCGGCGACCTGCTGGTCACCGTCGACGTGTCGGTGCCGGGGGACCTGGGCGACAAGGCGCGGGACACGCTCGAGGCCTATCGCGACGCCACCGCGGACGAGGACCCGAGAGCGGCGCTGTTCAAGGCAGCGAAGGGAGACTGAGATGCGCGGCCGAGGCGGCAACAGCCAGCGTTTCGGGGGGCGGCAGCCGTACGAGCTGACCGACGACTCCCCGGTCTACGTCATCTCGGTGGCGGCGCAGCTCTCCGGGCTCCACCCGCAGACGCTCCGCCAGTACGACCGTCTCGGACTGGTCTCCCCGGACCGTACGGCCGGCCGCGGCCGGCGCTACTCGGCGCGGGACATCGAGCTGCTGCGCCAGGTGCAGCAGCTCAGCCAGGACGAGGGCATCAACCTCGCCGGCATCAAGCGGATCATCGAGCTGGAGAACCAGGTCACCGCGCTCCAGTCGCGGGTCGCTGAACTCCAGCAGGCCGTGGAGGGAGCGGCGGTGGCGATGCGTCAGCGCGAGCAGCAGGTGCACGCCTCCTATCGCCGGGACCTCGTGCCGTACAGCGAGGTGCACCAGTCGAGCGCGCTGGTCGTCTGGCGGCC
The DNA here is from genome assembly GCF_004795255.1 of Streptomyces sp. RKND-216. Lineage (NCBI taxonomy): Bacteria > Bacillati > Actinomycetota > Actinomycetes > Kitasatosporales > Streptomycetaceae > Streptomyces > Streptomyces sp. RKND-216. Next base: position 2,670,218 of record NZ_SSBQ01000002.1, on the reverse strand, counting down.
CAAGCGCTCCCGCCGGGACTGACCGGCCCCGCACGCCGACGGCCTCCGTCGCCTCCGCACCCGCGGAGGCGACGGAGGCCGTCGGCGTCCCGCTCCATCCAGCGTCCCGTCCCGTCCCGCCGTGCCGGTCGCCGCGCGCGGGCGCAGGATGGAAGGAGGGGGCGAGCATCGGAACCGGTCTTCGAGAGAGTGATGACGATGACGTTCATCCAGGTCATCGAGTACGACACGAAGCGGCCCGCGGAGATGGAGCTGCTCTACGACGAGTTCCTCCGGGCGACCGAGGGGAAGCGCACCCTCACGCACGAGTTCCACACCCACGACCGCGAACGCACCGACCACTACGTCGACATCGTGGAGTTCCCCTCCTACGAGGCGGCGATGCGGAACAACGACCTGGCGGAGACGCAGGAGGTCGCGGCCCGCATGCGCGAACTCTGCACGGGCGAGCCCCGCTTCCTCAACCTCGACGTCATGGACGCCCAGACCTACCCCCGCGGCTGAGCGGCCGCCCGCCCGGAGGCGGAGTGACGGCTCCGGAAGGAGCCGGGTAGGGAGCCGGAAGGAGAAGCCGGGCGGACATGGGGCACGGGGGGACCCCACGTCCGCCCGGTGGGCCGGGTGGCCCGTCCCGCCGCGGGGAGGCGCTCGCGGGACGTCTGGGCGGAGAGCCGGCTCAGAAGGCGAAGACCGCCGTGCCGGAGGCTCCCATCTCGCAGGGGTTGCCGTAGGTGCGCTCGAAGTCCACCCGTCGGCCGTCGTAGACGCCGGTCGCGGTGACGACGACCGGGTCGTAGACCATCGGGCAGAAGCGGTCGGAGCCGCCGGTGCCGATCGAGGCGAAGTTGCCGTCGGCTGCGGAGAGTTCACCGCAGGCGGCGGCCGCCGCCGGGTGGGAGCCCGCGGCCTGCGGGCCGCAGGTGAGGGTGACGGCGCGCAGCGGCACCGCGGTGGCGGCGCTCGCACCGTCCCCCACGGTGAGCACGAGGGCCGAGGGGGCGTGGAGCGCGTCGGGCGCCGTGGGCGCGGCGGTCGCCGTGCCACTGAGGAGACCGACGAGAGCGCCTGCGGCCAGCAACGGGATCGCCGCTGCGGACTTCACGAGGTGACGCATGGTGACAGACCTTCCGCTTGGTGTGACGGACAGCGGTCGAGAGTCTGTCGGGAAGCGGTGCCGGATGCACATCCGACCATCCGTTTTAAGTAACGTTGAGTGTTGAATTAGACGCACGTGGTGACGGTGGCGCCGGTCACCTTCCGGGCGAGCGGGGGAGGCCCACCAGCGGCGCCGCACCCGTCCGTCACCCGTGCGACGCCCGCTGTTCGCGGCGGAGGGCCGGTGACCGGCGCGGAACGCGTCCGGAACCCGTCCGGAACCCGCTCCCGGAAGGGCGGGTTCCGCCCGAGCCCACGAGGGGTGTGCCGTCCGGGCCCAGCTACTTGGGTGTCGGCGGCAGCGACTCGCCCTGCACGGCCTGGATGTCCAGCTCGACCTTCAGCGTGGTGCCGATGGCCGCGATGCCCGCCGCGACGACCTGGTTGTAGGTCATCGCGAAGTCGTGCCGGCGCAGTTCGGTCGTCGCGCGGAACGCCGCCCGTTGCGCGCCTGCGGAGTCCGGGCCGGTGCCCAGGCAGGTCAGGTCGAGGTCGACGTTCCGCACCAGGCCGTGCATGGCCAGCTGCCCGCGCACGGTCCACCCGTCGGCGCCGGCCGCCTCGACCCCGGTGGCGCGGTAGGTGATGTCCGGGTGCTCGGCGACGTTGAGGAAGTCGGCGGAGCGGATGTGCCGGTCGCGCAGCGCGTTGCCGGTGTCGATGCTGTCCGCGCGTATCACCGCCTCCACACGGGACTTCTCCGGGTCCTCGGCGATGTCGATACGGCCGCCGAACGCGGTGAACCGCCCGTGCACGCTGGAGATGCCCAGGTGCTGGGCGGTGGCGGCGACGCGGGAGTGCGCCGGGTCGATGGTCCACGGGCCCGGCGAGGGCAGCCGGGTGCCGTCCTGCCGGGTCAGCTCCAGGGTGCCGACGTCGGCCCGCCCCGACGCGGTCACCAGGGCGGTGACGGCGGCGGGGGCGTAGCCGACGGCGGTGACGAGGACCGTGTACGAGCCCGCGGGCAGCGGGTCGTCGGTGCGGACGGAGCCGTCGTCGTCGACGGGCGCGCGCAGCACCTGCTCGCCCGCCGCGTCCGTGACGGTCAGCACCGCGTGCCGCACCGCCCAGCCGTCACGGGTCCGGATGTCCGCACGTACGCCTGCCATCAGCTCGTGTTCCTTCCTTCCGCGCCTCGTCGCGCGCCGTTCAGGACTCGGGATGGAACAGCTCGACGTCGTAGCCGTCGACGCCGCGGCCGTCCACCTTCAGCGCGCTCGCCGCCGGCGGGTAGCCGCTGGCCACGACGGTGTACTCGCCCTCGGCCAGGTCGGTGAACGCGTAGGCACCATCCTCCCCCGTCGTCGATGTGGCGACGACGCCGCCCGCCTCGTCGACGAGCGTGACCCGCGCGTCGGCCAGCGGACGGCGGTCCGCGCCCGCCCGGACGCTGCCCTGCAGGCGTGCGCCCGGGGCCAGCGCGATCTCGATGCAGCGGGCGCCGAGCGCGTCGACGTCGACCGGCCGGGCGGCCGGCCGGTGCCCGGGCGCGTTCACGGCGACGGTGAAGGTACCGGCCGGCAGCTCGTCGAAGGTGAAGTCGCCCTGCTCACCGGTCCTGCCGGTGGCGAGCACGTCGCCGCGCACGTCGGTCACCACGACCCTCGCCTCCGGCACCGGGCCGCCGTCCGCGGCGCTGCGCACCTGGGCGGTGAGGCCCGTGGTGCCCGCCAGTACCGGGTCGTGACGGACGCGGCCCTCGCCGAGGGCGACGGTGGACGCCTGCGGCTGGTGGCCGTCGGCGGCGGCGATCACCACATAGCTGCCGGCGCCGGGGGCATCCAGCGCGTACGAGCCGTCGGCGTGCGCGACGCAGCGGCCGAGCTGCCGTCCGTCCAGGGAGATCAGGGTGACCCGGGAGGCGGGGAGGCCCGTGCCGTCCGCGGCCCGCACCGTGCCCGTGAGACGCGGCGCGGGCGTGGCCGGGGCGCTCGCGGCGTCGAGCGTCACCGGGGCGGCGGTCGCCGTGTCGTCGGCCACCGGGGCGGCGGGTGCCTTCGTCAAGGACGGTCCCTCCTGGGCGGCTTCCTCCTCCATCGCGGACCTGGTGCGCAGCGGCACCTCCGCGATGAACACCACCAGGAGCAGCGCGACCAGCGCGATCGGCGCCGCGTACAGGTAGATGTCGGCGATGCCGTGTCCGTAGGCGCTCTCCACCACGGCCCGTACGGGGCCGGGAAGTTCACTCAGGTCGGGGATTCCGCCGACGGCTCCGCCGGAGCCGGCGGCCGGGGCGCCCAGCTCCGCCATGCCCTCGCGCACGTAGTCCGCGATGCGCTCGGCGAGCACGGCGCCCAGCACGGAGACGCCGACCGCGCCGCCCAGCGAGCGGAAGAAGGTCACGACGGAGCTGGCGGCGCCGAGGTCCCGCGTGTCCACCTGGTTCTGGGTGCACAGGACGAGGTTCTGCATCATCATGCCGACGCCGAGACCCAGCAGGCCCATGAACACCGCGACCTGCCAGTACACGGTGTCGTAGCGCACGCCGCCCAGCAGGGCGAGGCCGCCGGTGAGCAGCACGCCGCCCGCGACGAGCCACGCCTTCCAGCGCCCGGTCCGGGTGATGATCTGCCCGGAGACGGTGGAGGAGACGAACAGCCCGCCGATCATCGGTGTGGTCATCAGTCCGGCCATGGTCGGCGACTCGCCGCGGGCCAGCTGGAAGTACTGGGCCAGGAAGACCGTCGCACCGAACATCGCGACGCCGACGAACAGCGACGCGAGCGAGGCGAGCGTGATGGTGCGGTTGCGGAACAGCCGCAGCGGGACGATCGGCTCCTTCGCCCGCGACTCGATCAGGAGGAAGAGCAGCGCGAGCGCGACCGAGCCGCCCACCATGGCGTAGGTCTGCCAGGACAGCCAGGCGTACGAGTCGCCGGCCAGGGTCACCCACACCAGCAGCAGCGAGACGGAGGCCGCGAAGACGCCGGAGCCCAGCCAGTCGATCCGGACGCCCTGGCGCTTGACCACGGGCAGGTGCAGGGTCTTCTGGAGGACCAGCAGCGCGATCACGGCGAACGGGACGCCGGCGTAGAAGCACCAGCGCCAGCCGAGCCAGGCGGTGTCGGTGAGGACGCCGCCGAGCAGCGGGCCGCCGACGGTCGCGACGGCGAAGGTGGCGCCCAGGTAGCCGTTGTACCGCCCGCGTTCGCGCGGCGAGATCATGGCGGCCAGGATGATCTGCGCCAGGGCGGTCAGGCCGCCCATGCCTATGCCCTGCACCGCGCGGAAGGCGATCAGCGTGCCGGTGTTCTGCGACAGGCCGGCGCCGCAGGACGCCAGCACGAAGACGACCAGCGATGTCTGGACCAGCACCTTCTTGCTGGTGAGGTCGGCGAGTTTGCCCCACAGTGGGGTGGTGGCGGTCATCGTGAGCAGGGTGGCGGTGACCACCCAGGTGTAGGAGCTCTGGCTGCCGTCCAGGTCGGCGATGATCTGCGGCAGTGCGGTGGAGACGATCGTCGACGACAGGATCGCGACGAACATGCCGAGCAGCAGCCCGGACAGGGCCTCCATGATCTGGCGGTGCGTCATGGGCGGCGCGGCCGCGGAGCCTTCCGTCCGGGGTCCGCCGGCGCGGTGCGCGTGGGGGCGCGTGCTGGTTGCCATGCGAGGGGTCGCTTCTCTCTTACGTGCGGCTGGTGGCGGGGGCGGGTGCGGCGTCCGTGCCGGGCGGGGGGCTGTGGCCGCCCCGGGCACGGCAGTCGCCGAAGGTCCGGCCGAGGCGTTCCAGGAGCGAGCTCAGGGTGGCGACCTCCTCGGCGCTCCAGTCGCCGAGAAACTCACGCATGGTCTCGGTGGCCAGCTCGCTCAGCTCGTCGAGCCGGCTCTCGCCGCTGTGGGTGAGGCGCAGCAGCCGGGATCTGCCGTCGTGCGGGTCGGGGAGGCGTTCGATCCAGCCGCGCCCGGCGGCGTGCGCGACGTGGCGGCTGGTGACCGAGAGGTCGATGCCGAGCAGTTCGGTGAGCCGGCTCATGCGCATCTCGCCGTGCCGGCGGAGCAGGGTCAGCAGGCCCGCGGACGCCGGAGGGCAGTCATGCGGCAGGCGCCGGGCGAGCTCGCGGTTGACGACGCCGACGGAGCGCAGCTGGCGGGCCAGCTCGCGGTAGTGGCGGAGGTCCGGCTCCGCGTCCTCCGGTTCCCTGGGCACCGTGGTGACCTCCTGGCGTTTCGTTGCTTAGGGCAACCATAGGATCGATTGGTTGTTGCACGCAAGTTGATCTGCGTGAGAACGGCCCCTCCCGAAGGGTTCCGGGGGCGCGCGACGGCGTTCTCCGGCGGGGGCCGGGGCTGTTTCGGCCGAGCGCGGTTCGCTAGGGTCCTGACTCATGGCTCACAACCCTCACGCACCCCAGGGCCCGAACCCGGGCGGACAGCCCGACCCCGCGGGCAGCACCCAGATGTTCCGCGCCTTCGTCGACGAGGGCGCGCCGCAGCAGCGTGCCGCCGCGACAGGCGGTTCCGGCCCGCGTCTCGGCCTGATCCTCGGCATCGTCGTGGTCGTCGCCGTGCTGGCCGGGGTCGCCTGGCTGGCGCTCTCCTGACGATCCATCACTCCGGCGCGGTCGGTCCGTCACGCCGCCCGGCGGACGCGGTCCGTCGGCGCGCGGGCCGGCCGGCCGCGCGCCGGACCGCTCACTCCTCCGAGATCAGGCCTTCGCGCAGCTGCGCCAGCGTCCGGGTCAGCAGCCGGGAGACGTGCATCTGGGAGATGCCGACCTCCTCGCCGATCTGCGACTGCGTCATGTTCGCGAAGAAACGCAGCATGATGATGCGCCGCTCGCGGGCGGGCAGCCGGGCCAGCAGCGGCTTGAGCGATTCGCGGTACTCCACGCCCTCCAGCGCGGTGTCCTCGTAGCCCAGGCGGTCGGCGAGCGAGCCCTCGCCGCCGTCCTCCTCGACCGAGGGCGTGTCCAGCGACGAGGCCGTGTAGGCGTTGCCCACCGCCAGGCCGTCCACCACGTCCTCCTCGGACACCCCGAGGCACGCGGCGAGTTCGGAGACGGTCGGCGAACGGTCCAGGGTCTGCGACAGCTCGTCGCCGGCCTTGGTCAGCGCCAGCCGCAGCTCCTGGAGGCGGCGCGGCACCCGCACCGACCACGAGGTGTCGCGGAAGAAGCGCTTGATCTCCCCGACGACGGTGGGCATCGCGAACGTCGGGAACTCGACGCCGCGTTCGCAGTCGAAGCGGTCGATCGCCTTGATGAGCCCGATGGTGCCGACCTGGACGATGTCCTCCATCGGCTCGTTGCGGCTGCGGAAGCGTGCCGCGGCGTACCGCACGAGCGGGAGGTTGAGCTCGATCAGGGTGTCGCGGACGTATCCGCGCTCCGGGCTGTCCGCGTCCAGCGTGGCGAGCCGCAGGAACAGGGAGCGGGAGAGGGTGCGGGTGTCGATCGCCGCGCTGTCGGCGGGGGGTGCCGTCTCCTCGGGCACCGCCGGAAGGCCGTGCAGTGCGTCGTCGTCGGTCGTGGTCTCGGTGAGCACCTTCGAGCTGCCCAGTTCTACGGACATGCCACCCCCTTGAGGTCGCGGACGGGTCGCGGCGGCGCCCTTCGGGTGAGAGGCACCTCCTCTTCCATACCTTCGGGTGCGGCCGCATCAAACGCGCTACTCGCAGAATGTCACAAGTCAGCAACACGATGTAGCGCCAAGTCGACAAAGTTTGCCGATCGGAGACCTGTCGTCCGCTCAGCGGGTCCTTCGAAAGAGTTACGCGTCGATCCGGTTTGCGGCCCTCAGGCGGGCGAAGCTCCGGGACAGCAGCCGCGACACGTGCATCTGCGAGACGCCGAGCTCGACGCTGATCTGGGACTGCGTCAGGTTGCGGTAGTAGCGCAGCAGCAGGATGCGCTGCTCCCTTTCGGGCAGCTGCACCAGCAGGTGCCGCACCAGGTCGCGGTGTTCCACGCCGTCCAGCTCCGGGTCCTCGTAGCCGAGCCGGTCCAGCAGGCCGGGCGGCCCGTCCTCGCGCTCCTGTGCGGCCTCCAGTGACGTCGCCCGGTAGGAGCGTCCGGCCTCGATGCAGGCGAGCACGTCCTCCTCGCTCAGCCGCAGTCGCTCCGCGATCTCCGCGGTGGTCGGCGAGCGGCCGTGCAGCACCGTCAGATCCTCGGTCGCCGCGCTGACCTGCACCCACATCTCGTGCAGCCGGCGCGGCACGTGCACGGTCCGCACGTTGTCCCGGAAGTAGCGGCGGATCTCCCCGACGATCGTCGGCATCGCGAATGTGGGGAACTGGACGCCCCGCTCCGGGTCGAAGCGGTCGATGGCGTTGATGAGCCCGATGGTGCCGACCTGGACGACGTCCTCCATCGGCTCGTTGCGGCTGCGGAAGCGGGCCGCGACGTAGCGGACCAGCGGCAGGTTGGCCTCGATCAGCGCGTCCCGCACCCGGTTGTGCGCGGCACTCCCGGCCTCCAGGCCGGACAGTTCGTCGAAGAGCGCCTGCGTCAGCGCGCGGGCCGCCGCGCTCCGGCTGCGGGGTGCCGCACCGGCCCTGCCGGTGGTCCCGGCGGCCGTTCCGCCGGTACCCGCCGGGCCGCTCGGGGCGCCGCCGGCGTCCGCGGCGCCGGTTCCGGCGGTGTCCGCCGCCACGGGATGCCCGGGCGACGCCTGAGGGAGCGTCGGTGACCGGTCCACTCGGCAACCACCCTTCACGCACTCTTCGCGGGTGCGGGTCCGTCCACGGTTCCGGCGAAAGCGGTCATAGCATCACAAGACAGACGCATAGCGTGCAAGCACCCGAAAACTCCGTGTTGCTGGGTAGTTGGGCCAGATGCACGACGAACACGGGTCCGGACGGAACCGCGCGCGGGCGGTCCCGGGCCGGGGCCGGCGGCTCGCGGTCGCCGTCAGTCGACCAGTTCCGTCATGAACTCGCCGACGCTCTTGGCAGCGGTGGATATGCCTTCGAAGCCGACCCCGACGAACTCTGTAGCCCGTGCGGGCGAAGTGATGATCGTCCACAGGATGAAGACGACGACGACGTAAACCACGACCTTCTTGATGTCCACCGCTTGCGCCTCCCGGCCCTGCCGGCCCCGTATCGATCTCGTGTGCGATCTGCCGTTCGATCGCGCGAGTCTAACCATCCGGGACCGCCCGCGGCCCAGCCCTGGGACGGAAGCGCGCGCGGACACGAGGGCGGGGGCGCTGCCGGGAGCGGAGCGGGCACGGCGAAGGGCCGGACCCGTCGGGTCCGGCCCTTCGCCGTGCTGCGGAGCGGTAGCGGTGGGATTTGAACCCACGGAGGAGTTGCCCCCTCACTCGCTTTCGAGGCGAGCTCCTTCGGCCGCTCGGACACGCTACCGAGAGGAAGCCTATCCCACCGTCGCCGTCAGCCGAAATCGGTATCCGGGCGGGAGCGCGTGCCGGGGTGCGACGTCCCCCGGGCCCCGCGGAAGAAGTCCGTGAGGAGCGCGCCGCAGGCATCGGCCAGGACGCCGTGCACCACCTCGGGGCGGTGGTTGAGACGGCGGTCGCGCACCACGTCCCACAGCGAGCCCGCCGCACCCGCCTTGGGGTCGAGAGCGCCGAACACCACGCGCTCCACGCGGGAGAGCACCGCGGCGCCCGCGCACATCGTGCACGGCTCCAGGGTGACGACGAGGGTGCAGCCGGCCAGGCGCCACTCGCCGCGGGCGCGGGCCGCGGCACGGAGGGCGAGGACCTCGGCGTGGGCCGTCGGGTCTCCGGTGGCCTCGCGCGCGTTGCGGGCGCGGGCGAGCGGCGCGCCGGCCGGGCCGAGGACAACGGCGCCGACGGGGACGTCGGCGGTCTCCAGGGCGAGGCGCGCCTCGATGAGCGCCTGGTGCATCGGCTCCGCCCACGGGTCCCGCACGGGGTCGTTCATGAGCCCGTTCTACCGCACCCGTCGGATGCCCCGGCGACGCGGCGACTCCGCGCCCCTCGGCGTCCCCGGGGCCGACCCCCGCAGCCGTCCTCCGCGCTCCGTCGCACGGGAGCCGCACACCGGGCCGGGCGAAGTGCCACCGGCGCGCCCAGAACGTCGGTCTGCCCCGCGGCGGAGCTCAGCGCACGGCTTCGAGCATGTCCGTGCAGCCGAGGGCGTCGGCGATCTCCGTCAGCGCGTCCTCCGCGGTGAGGGACAGCACCGACGCCGGGTCCATGCCGAGGTCGGTGAGCAGCTCCGCGTCACCCAGCGGTCCGGCCGGCACCTGATCGGATCCGGAGTCGTCGGCCGGGCCGTCCGCCGTCGCGGACTCCGGCTCGCCGTCCTCCGTCCCGTCGAGGTCCACGAGCTGCTCGAGGGCGGCGAGGTCCTCCGGTTCGCGGCCGAGCAGCTCGTCGGAGAGCAGCATCTCGCCGTAGGCGCTGCGCATGGCGGCCGCGGCGTCGGAGACGAAGACGCGCGGGTCGTCCTCCCCGTCCACCCGGACGACGCCGAACCAGGCGCCGTCCTGTTCGATGCAGACGAGCACCGTCTCCTCGTCGCCCACGGCCTCCCGGGCCAGGTCGGCGAGATCGGTGAGCGTCTCCACGTCGTCGAGTTCTGTGTCGCTCGCTTGCCATCCGTCGTCGGTGCGAGCGAGCAGTGCGGCGAAGTACACCTGACTCTCCCACTGGTTTTCCGTGTGCCCGAGTTGGTGACGAGGACCGTGCGATCGCGACCGTGCGGTCCCAGGTCGAATCGTGGCAGAAACAGCGGCTTCGCGAAGCCTCTTCGACGTGGCGTCGTGTCGGGTTTCCGGCGGCGGGCGTCGCGACCCGCCGATCTCACCAGCGAAAGGTCCGCATTCGCATCTGGTGCCGCATACGTGCCACCCGGGCGCGCCGCGGCTGGACGCGCTCCCGGAGCTCCTTGGCCTCGTTCAGCTCGCGCAGGAATCGGGCGCGCCGCCGCAGCCGCTCGTGGTCGATCTCGGGGGTCGCGCCCTCGCCGGCCGTCTCGGTGGCCGGTCCCCGCTCGCGGTCTCTCCCTTTGTCGGGCATATGCACACCTCCGGCGTACACGACCACTGTCTCCCCCGGTGCCGGGCGTACGCCACTGCTGGGCGTGCAGATGCCTCCGTTACTGTCGAGGTCATGCAGACCCACGTCGTCGACCACCCGCTGGTGGCACACAAGCTGACCACCCTGCGCGACGAGCGCACCGACTCCCCCACCTTCCGCCGCCTCGCCGACGAGCTGGTCACGCTCCTCGCGTACGAGGCGACGCGGGACGTGCGCACGGAGGAGGTGGACATCACCACGCCGGTCACGTCGACGAGCGGGGTACGGCTGTCGCACCCGCGCCCGCTCGTGGTGCCGATCCTGCGTGCCGGGCTGGGCATGCTGGAGGGCATGGTGCGGCTGCTGCCGACGGCGGAGGTCGGCTTCCTGGGCATGATCCGCGACGAGGACACCCTCCAGCCGTCGACGTACGCCACCCGGATGCCGGACGACCTGTCCGGTCGGCAGGTGTACGTGCTGGATCCGATGCTGGCGACCGGCGGAACGCTGGTGGCCGCGATCCAGGAGCTGATCCACCGCGGTGCCGACGACGTGACGGCGCTCTGTCTGCTGGCCGCGCCGGAGGGCATCGACCTGATGGAGCGGGAGCTGGCGGGGGCGCCGGTCCGGGTGGTCACTGCGGCGATCGACCGGCGCCTGAACGAGCACGGCTACATCGTGCCGGGGCTCGGCGACGCCGGCGACCGCATGTACGGCACCGCGGGCTGAGACCCGCACGGGGTGCCCGTCGCGCCCCGGTGACCGCGCCCCGGGCCGTCGGCCGCCCTCGCGGGGTGTCAGCAGCTCGGTGACGGCTTCGGGGAGGGCTGCGCCAGCGCGGTCAGCGCGCGGTCGGCGTCCTTCTGCTTCGCCAGCCCCTTGAAGTCGTTGCCGATCACCAGGTCGACGTCGTCGCCCTCGCGGTCGTCGTGGCGGGTCTTCGCGTCCTCCAGCTGCGTGCCGAGCACCTTCATCCGGGCGAGGGTCTCGGCGCCCGCGGCACCGATCAGCAGGCCGGGGGCGTCGACCTTGTGGTCGAGGTGTGCGGGGGCGTTGGCGATCTCCCCGACGGCGAAGCCGCGCTTCTTCAGCTCCTTCGCCGTCTTGGCGGCGAGGCCGCTGCGCGAGGTCGCGTTGAGCACGTTCACGGTGACCTTGCCCGGCTTCGGCACGGCCGTCGGGGCCTTCCCCTCGCCGGCTTTCCCGTTCCGCTGCGCGCCGGGCCGCGCGGAGGCGGACGCCTGCTCGGCGTTGCGCCCGTCGGCGGATGACGTGCCGTCCTGGGCGCGGCACTGGTCCCCGGTGCGGCCGGCGGCCTGGGCGGAGTCGCCGTTGCCCGCGAACACGCCGACGATCTGCAGCGAGCCCCAGCCGACCAGGCCGAGGGTCATCGCCGTCGCCAGGCCGGCGAGCACGATCTTGCGGCGGTTGCGCGGGCGCCGCATGCGCGGGTAGCGATCACCCTTGATGCGGTACTGGCCGCCCATGCCGGGGGGAGTGAGCATGCTCATGAGCGCAGGGTAGTGCGCGCCGGGTGCATTGCCTATTGGATGATCAACGGTGTGCCGTAACGAATCGGCCGTACGGCGCAGTACAACCGCTCGTACGGCCGTCGTCGCTGTTGACCCGGACGGGTGGCGCCGTGCGGTGCAGCTCGCCGTGAGGCGGCGGTGGAGCTCTCACAGAGCCGTCACGCAGGCGGGCTCAGTCGAGTTCGAGGACGCGCGCGTGCAGGATCTGCCGCTGCTGGAGTGCGGCGCGCACGGCGCGGTGCAGGCCGTCCTCGAGGTACAGGTCGCCCTGCCACTTCACGACGTGGGCGAACAGGTCGCCGTAGAAGGTGGAGTCCTCGGCGAGCAGAGTCTCCAGGTCGAGCTGACCCTTGGTCGTGACGAGCTGGTCCAGGCGCACCGGACGTGGGGCGACGTCCGCCCACTGGCGGGTGCTTTCCCGGCCGTGGTCCGGGTACGGCCGCCCGTTTCCGATTCGCTTGAAGATCACACGGAAAGCCTACCGGGCGACCACCGTCGTACGCAGCCTCGGTGCGCGGGCGAGGTGCAAGAAGATCGCGCGCGCGGGGGCGTGCGGTAGGCGTGAACGCGCGCGCGGCGCGGGCTGTGCGCCCGCGCCGCGCGCCGTTCCGGGCCGGTGGCCCGTCCGGTCTCCCCGGTCCGTTACTCCGTGACCTCGCCGCAGCCGGCGTGGGCGCCGCCGTGGATGTGCTCGCCCTCGGCGCCGTTCTCCGGCGAAGGGGACGTCAGCGACTTCGACTTCGACTTCGCCTCCTTCGCGCCCTTCGCCACGGCGGCGTCCACGGGGCTGGTGTCCCAGGCGTAGGTGCCGACCGCGTGCGCGATGACGTTCACGTTGGCGTCGAAGGCCGCCATGCTGATGTTGTCCAGGTCGTCGCACGCCGCGTGGTAGCACGGGTCGTACGCGACGCCCGCCTCGCCGCCCCACAGTTCGGCCTGCTCCGGGGTCTTGACGCCCTCCGCTCCCGTGAAGGTGCCACCGGAGGGGATGTCGACCGCGATGAAGGGGCCGTAGTCGCTGCGGCCGGTGAAGTCGGTACCGCGCGGCGCATACCCGGCCCGGTCCATGAAGCCGTTGATGCCCGCCTCGATCTCGGCGGAACCCGCCGGGCCCGGGCCCGCGCCGACCCCGTCCGAGTCGTCGCCGTCGTAGACGAACAGGCCGTAGTTCGGGGACGCGATCATGTCGAAGTTGAGGTAGAGCGCGATCTCCTCGCGCTGTGCCTCGGACAGTTCGGCGACGTAGTGCTCGGAGCCGATCAGGCCCAGCTCCTCCGCCGACCAGAACGCGAACCGCACCTTGTTCTCATGCTTGCCGTGCCGGTCGGCGCGGGCCAGTTCCAGCGCCGCCTCCAGCAGACCGGCCGTGCCGGAGCCGTTGTCGTTGATGCCGGGGCCCTCGGACACGCCGTCCAGGTGGGCGCCGAGCATCACCGTGTTCGCCGCGTCGCCGCCACGGGTCTCGGCGAGCACGTTGGAGGTGGTGCGCTCCTCCTGGAGTTCGCGCACCTCCAGGTTCACCACGACCTTGCCGTCCGCGGCGGCTGCCGCCAGCGCCCGGCCGTCCGCCTGGCTGACGCCGCCGGTCGGGATGCGGGCCGCGTCCGGGCCGCCGAGCGTGCCGTTCAGCTCGCCTTCGGTGTTGTTGTAGACGATGGCGCCGACCGCGCCCGCGTCCGCGGCGTTCTGCTGCTTCTGCGCGAACGTGCAGGCGCCGCGCTGGATCAGAGCGATATTCCCGGTGTAGTCGCCGCCGGCGAAGTCCGCGGCCTCGCAGCCGGTGCTGTCGTCCTCCGGAACCGCCGCCACCGGGGCTTCCAGGCCGCCCTCCGGCGTGCTCTGGGTGTACGTCATGAGCCGGACGGGTACCTCGCGGGCGTCCGGCGACACCACGTGCAGCTTCTCGGCGAGCGTCTCCACGTAGGTGAACTCGAACTCCTGGTACGTCACGTCGTAGCCGGCGCCGCGCAGCAGCGTCCCCACATACCAGGCGGACAGGTCGTGACCCTGCGAACCGGCCGCGCGGTTGCCGTCGCTGATGTCCGCGAGGGCCTGGAAGACCCGCAGGTGCCACTTGGCGTCGTCCGCCTCGGCCCGCTTCACGAGCTTCCGTGCGAGCTGTTCCCCCTTCTTCGCCGGGTCGGGCGAGGCGCTGGCACCGGTGGAAGAGGCCAGCATCAGGGGTGCGGCGAGCGCCGCGGCGGCGAGTGCCGCGACACCTCGGCGTCTGAGGGATTGCGATACGTGCACAGCCAGGGTCCTTTCGTGGGCGGCGAACCGGGCTGTTCGACGTGAGGTGGGAACGCCTGCGGCACACATCCGCTTCCCCGGCCCTGCCCCCCAACACCGGTGCGATGCCGGAATGTTCGCTTTGCCCGGCTCCCTTTCCGCGCGGGCCGGGACCTCACCAGCGGTTCGGGTCGTCGTAGTAGCGGTCGTCCGGCGGCGGGTTGTACGGCGGATTGCGGTCCCCGTCGTGCCGCCGCTTCGTCCAGGTGAGGAACAGGCCGATGAGCAGACCGGCGGCACCGCCCCAGATGAGGATCGTCCCGAGGATCTGCAGGTCGATGCCCTCCGGGTTCCAGGTGATGGCGTACTTCAGGATCGCGCCGATGATGATCAGAGCGAGCCCGCCGGCTGCGGTCATGGCGGAGGGGCCTCCTTGGCTGCACGTGCGGGCCGCCGTACGCCTGCCGCAGACGGCCGTTCCCCTCCAGTCGAGAGCACACCGCTCCGCGCCGCGACCGCTGCTACTGCACGGGGGTGACGCAGCGTCGACAGCCGCTTACCATCGGCTCCGACGCGGGGGAGTCCGGTCGACGGGCGTCCGGCCGTGCGCGGCGGTCCCCGGCCACCGGTCGGGGGGAGCGGGACCCCGCCGCCCTGCGCGGTGTCTTCCAGCTGAGCCCGGGCACGGACGCACCCGGCTGGGTGGCGCGTACGGCGGACGACCTGGAGTTCGCCTGGGCCGCCCTGGGGCTGGGCCGGCCGGCTGCCGGCACGGGAGGTCTGCGCATCGGAATCCCCGACCGGCTGTACGCGGAAGGCTGCCTGGATCCGGAGATCGCCGCCGCGCTCGGGCGCAGCGCGGCGGCGCTGACGCCAAGCCGGCCACACGGTCGCCGCGACGGACGTGGGGGGAACTGTGGGACCTCCGGGGCGCCGCCTGGGAGTTGTGCGCCCGGGACGCCCGGGACGGCTGCAGCGAAGGTGGGCGACGAGCGGGCCACGGCCATCCGCCATTCGATGGCCCGGATCCGGGCAGGTGTCGGGGACCGGTTCGCCGCGCGGGGCGTGGACGCCTGGCTGCTTCCGCTGCGGTCAAGGGCTGATCGCCCGCGTCAGGAGTCCTTCGCCCGGGCGGCCTTGGCGGCGGCTTTGACCTCCTGCTTGGTGGCGCGGACACGGTCGAGGGACTCGGGGCCGGTGACGTCGGCGACGGAGCGGTAGGAGTGCTCCTCGCCGTACGCGCCGGCCGCCTCGCGCCAGCCCTCCGGGGTGACGCCGTACCGCTTGCCCAGCAGCGCGACGCAGATCCGCGCCTTCTGCTCGCCGTAGCCCGGCAGCGCCTTGAGGCGCTTGAACAGTTCGGCGCCGCTGCCCGCGCCGGACCACACGGACTCCGCGTCGCCGTCGTAGTGCTCGACCAGGTAGGCGCAGAGTTGCTGCACCCGCTTGGCCATCGAGCCGGGATAGCGGTGCACGGCCGGCTTCTCGGAGAGCAGCGCGGCGAACGCGTCCGGGTCGTGGGCGGCGATGCGGTGGGCGTCCAGGTCGTCGTCGCCCAGGCGTTGCGCGATGGTCCAGGGTCCCTTGAAGGCCCACTCCATCGGCACCTGCTGGTCCAGCAGCAGCCCGACGAGGGCGGCCAGCGGACTGCGGGAGAGCAGCGCGTCGGCGTCGGGGTCCTGGGCGAGATGCACGGTGTGGTGGTCCATGGCCCCATGATCTCCGTCGCGCAGGGAGGGTGCGAGTCGGGGCGTGTGCCGCCCGGGGCGTGCGCACGCGGCGCGGCGACACAGGCGAGGTGTCGAAGGGATGTCCCTAACCCGGCGGCGCGGCAGGTCGACGTGCTGTCCGGCGCGGGCACGCAGGTCGCGTTGCTCGTGCCCGGCCCGCAGGCACGCCGGGCGTACGGGCGGAATCTGCTCGACCCCGCGCTGCGCGCCGGCGCCGCCCGGGCAGGTCGCGCGGAAGCCGCCCCCACGCGTCGCGGGTGGCCGAGGTCTGGAACGCCTGAGCATGGGCAGGGGCCGACGGAACCACCGACTGGTGTGACCATTGAGCGTGCCGATCCCGGCCCGCGGGTGAGACCGGCCACAGGGGTGGGGCGCGGGAGGCGGGCGGGGCTAGAGTCGGCCGTCGTGGCTGGTCGTCGGCGGGAGAGCTGTCCGTGGGTGTGACCGTCGTCGGAATCGGGGCCGACGGGTGGGGCGGGTTGCCCGAGGCGTCGCGGACGGCGCTCCGGGAGGCCGAGGCGGTCCTCGGCGGCGGGCGCCAACTGGAGTTGCTGCCCGCGGAGTGCCGCGGCGAACGGGTGGCGTGGCCGTCGCCGTTGCGGCGCGCGGTGCCGCGGCTGCTCGCTGCGTACGCCGGGCGCCGGCTCGCCGTGCTGGCCAGCGGCGACCCCTTCCACTACGGCGTCGGCCGGGCGCTGGCCGAGGAGGCCGGACCGGGCGGGCTGCGGGTGCTGCCGCACCCGTCGTCGGTGTCATACGCGTGCGCGCGGCTCGGCTGGCCCCTGGAGGACACCGAAGTGGTGAGCGCCGTGGGCCGGCCCCTCGCACGGCTGGCCGTCGCCCTGCACCCCGGACGCCGCCTGCTCGTGCTCGGCTCGGGGGCCGGCACCCCCGTCGAGGTCGCGGCGCTGCTGCGGGAGCGCGGCTACGGTCCCAGCCGGGTGCGCGTGCTGGAGCAGCTCGGCGGCGCCGGTGAGGCCGTCCGCGACGGCACCGCGGACGACTGGCCGCACCCGCCCGGCGACCCGCTGAACGTCGTCGCCGTGGAGTGCCGCCGCGCGCCCGGTGCGTTGCCGCTCGGTGCGGTGCCCGGTCTCCCCGACGAGGCGTACGAGCACGACGGCCAGCTGACGAAACGCCACGTCCGCGCCGCGACGCTGGCCGCACTGGCACCCGCCCCGGGCGAACTGCTGTGGGACGTGGGCGGAGGTTCCGGTTCCGTCGGGGTGGAGTGGATGCGCGCCCACCCGTCCTGCCGTGCCGTCGCTGTGGAGCGCGACCCGCTGCGGGCCGAGCGCATCACCCGCAACGCGCACACGCTCGGCGTCCCCGCCCTGCGGGTGGTGTCCGGCGCCGCGCCGGAGACGCTGGCCGGACTGCCCACGCCGGACGCGGTGTTCGTCGGCGGCGGGCTGACCGCACCCGGGCTGCTCGACGCCTGCTGGGACGCCCTGCCGCCCGGCGGCCGTCTCGTCGCCAACACCGTCACCCTCGAGTCCGAGGCTCTGCTCGCCGAGCGCCGCCGCCGGCACGGCGGGGAACTGGTGCGGCTCGCGGTCGCGCACGCCGTCCCGGTGGGCTCGTTCACCGGCTGGCGGCAGGCCATGCCCGTCACCCAGTGGGCGGTACGCAAGCCGCTCACGGCCGACTCCCCCTCCGGAGCGCAGAGTTGACCGTCCACTTCATCGGCGCCGGTCCCGGCGCCGCCGACCTGATCACGCTGCGCGGCGCCCTTACCCTCGCCGCCTGCGACGTCTGCCTGTACGCCGGCAGTCTGGTGCCGCGCGAGCTGCTCGACGAGTGCCCGCCGCACGCCCGGCTGGTGGACACCGCGCAGCTCGACTTGGACGAGATCACGGCGGAGTTCGTCCGCGCGCACGAGGCCGGACACGACGTGGCACGCCTCCACTCGGGTGACCCGTCCGTGTTCAGCGCCGTCGCGGAACAGATGCGCCGCCTGGACGCGGCGGGCGTGCCCTACGAGGTGGTGCCCGGTGTGCCCGCTTTCGCCGCGGCGGCCGCGGCGCTGCGGCAGGAGCTGACGGTGCCGACGGTCGGTCAGACCGTGATCCTCACCCGTGTCGCGCAGCGGGCCACCGCCATGCCGGAGGGAGAGGACCTGGCGACACTCGGCCGCAGCGGCGCACTGCTGGTGCTCCACCTCGCAGCGGCGTACGCCGACCGCGTGGTGGAGGAGCTGCTGCCGCACTACGGCGCGGACTGCCCTGCCGCCGTGGTCGCCCTGGCCAGCCGCCCGGACGAGGTGATCCTGCGCGGCACCCTCGCCGACATCGCGGACCAGGTGAGGGAGGCCGGGGTGCGCCGCACCGCCGTCATCCTCGTCGGCCGCACCCTGGCCGCGGAGAACTTCCGTGACAGCCACCTGTATTCACCCGCTCGCGCGCGGCACGCGAGGGCGCCGGAGGGCGGTGCGGGAGGGCCGGAGGCCGGTGCTGACGGGCCGCCACCACGGATGGATGCCGGCTGATGACCCGTCCGGAGGCGCAAAACGGGCAACGACTTCTGCGGGCTGCGTGAATGTTCGTGCGAAGACATTCCGCTTCGCCCGTACAAGGAGGTTCTGATGTCCGTTCGTACCGTTGCCGCTGCTGCGGCCCTCGCCGCCACCGCTCTGTTCGCCGGTGCCGGCACCGCCGCCGCCTGCGCGAACGGCGGCCCGGAAGAGGTCGAGGTCACCGTGGCCTGCAACCAGTGGCTGGAGCAGGAGGAGGGCATCAACACCTCCTTCGCCGGGCCGGTCTGCATCGACTTCGGCGACTGACACGAGCCGACTGCGGTTGAGCGGTCGTCCTCAGCATGCGTGGCCGTCCGGGGCTCCCCGGGCGGCCACGCCGCTGTGCGCGGGGCCAGGATCGCACCGGACGCGCGGCGGACCGCCCGGACTCTCGGCGGATTGCCCAGCAGCGGCCAGCGCATCGCCCAGCGGCTCAGCGGACCGCGCTGCGGCCCACTACCGTGCCGGCCCGGTCGATGCACACCACGTCCACCGCCACCGGCGCGCCGCGCAGCACCTGCAGAGCCTGATCACGCGCCGCGACCGCGACCAGATCACCCAGCCGAACGCCCGCCGCCGCACACAGCTGCAGGGCCGCCAGGCCCGTGTTCGCCGAGGCCACCTCGGCGGCCAGGGCCTCCCCGGCACCGCCCTCGCGGGCCAGCGCCGCCAGGAACCCCTTGTCGACCTGGGAACGCGCCGAGTGCAGGTCCAGGTGACCCGCCGCCAGCTTCGACAACTTGGCGAAGCCGCCGCAGACCGTCAGTCGCTCCACCGGGTGCCGTCGCACGTACTTCAGGACCGCCCCCGCGAAGTCGCCCATGTCCAGCAGCGCGTCCTCCGGCAGCCCGTACTCCGCGACCGCGGTCCGCTCCGACGTGGAGCCGGTGCACCCGGCGAGATGGGTACGCCCGGCCGCGCGGGCGACATCCACCCCGCGCCGGATCGAGTCGATCCAGGCGGAGCACGAGTACGGCACCACGATCCCGGTCGTCCCGAGGATGGACAGGCCGCCGAGGATGCCCAGGCGCGGGTTCCACGTCGAGCGGGCGATCTCCTCGCCGTGGTCGACGGACAGGGTGAGCTCCACGTCCCCGCCGCCGCCGTGCGCGGCCGCGACCCGCGCCACGTGGTCCCGCATCATCTGCCGCGGCACGGGATTCACCGCCGGTTCGCCCACCTCCAGCGGCAGGCCCGGCCGGGTGACCGTGCCGACGCCGGGCCCGGCGCGGAAGACGACGCCGGAGCCGGCGGGCAGCGGCCGCACGGTGGCGCGGACCAGCGCGCCGTGCGTGACGTCCGGGTCGTCGCCGGCGTCCTTCACCACCCCGGCGGTGGCCCATCCGTCGCCGGCCTCCTCCACGGCGAGGGCGAACGACGGGGTCTGCCCTTTGGGGAGGGTGATGGGCACCGGGTCCGGGAACTCGCCGGTCAGCAGCGCCGTGTACGCGGCCGTGGCGGAAGCTGTCGCGCAGGCGCCGGTCGTCCAGCCGGGGCGGAGACCGGTGTGCTTCAGTTGGGCGTCCCGCCCGCCCTCACCCACGGCGTCACCCACGAGAGGAGCCTCGCGTGCACGTGCTGATCCTGGGCGGCACGACCGAGGCCCGCCGCCTCGCCGGGCTGCTGGCCGACCGGGCGGTCTGGCCCGGGCTGCGGGTGACCTCGTCGCTGGCAGGCCGGGTACGGCGTCCGGTGCCGCCGCCGGGCGAGGTGCGCGTCGGGGGCTTCGGCGGCGCGGAGGGCATGGCGCGGTGGCTGCGCGAGCAACGGGTCGACGCGCTCATCGATGCCACCCATCCCTTCGCCGGCACCATCGGCTTCCATGCGGCCCGGGCGGCCGCCACCACCCATGTTCCCCTGCTGGCGGTGCGCCGGCCCGGCTGGGCCCCGGGTCCCGGCGACGACTGGCACCCGGCCGCCGACCTCGCGGCCGCCGCAGGGCTGCTGCCCACGCTGGGTCGGCGCGTCTTCCTCACCACGGGACGGATGGGTCTGGCTGCCTTCGCGGGGGTCCGCGACGCCTGGTTCCTGGTACGTACCGTCGACCCGCCCGAGGGCGCGTGTCCGCCGTACGCGGAGGTGCTCCTGGACCGCGGCCCCTTCAGCCTGGCGGGGGAGCGCGAGCTGCTGCGGCGGCACCGCGTGGAGGTGCTGGTCACCAAGGACAGCGGCGGCTCCGCCACCGCCCCCAAGCTGGCTGCCGCCCGGGAGGCGGGCGTCCCGGTGATTCTCGTGCGCCGCCCGCCCACCCCGGAGGACGTTCCCGAGGTGTCCACCCCCGACGCCGCTGCGGCATGGCTGCGCACCACCCTTCGGGGCGCGGGTGGGTGAGGGGGCGGTTGCGGTGTGCGGCACCCGGCCTCCGCAGCGGCCCGGGACCGGCCACCGGGCGCCCTCAGCCCTCCGGGTACCGCCGGGGGGTCCAGACGACCTGGTGACCGCTGCCGTCACCGTCGGCGCGCGTGGCGACGCGGGTCTGGGAGGAGCCGACGATGAGCAGGGTGCGCATGTCCACCCTGGCCGGGTCGAGGTCGGCGAGGCGGACGACGCGGACGCGTTCGCCCCCTCCGCCCACGTCGCGGGCGACGACCACCGGGGTGTCCGGTGCACGGTGCTCCAGCAGCAGTTCGCGGGCCTTGCCGACCTGCCAGGTGCGGCTGCGCGAGCCAGGGTTGTACAGCGCCAGCACGAGGTCGGCGGCGGCCGCGGCGTGCAGCCGCCGGGCGACGACCTCCCACGGCTTGAGCCGGTCGGACAGGGAGAGCGCCGCGTAGTCGTGCCCCAGCGGCGCGCCCGCGCGCGCGGCGGCCGCGTTGGCGGCAGTCAGGCCCGGCAGTACCCGCACCGGCACGTCGCGGTAGGGCTCCTCCGCCGCGGCTTCCAGCACGGCGGTGGCCATGGCGAAGACGCCCGGGTCGCCGCCGGACACCACCGCCACCCGGCGCCCGCGCCGGGCCAGGTCGAGGGCGAACTCGGCGCGCTCCGCCTCCACCTTGTTGTCCGATCCGTGCCGGAGCTGACCCGGCCGGACGGGTACCCGGTCCAGGTAGGTGGTGTAGCCGACGAGGTCGTCGGCCGCCGCGAGGGCGCCGCGGGTCTCCGGGGTGAGCCATGAGGGCCCGGCCGGGCCGGTGCCGACGACCACCACCTCGCCGTCTTTGGCGGCGCGTTCGGGCCGCGGCGCGTCCACCCGGCTGGGCAGTACGGCCAGGGAGAAGTAGGGCACCGTGCCGGCGTCGGTGCCGGCCAGCCGCCCGGTGCGTTCGCCGGGCATGGTCGCCCGCTCGACGTAAAGGGCCTCGTCCAGCCGGCCGGAGCGTTCCATCGCGCGGCGCACGTGCGGGAAGGTGCGGCCGAGCTTCATCACCGCCGCCGCGTCGGTGGCGGCGAGCCGTGCCGTCAGCTCTTCCTCCGGCAGGGTGCCGGGCAGGATCGTCAGCACCTCGTCGCCCTCCACCAGCGGGGTCCCCAGGCGGGCCGCCGCCGCGCTGACCGAGGTGACGCCGGGGATGACCTCGGTCGGGTAGCGGTGGGCGAGCCGCTTGTGCATGTGCATGTAGGAGCCGTAGAAGAACGGGTCGCCCTCCGCGAGCACGGCGACCGTCAGACCCGCGTCCAGGTGCGCGGCGAGGCGCGCGGCGGCCTCGGTGTAGAAGTCGTCCAGGGCACCGCGGTATCCGCCGGGATGGTCGGTCCCTTCCGTCGTGACGGGGTAGACCAGCGCCTCCTCGACGTGGTCCTCCCGGATGTGCTGCGCGGCGATGGAACGCGCGATGGAACGACCGTGGCGGGCGCTGTGGTAGGCGACCACGTCAGCGGCTGCGAGGGCTTCGACGGCGCGCATCGTCATCAACGACGGGTCGCCGGGGCCGAGTCCGACGCCGTAGAGCCGTCCCGTACCGGAGGCGGGGTGACCGGTTGCGGGGTAACCGGAGGCGGGGGTGGGGGCGTTCACTCTTCCTCGCTGGCGATCGCGTTGAGCGCGGCCGCGGCGAGCGCGCTGCCCCCGCGCCTGCCGCGTACCACCAGGTGTTCCAGGCCGGCCGGGTGTGCGGTGAGGGCGTCCTTCGACTCGACGGCGCCGACGAATCCGACCGGCACGCCGATGACGGCGGCGGGGCGCGGAGCGCCCGCGTCGATCATCTCCAGCAGCCGGAACAGCGCCGTCGGCGCGTTGCCGACGGCGACGACGCCGCCGTCCAGCCGATCGCCCCACAGTTCCATCGCGGCGGCGCTGCGGGTGGTGCCCAGCCGCGCGGCCAGCTCCGGCACGGACGGGTCGGACAGCGTGCACACCACGTCGTTGCCGGCGGGCAGCCGCTTGCGGGTCACACCGCTGGCCACCATCTGCACGTCGCAGAGCACGGGCGCACCGGCACGGAGAGCCGTGCGGGCCCGCGCGACGGCGCCGGGGGAGAAGGCGAGGTCGCGGACGAGGTCGACCATGCCGCAGGCGTGGATCATGCGCACCGCGACCTGCGCCACGTCCAGGGGAAGCCCGTCGAGGTCCGCCTCCGCACGGATGGTGGCGAAGGACTGCCGGTAGATGGTGGCGCCGTCCTTCTCGTACGCGTAGGCGCCTGCGTGGCCCGCGTCACGGTGGTCGTCGGTCCGGTGCATGGGGTGGCCCCGCCCCTCTCGGTGGTCCCGGTCGTCTGGTCGCCGCTCATCCGGTCACCCGCCGGCGGTGGTGGTGCGTGCCGCCGCGGCGGTGGTGAGCGCGGCGGCGAACTCCCCGGCGTCGTCCGTGCCGGGCACGGACACCTCGTAGCGGCCGTCGCCGGTGGCGACGGCGTCCACGTGCAAGCCCTTCGGACGTCCGCACCGGCGGGTGCAGCCCGACAGGTACACCGGCAGCGGCGGCCGGGAGTCATGGGCGGCGGCCGCGGCGAGGGCGTCCGCGCGGACGTCGGACAGCGACGCCGCGCAGCCCGGGCGTCCCGCGCAGGCACCGAGGCCGAACCACGGCGAGGCGGCCGAGGTGACCAGGCCGCCCGCCCCGGTCTCCGCGAGCGCGGAGGGCGCCGCCACCGACGCGAGCCCCGGCACGACGACGCCGCGCCAGGGGGTGACGCGGAGTGCGCCGGTGCCCCGGGTGAGCGCCAGGCCGGCGAGCAGGCGCGCCTGCGCGGACGTGAGGGTTCCCAGCGGCGCGGTCACGCACAGGGAGGCGTGCACGCCGCCGGGCGCCACGACCACTCCGGGTGCGGGCCCCGCCCCTTCGACGTGCGCGCCCGGGGCTGCGCGGTCTGCCCCGGCGGCGTCGCGTACGCGTGGGGCGCCGGTGTCGTACCCCTCACCGGTGGCGGGGCCCGCGCTCGGTTCGGGGGACGGCCGTTTGACGCGGGTGCGCCGCAGCGCCTCGGTGACGGCGGCAGCCGTGTGCGGGGCGTCGGCAACGCGCCACGCGCCGGTGCCGAGGGTGAGGAAGGTCTGTGCGGCGTGCAGCGCGACGCCGGGGGCGTCCGCCGCCGGGATGGTGACCTCCGCGCCGGAGATGCCGACCCGGACCACGGCCGTGCCGGGCCCGTCCGCCGTGCCGTCGGCACCCGGCGCGGGCGTCGCCGCCGTCACCGTCACGTCGGCGCCCAGAGCCGCGACGTCGCCGCGGCCGTCGTCGAAGGCGAAGAGGAAGCGACCGGAAAGACCGGTGGCCCCCGGGTCGGCGCACAGCAGGCGGTCCAACTGCCGGACCCACGGCTGGACGTCGGCGTGCCCGCGGGCGTCCAGGCCGGACAGCGGGGTGGCCACCACGTTGCGCACCCGTTCGTGCGTGGTGGAGGGCAGCAGCCCCGCCTCCCGCAGCCGGGCGGCGAGTTCGGCGCCGCAGTCGGCGGCGAGTCCGCGGAGTTGGACGTTGCCACGCGAGGTGAGGTGGAGGGCGCCGTCGCCGAGGCGGTCCGCCGTGTCGGCGAGCAGGTGTGCCTGCGCGGCGGTGAGCGCACCGCCGGGCACCCGTACTCGTGCCAGGGCGCCGTCGTCCGCGGCGTGCAGCCGCAGCGCGCCCGGGCAGGCGTCGTCGCGGCCCCGGACGGGGGCCGTCACGGGGGCAGGGCTCGCTGAGGTGCGGCCACGGGGCGTCGGCATCGCGGCGAGCATACAGACGGAAGGCGCCCGGACCGTATGCCCCGGATCACGGCCCGGAGCACCCGCGTTGCGCCTACGATGCTGGCCGGCGGGTCGTATGCCCGTCATCGCCGTAGACGGCGACAGGGGAGGAAGCCCGGTGCGATTCCGGCGCGGTCCCGCCACTGTGAGTCCGGTGAAGAGGAACCGGACGAGCCAGGAACTCCCGCCGTCCGACACCGCCCGGGGCGTGGACACCCCGAGGAAGGCTTCACGTCGCATGCCGCTTTCGCCCGCGGAACGAGACCCGCAGCCCGCAGACTCCCCCGGATCCGCACCCGAATCCGCCGACTCCTCCGACCCGTCCGGCTCCCCCGCCGTCCTGCTGCTGTCGACGTCCGACACCGACCTGCTCAGCGCCCGCGCGGCCGGCGGTCCCGTGCGCTACCGCTTCGCCAACCCCTCCCGCCTCGACCTGGACGACCTGCCAGGGCTCCTGGACGGCACCGGCCTGGTCGTCGTGCGACTGCTGGGTGGGCTGCGAGCCTGGGAGGACGGGCTGGACGCACTGCTCGCCGGGGACCGGCCGGTGGCGGTGCTGACCGGTGAACAAGCCCCGGACGCCCAGCTGATGGCGGCGTCGACGGTGCCCGTCGGGATCGCCGCCGAGGCGCACCGCTACCTCGCGCACGGCGGCCCCGGCAACCTCGAGCAGCTCGCGCGGTTCCTGTCCGACACGGTGCTGCTCACCGGACACGGCTTCGAGCCGCCCGCCGCCGCGCCGACCTGGGGCCCGCTGGACCGCTCGGCCCCCGCACCCGCCGACGGCGCCCCCACGGTCGCCGTCCTCTACTACCGGGCGCACCACATGAGCGGCAACACCGCCTTCGTGGAGGCGCTGTGCGCTGCGCTGGAGGAGGCGGGCGCCCGCGCGCTGCCCCTGTACGTGGCGTCCCTGCGCGCTCCCGAGCCGGAGCTGATCGACGCACTGCGCGCGGCCGACGCGATCGTCACCACCGTGCTGGCAGCGGGCGGCACCCGCCCCGCCGAGGCGTCGGCGGGCGGCGACGACGAGTCCTGGGACGCGGGCGCGCTCACCTCGCTGGACGTGCCGATCCTCCAGGCGCTGTGCCTGACGGGTTCGCGTGCCGCGTGGGAGGAGAACGACGAGGGCGTGTCCCCGCTCGACGCGGCCGGCCAGATCGCCGTCCCGGAGTTCGACGGGCGGCTGATCACCGTGCCGTTCTCCTTCAAGGAGATCGACCCGGACGGCCTGCCCGCCTACGTGCCCGACCGTGAACGGGCCGCCCGCGTCGCGGGGATCGCCCTCCGGCACGCCCGCCTGCGCCACGTGCCGCCCGCGGACAAGCGGATCGCCCTGGTGCTGTCCGCGTACCCGACGAAGCACTCCCGGATCGGCAACGCGGTCGGCCTGGACACGCCCGCCAGCGCCGTGGCGCTGCTGCGCCGGATGCGCGCCGAGGGCTACGACTTCGGTGACGCCGAGGTCCCGGGCCTGGCATCCGGAGACGGCGACGAGCTGATCCGCGCCCTGATCGACGCGGGCGGCCACGATCAGGACTGGCTGACCGAGGAGCAGTTGGCCCGCAGCCCGGTGCGCATTCCGGCGGCCGACTACCGGCGCTGGTTCGCCGAGCTGGATCCGGCGCTGCGGGAGGCCGTGGAGGAGCACTGGGGGCCGCCGCCGGGGGAGATGTTCGTCGATCGCAGCCGCAACGACGAGGGCGACATCGTGCTGGCCGCGCTGCGGTTCGGGAACCTGCTGGTGCTGATCCAGCCGCCGCGCGGCTTCGGGGAGAACCCGGTCGCGATCTACCACGACCCCGACCTGCCCCCGTCGCACCACTACCTGGCCGCGTACCGCTGGATCGCCGCCCCGGACGGGGAGGGGGGTTTCGGTGCGGACGCGATGATCCACCTCGGCAAGCACGGCAACCTGGAATGGCTGCCCGGCAAGAATGCCGGCCTGTCTGCGGGCTGCGCGCCCGACGCGGCGCTGGGCGACCTGCCGCTGGTGTACCCGTTCCTGGTCAACGACCCGGGCGAGGGCACGCAGGCCAAACGCCGGGTGCACGCCACGTTGATCGACCACCTGGTGCCGCCGATGGCCCGTGCCGACTCCTACGGCGACATCGCGCGCCTGGAGCAGCTCCTCGACGAGTACGCGCAGATCTCCGCGATGGATCCGGCCAAACTGCCCGCCATCCGCGCCCAGATCTGGACGCTGATCCAGGCCGCGAAGCTCGACCACGACCTCGGGATGGCGGACCGTCCGGACGACGACGGCTTCGACGACTTCCTGCTGCACGTGGACGGCTGGCTGTGCGAGGTGAAGGACGCGCAGATCCGCGACGGCCTGCACGTCCTGGGCGGCGCCCCGACCGGCCCGGAGCGCGTCAACCTGGTGCTGGCGGTGCTGCGGGCCCGTCAGATCTGGGGCGGCACCTCCGCTCTCCCCGGCCTGCGCGAAGCACTCGGACTGGACGAGGCCGCGGCGACCCGTACGGCCGCCGACGCGGCGGAGGAGCGGGCGCGGGCGCTGGTGCAGGCCATGGAGGACGCAGGCTGGGAGCCGTCCGCGGTCTCCGGGGCGGCCGCGGGGGAGACCGATCAGGTGGCCCGCATCCTGGAGTTCGCCGCCCGCGAGGTGGTGCCCAGGCTGGCCGCCACGACGGACGAGATCGATCACGCGGTGCACGCGCTGGCCGGCGGGTTCGTGCCGGCCGGGCCGTCCGGCTCACCGCTGCGCGGGCTGGTCAACGTGCTGCCCACCGGCCGCAACTTCTACTCCGTGGACCCCAAGGCCGTGCCCTCGCGCCTCGCGTGGGAGACGGGGCAGGCGCTCGCGGACTCGCTGCTGGAGCGCTACCGCACCGACAACGGCGCGTGGCCGGCCTCGGTCGGCCTGTCGCTGTGGGGCACCAGCGCGATGCGCACTGCTGGGGACGACGTGGCCGAGGCGCTCGCGCTGCTGGGTGTACGGCCCGTGTGGGACGACGCGTCCCGCCGCGTCACCGGCCTGGAACCGGTGCCCCTGGAGGAGCTGGGGCGCCCGCGCATCGACGTGACGCTGCGCATCTCGGGCTTCTTCCGGGACGCGTTCCCGCACACCGTCGGCCTGCTGGACGATGCCGTCCGGCTCGCCGCTTCCCTCGACGAGCCGGACCAGGACAACCACGTCCGCGCGCACACCCGTGCCGAGACCGCCGAGCACGGCGACGAACGCCGAGCCACCACGCGCATCTTCGGCTCACGACCGGGTACGTACGGCGCCGGCCTGCTCCAGCTGATCGACTCCCGCGACTGGCGCACCGATGCCGATCTGGCCGAGGTCTACACGGTGTGGGGCGGATACGCCTACGGCCGCGGGCTGGACGGAGCGCCGGCCCGGGAGGCGATGGAGAGCGCCTACCGGCGCATCGCGGTGGCGGCGAAGAACACCGACACCCGCGAGCACGACATCGCCGACTCGGACGACTACTTCCAATACCACGGCGGCATGGTGGCCACCGTGCGCGCGCTGCGCGGCAGCGCGCCGGAGGCGTACATCGGGGACTCCACGCGTCCCGAGACCGTACGCACCCGCACCCTGGTGGAGGAGACCTCACGGGTCTTCCGCGCCCGCGTGGTCAACCCCCGCTGGATCGCGGCCATGCGCCGCCACGGGTACAAGGGGGCCTTCGAACTGGCCGCCACGGTCGACTACCTCTTCGGCTACGACGCCACCACGGGCGTGGTCGCCGACTGGATGTACGACAAGCTGGCCGAAACCTACGTACTGGACCCGGAGAACCGGGAGTTCCTCCAGCATGCCAACCCGTGGGCGCTGCACGGCATCGCCGAGCGCCTGCTGGAGGCCGAGTCGCGCGGCATGTGGGAGAAGCCGGACCCCGCCGCGGTCGCGGCGCTCCGTGAGGTGCTGCTGGAGGCCGAGGGCGACCTCGAGGGCGATGCCGACTGATCCAGCCGCACCGCCAGCCGCACCCGCCCGGCGCGGACGAACGGTTCCGCGCCGGGCACGCGGCCGTGCCTGACGGAGTGCGGGGCGAAGCCCCGCACCCGAGGACCGCCTTACCGGAGGTACATGCCGCTGGGGCCGCCGTGCTGCTGCGTCCACCCGTCGCCGGTTCCGAACTGCGCGAGCTGCTGCGTGAACTCGGCGGCCACCTGCTGCGGGTCCTCCGTCGCCGGGCGCGAGGTGACGTTCATCGCGACCGTGAGGATGCCGCTGACCGGGGCGTTCGGGGAGAGGCGCACCGGAGTGCAGGTGAAGGAGTATGTCTGTGGGGTGTCGGCGTCCCGCGTGATGAGGCGCGCCTCCGCCAGGGTGGTCGTCTGGCCGGTGCGGTACGCGTCGTCCATCGCCTTGAAGACGCCGACCGTGTCCAGGCCGGGCAGCACCGTACGGCCCTCGCTGAGGCGCTGGACGCGGCCGAACGCGTCGCCCTGGCGGCCGTTGGCGTAGCGCAGCACGTGCTTGGGGCCCTCGGTGAGCATGATGGGCCAGGGGGCGCCGTCGAAGACGGCGAACATCTCCTCCTGCTGGGTGAGCAGGCTGTCGCGCAGGCGGAACTCCGACAGCAGCGTCTCGGCGAGCTGCTGCATGCTCTCCTTCACGCCGCGGTCCCACTCGCGGGGCCGCATGTCGGCGACGCACACCGTGCCCAGGATGACGCCGGTGTGGTCGCGCAGCGGCGTACCGAGGTAGGCCCGCACGCCCATCTCGTTGACCAGCGGGTTGCCCTTGAAGCGGGGGTAGTCGAAGACGTCGTCGAGGGCGAGCTGCGCGCCCTGTGCGACGACGTGCGGGCAGAAGCCGTAGTCGGTGGGGGCGGAGCGGGGGATGTCCGGGATGTCGCTGAGGTCGAAGGAGACGGCGCGACGCTCCTGGCCGTCGTCGTCTCCGGACCGCGGGGCGTACATGCCGCGGAACATCTGCTGCTTGTCGTTGATGAAGTTGACCATGGCGAGCGGAGCCTGGGTCAGGCTTGCGGCGATCCGCGCCGTGCGGTCGAATTCGGCTTCGGGGTCCGGTGCGTTGAGGCCGAGGCGCTGCAGGCGTCGCCGACGCCGCTCGGCGTCATCAGGCTGATCGGGCGTCAGGGGGTCCATGGCCGCCCATGAAACCAGAATATCGTCTTCCGCACCGCCCCCCGGGCAACATCGGGGACAAGCGGTGACTGCTGCCGCAGGCACATGCCGGTATCAGTTGCCGTGTGGTCAATCTCTCAGGCTGTCCACAGTCCTGCGTGTTTAACCGACACCCGGTGACTTTGCGCCAGTTGGCTTCATGCCGATGGGCCTGATTCGTCCTTGCGTAGGACAATCGGCCCCCCGGGTAAAACCGGAGTGTGTGGTTCAGCTCGCGTCCTCCGGGTTCACGTATGCGCTTCCGTCATTGATCATTGGCGGGTTCGCTTGTCGACGGCCGGTCAAGAAACAAGCACACAACGCAGTGAAGGAGAGTTCCGATGGGTGGCAGGTCCGCAGGAGATGTCGATGAGCGCTCCGTGGCTGTCATCGGCCTGGCCTGCCGGTTCCCCGGTGCGGCGGACGCCGATCGGTTGTGGGAACTACTCGAGGCCGGTATCGACGCGACGAGCGAGACCCCGGCGGAACGCTACGACGTCGAAGCCCTCTACTCCGCCGGGTCCGAGCCCGGTACCCTCGCCGCCCGCCGGGCGGGCTACGTCGAAGGGGCCGGCGACTTCGACGCCGAGTTCTTCGGCATGTCCCCCACCGAGGCCGCCGAACTCGACCCGCAGGCACGCCTGTTGCTCATGACGTCCTGGGAGGCGCTGGAGGACGCAGGCCAGTGCGCCGGCGATCTCGCGGGGAGCCGCACCGGCGTCTACGTCGGCAACACCCGGGCCGACTACCTGGAGATCCAGTTCCGTCAGGGCCTCGAGGCCGTCGCGCCCTCGTACTTCCACAACTTCCGCCCCCTGCTGCCCGGACGCGTCTCCCGCGCCCTCGACCTGCGCGGCCCCAGCATCCTGGTCGACACCGCCTGCTCCTCGTCGCTCTCCGCCGTGCACTCCGCCGTGCAGGCGATGCGCGCCGGGGAAATACCCCTCGCCCTTGCCGCAGGCGTCAACATCCCGCTGCGTCCCGACGAGGGCGTGATGATGACCCAGGCCGGCACTCTCGCCCGCGACGGACGCAGCAAGTTCGGTGACGCGGGCGCAGACGGCTACTCGCCGAGCGACGGGGTCGGCGTGGTCGTCCTCAAGCCGCTGGCCGCCGCGCTCGCCGACGGCGACCGGATCCGCGCCGTCATCCGCGGCAGCGCCGTCGGCAACGACGGCGGCACCGGCGACTCGCTTCTGCTGCCTTCCCTCGAGGGGCAACTGGACGTACTGCGGTGGGCGTACGAGGATGCCGGGGTGAATCCGGCGGACATCGACTTCGTGGAGGCGCACGGCACCGGCTCGCCCTCACTCGACCCCCTCGAACTCGGTGCGCTCGGCCGCGTCCTGGGCGAGGGCAGGCCCGCGGAGCGGCCCTGCCTGGTCGGATCGGTCAAGACCAATATCGGGCACGCCGAAGCGGCCGGAAGCATCGCCGGCCTCATCAA
Organism: Streptomyces sp. RKND-216; assembly: GCF_004795255.1. Lineage (NCBI taxonomy): Bacteria > Bacillati > Actinomycetota > Actinomycetes > Kitasatosporales > Streptomycetaceae > Streptomyces > Streptomyces sp. RKND-216. The sequence continues at coordinate 2,639,438 of NZ_SSBQ01000002.1, read as the reverse complement.
GACCGTGCTGTGTCTGGAGCACGAGCAGGTCCCCGGAAACCTGCACTTCGACACCCCCAACCCGCTGGTCCCCTGGGACGAACTCCCGTTGGAGCTGCCCGCCAAAGCGCAGGACCTCTCCGGCCGCGAACGGCCGCTGCTGGCCGGTGTCTCCGGTCAGGGCGCGTCCTGCCTCAACGCCCACCTGGTGCTCAGCCAGGGCCAGACCCGTGCGATCGATCCGGCGCTGGCGCCCGCTCCGGAACAAGGCGCCGAGCCACAGCTGCTCGTCGTGTCCGCGCGCTCGCCGCAGGCGCTCGCCGACCTCGGCGAGGCGTACGTCCGCTACCTGTCCCCCGGCGGGCGCGGCTCGGTCCTTCCCCTGGCTGACGTCTGCTTCAGCGCCGCCACCCGCAGAGAACACCACCAGCACCGGATCGCCGTGATCGGCGCCACCCACGAGGAACTGGCGGAAGCACTCCAGGTCGCCGCCGTGCCGGACGCCGTCCCGCCGGCCGAACCGCCGGCCGGCCAGGAGCGGCGCAAGGGCGCACTGGCCAGCATGGCGGAGCGCTACTTGGGCCTGCGGTCCGCCGACGTCAAGCGCCGGGAGCTGCTGGAGGCCGCCGCCGAGCAGTACCGGGCCGGCGTACTCCCGCCCTGGGCCGAGGTGTTCCCGCAGACCGGACGCTTCGTGCCGCTGCCGCACTACGCTTGGCAGACACGCCGCTACTGGGCGGGCGAGACCCCCGACCTGGACGTGGACGGCGAGACGCCGGACCTCGCCGGCCGGGTGCTGCGCGAACACGCCCGTACCGCCTACTCGGACGACTCGCAGCTCGCGGAGATCGGCATCGACTCCCTCGCCCGCCTCGGCATCGTGCTCCAGCTGGCCGAACAGCACGGGCTGGAGGTCGACATCGAAGACCTGGCGGAGCTGCGCACCGTGCGCGCCTTCCGCGCGTGGATCTCCGGCCTGGAGGCGAAGGCCGCATGACCGCCGCGAGCACCATCGCGAGCACCACCGCACCGAGAACGCTCTACGAGGTCTTCTCCCGTGCGGCGGCCGCCCACCCCGACGCCATCGCCCTGGAGATCGGCGACGACCGCCTGACGTACGCCGAGCTGCGGCATCTCGCCGACCGTGCCGCCGCCCGTCTCACCGCCGCCGCCGGAGCGCCGCCCCGCCGGGTGGGCCTGCTGGCCGGCCGCACGGTCGCCGCATACGTCGGCTACCTCGCGATTCTGCGCACGGGCGCCACCGTGGTGCCGCTCAACCCGGGTTTCCCGCCCGGCCGCAACGCGGCCGTCGCGGGGGCGGCCGGCCTCGACCTGACGGTCGCCGAGGACGCCGAGGCCGGGAAGGAGACCGGCGTACCGCTGCTGGTCCTGGACCGGGACGACGTCACTCCCGGCGCCGACCACGTCGCCACCGTCGCCGCCGAGCCAGGACCGGCGGGACCGGACGACGTGGCGTACGTGATCTTCACCTCCGGCTCCACCGGCACTCCGAAGGGCGTGCCGGTCCTGCACCGCAACATCTGCACCCACCTGGCGCACGTCGCGCAGCGGTACGCCATCGGGCCGGGCTCCCGGCTCTCCCAGTCCTTCGAGCTCACCTTCGACGGCTCGGTACACGACCTGTTCGTCGCCTGGGCCTCCGGCGGCACCCTGGTGGTCCCCACCCAGGCGCAGCTCATGGCGCCGGTGAAGTTCGTCAACTCCCGCCGCCTCACGCACTGGTTCTCGGTGCCCGCGATCGCGTCGTTCGCCTCAAGGCTGGGCACCCTGCGCCCGGACAGCATGCCTGACCTGCGCTGGAGCATCTTCGGCGGCGAGGCGCTGCCCGCGCCGCTGGCCCGCGCCTGGCAGGCCGCCGCGCCCGGCTCCACCCTCGAAGTGCTGTACGGGCCGACGGAGACCACCATCTCCTGCACCCAGTACCGCCCCGGCCCGAGTGTCGAGGACTGGCCCCAGACGCCGAACGGCACCATGCCGATCGGCGAGCCGTACCCCACCACCGAGGTCGTGGTGCTCGACGAGGAGGGCCGGCCGGGCGACGTCGGGGAGCTGTTGGTACGCGGTCCGCAGCGTTTCCCCGGCTACCTGGACGCCGCCGACGACGCCGGACGCTTCCTCGCCATCGACGACGACGGCACCGTCCACCCGTACGACGGCAGCGGGCCGCTCACCGAGGCGCACTGGTACCGCACCGGCGACCGGGTGGCCCGGGAGGACTTCGGGCTGGTGCACCTCGGCCGCACCGACCACCAGGTCAAGGTCCGCGGCTACCGCATCGAACTCGGCGAGGTCGAGGGCCCGTTGCGCACCCGGCCCGGTGTGACCGAGGCCGCCGTCGTCGCCGTCCCCGGACCGGACGGCCAGCAGGAACTGGTCGCCGCCGTCACCGGCACCGGTCTCGACGCGGACACCCTGTTCGCCGGACTGCGCGGCCGGCTGCCGGAGTACATGCTGCCCCGGCGTATCGAGGTGCTGGCCGAGATGCCGCACAACACCAACGGCAAGATCGACCGCCACGCGGTGCTCGCCCGGGTCGGGCAGTCCGTGCCGACGGCCCGGTGAAGCCCGGGCGGACCACGTGAACCGCGAGAGCACTGTGAGCACGCCCCCGTGAGCACGCCCCGAAGACCTGTGAGGCCGTACATGTTCGACGCCATCGTGGTCGGCGCCCGCTGCGCGGGCTCCCCGACGGCCATGCTGCTCGCCCGCGCCGGATACCGGGTGCTGCTGATGGACCGGGCGGAGTTCCCGTCCGACACCCTTTCCACTCACCTCATCCACCAGCCCGGCGTCGCCACGCTCGCCCGCTGGGGTCTGCTCGACCGGCTGCGCGCCACCGGCTGCCCGCCGCTGGAACGGGCCGTCTACGAGGTCGCGGACGTCCGCCTGGAGGGCTGCGGCCACGGCGTCGACGGCCAGCGTGCGGGCTACGCTCCACGCCGCCGCGTGCTCGACGCCCTGCTGGTGGAGGCTGCGGCCGAAGCAGGCGTCGAGGTCCGCGAACGCTGCTCCGTGAACGCCCTCCTGCACGACGAGACCGGACGCGTCGTCGGTGTGCAGGGCACTTACGGGGGCCGGCGCTTCACCGAGCACGCGCCGCTGGTCATCGGCGCGGACGGCATGCGCTCCACCGTCGCCCGGCTCGTCGAGTCCCCCTTCACCGTCGAGGACCCGCGCCTCACCTGCGCGTACTACTCCTACTGGGACGACGTCCCCGCCTGCTTCGAGCTGTACGAGCGTCCCGGCGCCTGGGTGGCCGCCGTCCCCACCAACGATGCCGCGACGCTGGTGCTCGCCTACTTCCCGCAGGACCGCTTCGACGAGGTGCGCACCGACGCGCAGCGCGCCTACCTCGAGCAGATACGCACCACCGCGCCCGCCCTCGCCGACCGGCTGCGCGGCCGGCTGCCGATGGAGCGGCTGCGCGGTACCGGCGACCAGCAGAACTACTTCCGGCAGGCAGCCGGCCCCGGCTGGGCCCTGGTCGGCGACGCCGGTCACCACAAGGACTCCATCACCGCGCGCGGCATCAGCGACGCCTTCTTCCAGGCCGAGTGCCTGGTCCGGCACGTCGGCGCCGACCTTCACGATCCCGCCGGGCTGGACGCCGCACTCACCGGCTATGCGCTCGAGCGCGACGAGGCGCTGAACGACGGCTACCAGGGCACGCTGTCCGCCGCCCGGCTGGAGGTGCACGATCAGCGGCTCACCCTGCTGCGCGCCGTCGCCAAGGACGCGGAGCTCACCGCCACCTACTTCGACATCGTCGCCGGAGCCGCCACCATCAAGGCGCTCTACACCCCGCAACTGCTCGCAGCCATGTGAACGGAAGGTGAGCGGACGACGTCGTTCGTACACACATGCGTCACCGGTTGTGTCCGCGCGCCGTCGCTATCCGGGCGAATGGGACCGCCGTCTACCGAGCTCTCCTCTTACTGTCGAAGGCGCACTACGACCCTGATACGGTTCGGCAGTCAGTCGGTACGCGACGATGACCGGTCAACCGACGCTGCGCGAAAGGCGCTTGGCGTGGGCGGAATCCACTGAAACTCCTTGCTGACACCTTCGCACGAGGACCCAGATGCCAGGTTTGTCAAGTAGGCCTACGGCACACAGAGCCGTGCACGGTAAGTCCCTGACACACTCGCTCGTCCTGCTGACAGTGACGCCTGTCATCGTTCTCGTCGGGCTCTGGGCGTTCGCGGCCACCGCGCTGGTCGTCGAACGGCAGACCGAGGAGAACCCGGCGCGTGCCGACGAGCTGGTGATGTGGGTCGCCATCGGCAGCATCGTCGCCGGCGCCGTGCTCATCACCACCTGCCTGCTGGTCTGGCGGTACTCCCGTGGCCTCACCGGCCGCCTCCACCGGCTCCACCAGGAGACCGTGGAACTGGCCGGAACCGGACTGCCGCAGCTCGTACGGCAGCTCACCACCGGCGACAAGAAGCTCCCCGAGGAGCCCGCTCCGGACCGCAGCCACGGCGACGACGAGGTCGGGGCCATGGCCTACGCGCTGCACCAGCTGCGCAAATCCGTCGGCGACACCCTCGCCGAGCAGGCCCGCGGCCGCGAGGGATCCGAGCAGGTGTTCCTCGGACTGGCCCGCCGCACCCAGGTGCTGATCTCCCGTCTCATCCCCAAGCTGGACGAGCTGGAACGCAAGCATCACGACTCCGACCTGCTGAAGGACATCTTCGCGGTCGACCACCTCGCCACCCGCGTCCGCCGGCACACCGAGAACCTGGTCATCCTCGGCGGCGCCCCGCCCGTGCGTCGCTGGAGCCGGGCCGTCCCGATCTACGAAGTGCTGCGCAGCGCGATATCCGAGACCGAGGACTACCGCCGCGTCGACGCCCAGCCCGCCCCCCAGGTGTCCCTGGTCGGTCCGGCCGTCGCCGACGTCGTGCACCTGCTCGCGGAACTCATCGAGAACGGCACCGCCTTCTCCCCGCCGGAGACCAAGGTCTCCGTAAGCGCTTCCCACGTCGCCAACGGCCTCGCCCTCGAGGTCGAGGACCGCGGCCTGGGCATGCCGGAAGCCAAGTACGCCCACATCAACCGGCTGCTGTCCGAGCCGCCCCGCCTCGACATGATGTCGCTGGGCGAGACTCCGCGCCTCGGCCTCTTCGTGGTCGCCCGCCTCGCCCGCCGGCACCACCTCGAAGTCTCCCTCCGCCGCTCCCACTACGGCGGCACGCTGGCCATCGTGCTGCTGCCGCACGAACTGCTGGAGGAGACCAAGTCGCTGCTGTCCAGCATCGTGGACCGGCGCCAGGAGAGCGCCGACCGGCCGATGCCGGCCGGTGCCGGGCTCCTGGGCGCGTCCTCCTCGGTGAGCGAGACGACGCTGCCCGCCGAACCGGCGGCAGCCTCCGTGCTCCCCGCCGCCGCCTCGGCCCCGGCCTTCCCGGCCCCGGCCGCAGCGGCATCCGCCGGTCCGGCACCCGCGGGGGCGGGGAGCGGATCAGGCATGACCATGGCCGCCGTGGCGTCCGCGAGCGACGACAGCGACGGCTTCCCCTCGTACGGAGGTGCAGGTCTTCTGCCAAGCACTGACGAACCGGCCGCGGACGCGGGCATATCGGAGGCGGCCGCGCGCTCCGAGCAGCCCCCGGCCGCAGATCCGGCACCCGCACCACACGCCCCGGCCCCCGCCGCCTCGTACGGCTCCGGCCCCTCGCTCGAACCCGCCTACGCCCGGACCGCCGGGCACACCCCCGGACTTCCGTCCGGGCAGGGCCCCGAGCAGGGTCGCGACCGCGCCTACGGCGGTGGCTACGGCCACGGTTCCGCCCGCATGTCCGGCGGTGCCGGCCTCTACCCGGGTCCTGAGGACGGACCCGGGCACGGCCCCGGCGCCGCACCCGAATACGGCCGCGACCACGGCCGCGGGCCCGACCACGGCAGCGGTACCTCCGCCGCGCCGCCTCCGCCTCCCCTTCCCCAGCGCACCTCCGCACCGTCGGCCCAGCGGGTTCCCGAGCCCTCCGCCGCCTCTGCCGACAGCCCTCCCGGGCCGGACGGGATCGCCATGCCGAAGACCCTCCCGACCCGGGTCCGGGGCGAGAACCTCGCCGCTCCGCTGCGCCGTTCGCCGAACGAGTCGCCGGAGAGCGCCGGCCCGCCGTCCCCCGACAGGGCGGGCGCGGCCATCGGCGCGATCCAGTCGGCCAACCGGCGTGCACGCAACACGCGGCCCGTTCCGCCCCCTCCGCCCCCATCGCCCGCTTCGTCGTCCACGCCCTCGACGCCGGCACCCCCCGCCGGCGGTCACGAGGCGCCGATGGACAGGCCGGAGTACGGCACCGGTTCCCAGGAATCTTGAGGAAGAACACACGACGATGACCCAGCCCACCGCCAGCGGCGACCTGAACTGGCTTCTCAACAATCTGGTGGCCGGTGTTCCCGAAGTGCACCACGCCATCCTGCTCTCCCAGGACGGTCTGACGCTGGCCTGGTCGGAGGGCATGGCCCGTGACGACGCCGAGCACCTCTCCGCGGTCGCCAGCGGACTGCAGAGCCTCTCGCACGGCGTCGCCCGCCACTTCTCCGGTGGCCAGGTCCGGCAGACCGTGATCGAGATGGACAACGCCTTCCTCTTCGTGACCAATGCCGGATACGGTGCCCGACTGGCCGTCCTGGCATCGGATCAGGTGGACGCGGGGATAGCCGCCTACGAAATGGCGATGATCGTTCAGAAGGTCGGGGAATACCTCAGTGCCGCACCACGCACGGAGGTCGCCTCCCACGGGCACAGCAGGGGGAATTGAGCATTCCGAAGGACAGGCCGTGGTTCGACGAGGGGGCCGGCTACCTCGTTCGGCCCTACACGGTCACCCAGGGACGCACCAGCCACGACCGGTCCGACTTCACCCTGATCACGCTGGTCAGAGCCACCGGACCCTCGATGCTGCCGCCCGGGTACGTGGACCAGTCGGAGTCGGCGGCCATCCTCGAACTCTGCCGGGAGCGGCCGCTGGCGGTCGCCGAGGTCGCCGCCCGCCTGGACCTCCCCCCGAGCGTCGTCAAGGTGCTCTGCGGCGACCTGCTCGACAGATCGATGATCACCATCAAGGTGCCCGGCACGGAGTCCGGCGCACCGAGCGTGGAACTACTGGAAAGGGTCATTCGTGGTATACGCGAACTCTGACCGGATGGATGGCCCCGTCGCGATGCCGACGGCACTGAAGATCCTCATCGCGGGCGGCTTCGGCGTCGGCAAGACCACCATGATCGGCTCGGTCAGCGAAGTGGCCCCACTGGAGACCGAGGAGTACATGACCACGGCGAGCCTCGGCGTGGACGACCTCGCCGGCACGCCGGACAAGAAGACCACCACGGTCGCCATGGACTTCGGCCGCATCACCCTGGACGCCGACCACGTCCTGTACCTCTTCGGCACTCCCGGCCAGGACCGCTTCTGGTTCATGTGGGACGACCTTTCGCTCGGCGCCATCGGCGCCGTCGTCCTCGCCGACCCCCGCCGGATGAGCGACTGCTTCGCCTCCGTGGACTTCTTCGAGCAGCGCGGCATCCCCTTCGCCGTGGGTGTCAACTGCTTCTACGGACGCCGCGAGTTCAGCACCGACCAGATTCGCACCGCCCTCAACCTGCGCACCCCGGCGCCGGTCATCATGTGCGACGTCCGCCACCGCAGCTCCAGCAAGAACGTGCTCCTCGCGCTGCTGGAGTCCGCCAAGGCCGCCGCCGCCAACCGCCTCGTCGCCGGCCCCTGACCGCCTGCCCGAGCGGCGCGGCCGGGGGTGACGCTCAGGGAGCGCAGGCGGTCCCGGAGTCCGCCGCTCAGGAGCAGAAGTTGCGCGGCCACCGGTGCTTCCGGAGTACCGCGAGCTTCTCGGCAGCCGGCGCGCTCCGACGCTGACCGCCACGTTGCGCACCCAGCCGGATGCGCCGATGCCCCAGGCGCGTACCCGGTCTCAGAAACCGTCATTCGGCTCGCGCCCAACTCGCGGTACCGCACGCATCCCGCCCCTCCGGCCGACACGCCCCCCGCCGGCCGCACTCGGCTCTCCAGAACGTCCCCCGCGGCCCTGGAGCGGCCCGCGCCCCGCGGCATCCGGTTTCCTCCCGGCGCCGCGGCAGCGGGGCGGGCGGGCGACTGCGGCTACCGGGCCACGAACTGGGTGAGGACGGCCTGCACCTCGTAGATGTCGACGCCCTTGGTGAACGTCTTCTCGATCGGCGCCGGGCTCCCCGAGAGCCAGATCTTCAGCTCGGCGTCCAGGTCGAAGGTGCCGGCCGTCTCCACCGAGAAGTGCGTGATGCTCCGGTAGGGCACCGAGTGGTACTCGGTCTTCTTGCCGGTGATCCCCTGCTTGTCGACCAGGATCAGCCGCCGGTCGGTGAAGAGGATGACGTCCCGGACCAACTGGTACGCCACGTGCACCCGTTCGCCGTTCCCCAGCAGCCGCCCGTAGTCCTGCTGCGCCTTCCCCGCGTCGATGGTGTGTGCGTTCCCGAACAGCGCCACGTCCGCCCCCTCTCGTCGAAGTTCACGATCTCGGGTAGAGACGCGGACGCGGCGGCCGCGGTTGCCGACGGGGTGAAGGGCCCGTTCCGTGCAGGCCCACCTCACGAAACGGACGCGGGAACCGGCGTCGTCGTGCGGCCCGCGGCTGCAACGGTCCGGGCGAAGTGGGCGGCGTCGAGGACCGCCGCGGCGCCGGGATCGTTGTTGAAGTAGACGAACACGTCGTCCCGGTCGGCGTACGCGTCCGCGATCCGTTCCGTCCAGGCGCGCAGCGCCTGCCGGCCGTACCGCGGCCACGGTCGTGCCGCGCCCTCGTGCAGGCGCACGTACCCCCAGGACGCCGTCCGCCACAGCGGGGTGACGGGACGCGACACGCGGTCCGCCCAGCACAGCGGGCTGTCGTGGCGCTCCAGCACCGCCCGCAGGGCATGCCGCTCCTCCCACCAGGAGGTGTGCCGCAGCTCGACGGCCACCCGCGCCCCGCGCGGGAAGCACCGCAGGCACGCGTCGAGCGCGTCCACGTCCGCGCGGAAACCGGGCGGCAACTGCACCAGCACCGGTCCCAGCCGGTCGCCCAGCCCCTCCACGGCCCGGCCCATCAGCCGCGCCACCGGCTCGGACGGCTCCCGCAACCGCCTGAGATGCGTGAGATACCGGCTGGCCTTGACGGTCATCACGAACCCCTCCGGCGTCCGCTCCCGCCATCCGGCGAACGTCTCGGTGGTGGGCAGCCGGTAGAAGGCAGAGTTGTTCTCCACCGTGGCGAACCGCCGCGCGTACTCCTCCAGCCAGAGCCGCTGCGGCACCTGCTCCGGGTACAGCACTCCGCGCCAGTCCCGGTACTGCCACCCGGACGTCCCGACCCACATCACGCGACTGCGGGTACCCCCGCCCCGGTCGGCGGAACCGCTACTCGGCGCGTACGGCCTGCCGGGGCGCGCCGCGGAACACGTTGCGCGCGTGCCAGTTGCGGTGGTCCGCCGCGACCGTCGCCGCGCCGCGCTGCGGCCCGATCAGCGGCCGTCCCGCCAGCTCCAGCACCTGCTCCCGCGCCGCTCGTCCCCGTCCGACGAAGTGCTGGGACACCATGACCTCCCGGCCCTCGCCGACGCCGAGCACCCCCTTGTCGAACAACCGGTGATGCAGCGAGCACAGGCAGAGACCGTTCTCGACCGCGTCCGGCCCGTCGCACGCCCCCGACGCGTGCAGCGCGCCACCCGGGCGCCGGGGCTGCCCTGCCCGTCGTCGGTGCGCACCTCCCACACCCCGTCGCCGGCCAGATGGTGGAACGGGTACGCCGGCGTCGTCCGGTGCGCGGGGCCGTACTCCGCGAGGAGCCGCTTCAGGTCGTTCTCCACGGCGCAGTACCGCAGCCCCGCGTCCGCGTCCTCCTGGAACCGCCCCAGCGCGTACAGCAGCAGCAACGGCTTGTGCGGCGCACGCACCCCGTTCGCGCTCCACTGCCGCGGTTCCCCGACGCGCCCCACCCAGTCCACGAACGGAGATCCTAGGCGGAGACCGAAGCCGAAGCGGAAGCTCGAACACCCCGAGCAGCCGCCGCCGGACGGGGCGTCAGGCGGCGCGTGCCTCCGGAGGAACGGGTTGTTCGCACCAGATCGTCTTGCCGTCGCGGTTGTGTCGGCTGCCCCAGCGCCGGGTCAGCTGTGCCACCAGGAGGAGTCCGCGTCCGCCTTCGTCGAAGACCGGGGTGCGGCGCAGGTGCGGGGCGGTGCTGCTGGTGTCGGAGACCTCGCAGATGAGGGCGTTGTCCTTGATCAGCCGGAGCTGGATGGGGGGAGTCCCGTAGCGGATGGCGTTGGTGACGAGTTCGCTCACCACCAGTTCGGTGACGCAGGCCAAGTCCTCCAGTCCCCAGGCGGCCATCCGGCGGGTGGCCCAGGACCGGGCGTCGGCGACGACCGCCGGGTCGGCGGGCACGTCCCACGTGGCGACCCGGTCCTCGTCGAGGGCATGGGTGCGGGCGATCAGCACCGCCACGTCGTCCTCCGGGGGCTCCGGCAAAAGAGCCCGGACGACCGCGTCGCAGCGGGCGTCCAGGGAGGAGGCCGGACCGGCCAGCACGTGACGCAGCCGCTCCAGGTTCTCGTCGATCTCGCCGGCGCGGGTGCTGATCAGCCCGTCGGTGTAGAGGACGAGTTCGCTGCCGTCCCGCAGGCGCAGCTCGCTGGTCACGTAGGGGAGGCCGCAACCTCCCAGCGGGGGGCCGCATTCGACAGGTGGGAACGTGACATCGCCGTCCGGGGTGAGCAGTGCCGGGGGCGGCTGGCCGGCGGAGGCGACGGAGCAGTTCCGGGTGACGGGGTCGTACACGGCGTACAGGCAGCTCGCCGTCGCCTCCGAGGTGTCGGACCCTTCCGGTTCGCCCACCTCTCCGGCTTCGAGGTGGGTGACCTGGTCGTCGAGGCGGGCCAGCAGCTCGTCGGGGGCGAGGTCCACGTCGGCGAGCGTGCGTACGGCCGTGCGCAGGCGGCCCATGGTGGCGGCGGCGTGGATGCCGTGGCCGACCACGTCGCCGACCACCAGGGCGACGCGGCCGCCTGACAGGGGGATCACGTCGACCCAGTCGCCGCCGACGCCGAACTGGGAACTCGCGGGAAGGTACCGGAAGGTGGCCTCCAGCGCGGGACGGCGCGGGAGTTCCCGGGGGAGCAGGCTCCGTTGGAGGGCGAGCGCGGCGGTGTGCTCGCGGGTGTAGCTGCGGGCGTTGTCGAGCGAGATGGCCGCACGGGTCACCACCTCCTCGGCGAGGAGCAGGTCGTCGTGCTCGAACGGCTCGCTCGGCCAGGAGCGGCAGAACACCGTCAGGCCCAGGGTCACGCCCCGTGCGCGGATGGGGACGAGCAGCCACGAGTGGAAGCCGTACCGCTCGGCGCGCTCGGCCCGCGCCGGGTCGTCCGCGAACCACCGGCTGACCCGGGAGTCCCTGCACCTGAGCAGCAGCGGGCGGCCCTCGGCGAGGCAGCGGACCGGGGGCGAGGACGGCGGGTACGTGTCCACGGCGCCGGGCGCGGCCATGGCCTCCGGGGCGCCTTCGTTCACGGACTGGTGCGCCATGCGACGCAGCGTGACGCCGGTGACGACCGGGCCGGGTTCGTCGCCGCGGAGCAGCGGCTCCAGCAGGTCGACGCTCACGAAGTCGGCGAGCCGGGGCACGAGCACGTCGGCGAGTTCCTGGGCGGTCATGCTCAGGTCGAGCGTGCTGCCGATGCGCGCGCCGGCTTCGTTCAGGAGGGCCAGCCGTTCCCGGTAGGCGTGCGGTTCGGTCACGTCGTGCACGGTGGCGCACACGCCGAGTATCCGGCCCGCGCTGCCCCGCAGGGGGGAGGCGGTGGCCAGCAGGACGCGGTCGTGGTCCGGGTCGGCCCACGTGCGCGCGTGCATCGTGCAGGGGGCCGCGTCGGTGCCGCTGCGCATCGCCTGGCGCATGGACGCCTCCCACCGGCCGATGTCCGGGCTGGTCAGGACGTCGCCCGGCCGTGTCCCCCGGCGTTCGCACTGGGAGGTGCCGGTCATCCTGCTCATGGCGGTGTTCTGCCAGACGCAGCGCAGGTCCGTGTCGTACACCGTGAGCGGCACGGGGGACGCGCTGAACAGCCAGTCCAGCATGGCCGGGCCGTCGGGGAGCGCGAAGACCTCCGCGACGTCGTGGGCCACGTCGCGTGTGACGTGGTGCGTGCCGTCCGCCGGGTCCTGCGGGCCGTCGTCCTCCGGCGGCGCGATCAGCAATGCCCGCTGACCCGCGCCTTCGCCGGAGAGGCGGCACGCCCGTACGGGCACCGTCAGCAGGCGCCCGCTCGCGTGCCGCAGGGTGACGTCGCCGTCCCACTCCTCCGTGACGGACGACAGGACCCCGGGGTCGGAGGCGATGAGACGTCCCACGGGCACGCCCACGACCTGGTCGGCGAGGTGGCCCAGGAGGTACCGGGCGCCGGGACTCCAGCCCGTCACCACGTCCGCCTCACCGAGGGTGATCACGGCGACCCGGCGGGCGGTGGACGGGTCCGCCAGCCGGTGGTGATCGCTCCGGTGCTGGTCGGGTACGTTCATAGCGCCTACCTCGCTCCTGTGGAACGCTTCCGGCGTTCCACCGCAGGCATGCCCTCCAGCGTCCCCCCGGATCGGCTCGCACACAAGCACAGCGACCCGTTCCGGCGACCCGCCGCGCCGCGGCGCCGTACACCCCGGGGCTGGGGCGTCACCTCGACCGGAGCGTCCACGGGATCCCGGGTGAAACATTTCCGGCGCCCCGACGCATCAAGAAGGTGAAGACCCACACACGGCGAGCGGCAACACGGGGGAGTCGTAGATGAGGCAGAGACGCTCGGACGAGTACGCCGAGTTCGCGCGAGCGCGAGCGGGGCACCTCTACCGGTCCGCGTGTCTGCTCACTGCCGGCGACACGCACCTGGCCGAGGACCTCGTGCAGGAGACCCTCGGCCGGTTGTACGTCCGCTGGGGGCGGGTGTCCCGCGCGGAGAACCCGGCAGGGTACGCGCAGACCGTGCTCACCCGGACGTTCCTCGCCCACCGCCGCCGGCACAGCAGCGGCGAGCGGGTGACGGACCGGTTGCCGGACCGGGGCGTCGCCGCCGACGGCGACGCCTCGCTGCGGCTGACGCTGATGGACGGACTTTCCCGGCTGCCGGTGAAGGACCGGGCCGTCCTCGTCCTCCGCTACTGGGAGGACCGTTCGGTCGCCCAGACCGCCGACGTGCTCGACGTCAGCTCGGCGGCCGTGCGGACGCGCTGCGTGCGGGCGCTCGGACGGCTCAGGGAGCTGCTGAGCGAGGACCTGTCGGAGTACGCCGGACGCTGACACCGACCGTCGCCGGCTCCGCCTTCGTGCTCGATTCGACTCATCCCCCGGAAAGGGTGGTTTGGCCATGCCCGAGAACCCTCACGACGATCCGTCCGACGACCGGGTCGTCGCCGCCCTGCGCGAGGCCGCGCACGGCTTCGAGACCGACCACGAGGCGCTCGTCGCCGGCGGACGGTCCCGTGGACGCAGGACGATCCTGCTGCGACGCCGGGCAGGCGTGCTGGTCGGCGTGGCAGGCGTGGCGCTGATCGGCGTGGCCGGCGCGGTGCTGCCCACGGGCGACGCGTCGGAGCCCGAGCCCGTCAACGTGGCGTCGAGCGGCTCCCCCTCCGCCGCTCCCTCGTCCGCCGTCTCCGCCACGCCCACCTCCCCGGCCTCAGCCGCCCCCACGTCTTTCACCGGCGACGCCCTCCTGCAAGAACTGCGGGACGTCCTCCCGGACGGTGGTCGCTTCAGCGGTGAGAGCGCCCGTGGCACGGATGCCGAGCTGGGGCCGACCGCGCGACTCGTGTACGACGACGGTGACGGTGCCGCCGCGATCGCGGTGGGGTTCAGCCGGGTCGACGCGGACAGCCCGCGGGCCGAGGAGCTGACGACGTGCCCGGACCCGACCTTCACCCCGCACGACGACTGCAGCAGTAGCCGGCTGTCCGACGGCTCGCGGCTCATGCTGTTCCAGGGCTACGAGTATCCGGACCGGCGTGTCGACACCAAGTGGTGGTCGGCGGGCCTGGTCACGCCTCAGGGACAGTACGTGTCCGTCGACGAGTGGAACGCCCCGGCGCAGAAGGGCGCGCCGGTCAGCCGCGCGAACCCTCCACTGACGCCGGAGCAGCTGCGGGAGATCGTGACCGCCGACGTGTGGCGCGACGTGGTGGACGCCGTTCCGCAAGACCCCGGGCCGACCCCCACGGAGAGCCTCCCGGACGACCCTCCGCCACCGGGCGCATCGGGAAACGAGGTGGGTAGGACGCTCGCCGAACTGCTTCCCGGGAAGATGGACGTGGTCGAGCGCGGGCACCAGGACTCCCAGTACGCCTACGTCGTCGTGGACGACGGGCGGGGAAGGAGCCTCGTCCAGATCAACGTGCAGCACGGGATGGACGACGTCGCCGACGAACTCTTCGCATCCGCCGAAACCCTTCCCGACGGCACGCTCGTCGCCACCCGGCAGGGGCCGGGCGACGACCGGGTTCCGGGGGTCGTCATGTGGACCGTGGACACCCTGCGGCCCGGTTCCGACGGCTTCCGCGTCGTGATCAGCGCCTTCAACAACGGTGCCGCGCACGCCGAGCCGGGCCGCGACACACCCGCGCTGACGATGCAGCAGCTGCGGGACGTCGCGCTCAGCCCGAAGTGGGAGAAGTTGCGCTAGAACGCGCAGTGCGGGGCGCACACGACGGTGCGAGAGGTCGCCGCCGCCGACGGCCGTGAAGCCGGCTGCCGTTCACCGAACACGACGAAGGCTCCGACCTGCGAACCGGTCCGGGGCCTTCGTTCAGCCCGGTGAGGCTGGGCGGAGGATGCGAGATTCGAACTCGTGAGGGGTTGTCCCAATACGCTTTCCAACTCTCCGCCCGCCGGTCCGTAGCTGCGCGCATGCATCCTGATCTGTAGCGCAGCGATGGCTGGGGGCGGTTCGGACGGAGCTGGACGGGGGTGAATGAGACAAGGAAGGAGACCACCGGGACCGCACCGCCGAGGCTGCGCAGCCGCGACCGCCCGATTACCCACCCATCAGCACTGACTCAGATTGGCCAGCCTGGTGTAGCCACCTTCCCGGGCCGGTCGGCAGCTGCCGCTGGCCCTTCGGGTCACTCGCCCCGGAGCCGGATCGCCAT
Source organism: Streptomyces sp. RKND-216 (assembly GCF_004795255.1). Classification (NCBI taxonomy): domain Bacteria; kingdom Bacillati; phylum Actinomycetota; class Actinomycetes; order Kitasatosporales; family Streptomycetaceae; genus Streptomyces; species Streptomyces sp. RKND-216. The sequence continues at coordinate 2,624,266 of NZ_SSBQ01000002.1, read as the reverse complement.
CACTGTCCCGTCGGCGCGGACGGAAACCGCGTTCCACTGCCCTGACGTGCTGTGGTCCGGCCACTGCCCTCGCAGGGCGTGCACTTCGTGTCGGTACTCGTTGACGCGCCCATGGTGGAGCTTCATGTACAGGCTCCTACTGAGCCCGGAGAACGCCTCCACGCGCGTTCCGTTCAGCCGGTAGATGTGGTCGGTGCCGACGAAGTCGATGCCGTGAATGCGGTGCTCGGCATCTCGCAGCCGGACTGTGTTGGCATGGACGTCATGCTGGAAGTGGCGCCGCCCTTGGTTCTTGGGTGAAGGCCATGAGTGTGGCTGCTTCTTTCCGTGCCAGCACGGCGCTGAACCGGGCGAAGGAGTCAGGCAGTACCTGGAACCCGGGGATGGTCGTCTCGCCGGGATCCGTGGGCCGCGCGACGTCGGCCCATCGATTCTCCTGCTCCAGGGCGAGGTTCAGGTCGGCTGCTGATGTCTCTTGGGGTGGGTGGAGGGCGGTCGTGCCCGGCGCTCCAAGTACGTGCACGGCGAGGCTCTCGGACGCAGGGATTTCGGTGCCGATGAGTAGGTACGGCACTGTGCCGTAGGGCCCGAAATGCACTGACGCCACATGGGCACTGGCCGTGCTGAGCTGCTTGTGCACCTGGTGCACGCTGCTGTGGGTGCCCTTCGAGGCGAGGAGAAGGACTTGGGAAGGCCGCCCTGGTTGCCAGGCTTCGACGAAGAAGTGCTCGTGGCATGAGCCGGAGGACGGTAGGGCCGGGCGGGGGAGCGCGAACAAGTGAGCAAGAGGGGCGCATGCCGGGATTCAGCCACCTCGACCGTTTCAGCAACGCCGGACCCGCCCGAGACCGTGGCGGATTCCTACTTGTTTGATAATGTTGGCTGCGTGAGCGAGATTCCTTACGGCGTCGGCGAGGGGCCGGCCACCAGGGTCAGTCTCTCCCTCCCCGAGGGGACGGCGGAGGCGATCCGCCTACGAGTCGGCAAGCGTGAGTTCTCCGCGTTCATCACCGAAGCCGTGGAGCGCGAGCTGCGTGGTCAGATCTTGGATGAATACCTGGCCGACTACGAACGCCGTCAGGGGGCGATCTCCCAGCGCGAGCGGGAGCGGGCACGCCAGGTCTTCGACGAGGTGTTCGCCGAGGAGGGGCAGTGGCCCGCCGCAAGCTGAGCCACGAAGGCACCCTCGTTCTCGACTGCGAGGGGCTGTCGAAGTTCGTCAGTGATCACGAACCCGTCGTCGCCCTCATCGCCGAAGCCCGCAAGCGAGGCATGGAGGTGGTTATCAGCGCACTCACCATCATCGAAGCGGTGCATCGCCGGACCGACAAGGTGCGGCTGGCGTGGGCCCTGTCCGGCATGCGGATCGTGCACATCGGGGACGAGGAGGCCAGGGCCGCCTCAGTCATGCTGGGCAACGCCGGACTACATGGTCACGAATACGCCATCGACGCCGCCGTGGCCGAGATGGCGCTGCGTCAGCGCCGCCCGATCGTCATGTTCACCTCGGACATCGACGACATGTCAAAGCTCTGTGGCGAGAGAGTGCGTCTCGTCGCCGTGTAGTCGATGTCGAGTCCGCATGTCTGAAATGTGATCGAAAGTCGGTAGAAGGCGAGGCCAGAACTGAGACCACGAACTACGTAGGGCCCCACCGCCGGAGCGGTGGGGCCCTACGTTCAGCCCGGTGAGGCTGGGCGGAGGATACGAGATTCGAACTCGTGAGGGGTTGCCCCCAACACGCTTTCCAAGCGTGCGCCCTAGGCCACTAGGCGAATCCTCCGCCGCAAACCATACAAGACGTCGAGGGGTGCTCGCGAACCCGCTCCGCGGAGTCGGCCGGTTGGGTCCGGAGGGATGGGTGGGCGGTTCGTTCGCAGCTCGGGGCATCGGGTAGGCTGAGCGCAGCCCCTCACGTGGCGCTAACTCTCTGAACTCCCCCAGGGCCGGAAGGCAGCAAGGGTAGGGGGGCTCTGGCGGGTGCGTGAGGGGCGCCTTGCGTTCTGGTCACGGCGTCCGCGCGCCGCTGTGTCCTCGGGGTTCCTGTGATGTCGGTGGGGGCCGATATCGTCGGGGTGTGTCGTCCCTCGCTCTGTATCGCCGCTACCGCCCGGAGACCTTCACCGAGGTCATCGGGCAGGAGCATGTCACCGACCCGCTGCAGCAGGCGCTGCGCAACAACCGGGTCAATCACGCGTATCTCTTCAGCGGGCCGCGCGGCTGCGGCAAGACGACCAGCGCGCGCATCCTCGCCCGCTGCCTGAACTGCGAGCAGGGCCCTACGCCGACGCCGTGCGGCGGGTGCCGGTCCTGCCTGGACCTGGCGCGCAACGGGCCCGGGTCGATCGACGTGATCGAGATCGACGCCGCCTCGCACGGCGGTGTGGACGACGCCCGTGAGCTGCGCGAGAAGGCGTTCTTCGGGCCGGCCTCCAGTCGTTACAAGATCTACATCATCGACGAGGCGCACATGGTCACCCCGGCGGGCTTCAACGCCCTGCTGAAGGTGGTCGAGGAGCCGCCGGAGCACCTCAAGTTCATCTTCGCGACGACGGAGCCGGAGAAGGTCATCGGCACCATCCGGTCGCGTACGCACCACTATCCGTTCCGGCTGGTGCCGCCCGGGACGTTGCGGGACTACCTGTCGGCGGTGTGCGAGCGTGAGGCGATCCCGGTGGACGAGGCCGTCCTGCCGCTCGCGGTGCGCGCGGGTGCCGGATCCGTACGTGACTCGATGTCCGTGATGGACCAGCTGCTGGCCGGGGCCGGTGAGGACGGCGTGACGTACGCCATGGCCACCGCGCTGCTCGGCTACACGGACGGCGCGCTGCTGGACGAGGTCGTGGAGGCGTTCGCGGGCGGCGACGGGGCGTCGGCCTTCGAGATCGTGGACCGCGTGATCGAGGGCGGCCACGACCCGCGCCGCTTCGTGGCCGACCTCCTGGAGCGTCTGCGTGACCTGGTGATCCTCGCGGCGGTGCCGGACGCGGCGGAGAAGGGGCTGATCGACGCGCCGGTGGACGTGGTGGAGCGGATGGTCGACCAGGCGCGGAAGTTCGGCGCGGCGGAGCTGAGCCGTGCGGCGGACCTGGTGAACAGCGGCCTGACCGAGATGCGGGGTGCGACCTCCCCGCGGCTGCAACTGGAGCTGATCTGCGCCCGCGTGCTGCTGCCCGCGACGTACGCGGACGAGCAGTCGGTGCAGGCGCGCCTGGACCGACTGGAGCGCGGCGCCACGGTGGCGGGGGCCGGTGGTCCGGTGGCGGGCCTCGCACCGGCCGCGGCGGGCGGTGCGCCGGGAGCGCCCGCAGTGGCCGGGCCGGCAGCGGCGCGTGCCGCGCTGGGCGGTCCGGCCGCGGGGCCGCCGCAGGCGGAAGCCCCGAGCGGGCAGGCACCGCAGCCGCACGCGCCGCAGGGACCGGTGCACCAGGGCGGTGCGTCGGGGCAGCCCGCCCAGGCGGCCGAAGCGGACGAGGGGGAGGTCGGCCCCGACGGGTGGCCGGTCGGAGCCGCACCCGCCGCAGGCCCGCAGCAGGGGCGCCGCTCCGGTGCCTCCCCCGCTGGGGGCACGGCGCCGCAGGAGGCCGGTGGCCCGGGGGCGCGTGGCCCGGGCGCCGGGACGCCGGCACGGCGTCCCGGCGCGTGGCCGACGGGCACCGGGCCCGCCGAGGGCGCTCAGGAACCACGGCAGCCACAGCAGCCCAAGCAGCAGGCGGAGCGGCGACCGGGAGAGTGGCCCGGCGCGGGAGGGGGTGCGGGCTCCACGGCCCCGTCCGCCGAGGCCGCCCCGGAGCAGGGGCAGGCGGCCGGGCCGCCCGCAGCACAGCCGCAGCAGTCCCAGCCACCTGGGGCGGGGCAGCAGCCGCAGCAGTCCCAGCAGCCTCAGGCGCCGTCCCAGGACAGCGCGCAGGGCGCGGCTCAGGTGCGGCAGTTGTGGCCGCAGATCCTCGAGGCGGTCAAGAACCGTCGCCGCTTCACCTGGATCCTCCTCAGCCAGAACGCCCAGGTCGTCGGCTTCGACGGCACGACGCTCCAGGTCGGGTTCTCCACCTCCGGTGCGCGGGACAGCTTCGCGAACGGCGGCAGCGTCGAGGTGCTCGTGCAGGCGCTGAACGACGCGGTCGGCGTGCAGTGGAAGGTCGAAGCGGTCGTCGATCCGTCCGGCGGCGCCGGTTCCGGACCGGCGAGCGGCGGCGGCCGGGGGCCGGGACCGGGGCAGGGCGGCCACGGAGGGCCCGGAGGCGCAGGTGGTTCCGGGTGGGGCGGCGGCGGTACGTCGCCGGGCCCCGGTGCGGGAGCGGTCCCGCACCCGTCCCCACCACCCGGCGCCGGTGACGGCGCGGGTCCCGGAGGGGGAGGTGGCGCTTCGGCCGCATCCCCGTCGGTGGGCGCGCGCCAAGCCCTGGCGTACGCCCAGACCGCGCCGGCGGGAGCGGAGGCGGGCGCGGCTCCCCGTCCGTCGGCACCGGTGGCGGCACCTGCGGCTCCACCCTCGTCCATCGAGGACGACATGCCGGCGGACGACGACGCCGACCTCGACGAGAGCGCCCTCTCGGGCTACGACCTGATCGTGCGCGAACTGGGCGCCACGGTGATCGAGGAGATCCCGCACGACTGACGGGCTCGTGCCGGTCAGCCGGATGAGTCTCCCGGGCGGGCCGTGCAGCGGGTCGTGCGCCACGCCACCTGCAGTCCGGGCCGGGTGCGGGGTCGCGCGGGGGAGTCGGCCCACCGAGTCGGCGTGCCCGCTCCGGGCGCGGGGGCGCGGCGTCGGCGGGCGGCTGGTGGGGAGGGCCGCGAACGCGGCGCCGAACACGTAGGCTCGGGCGCGTACACATGTCCTCGACGACCAGGAGCCAGTCGTGATTCCCGGTGGTGGCCAGCCCGACATGCAGCAGCTGCTGCAGCAGGCGCAGAAGATGCAGCAGGACCTCGCGGCGGCGCAGGAGGAGCTCGCGCAGGCCCACGTCGAGGGGTCGGCGGGCGGTGGTCTGGTCAAGGCGACGGTCAATGGTTCCGGTGAGCTCCAGGGTCTGGTGATCGATCCCGGGGCCGTGGACCCGCAGGACACGGAGACCCTTGCCGACCTGGTGGTCGCCGCCGTGCGGGACGCGAACAACGAGGCCCAGGAGCTGGCGCAGCAGAAGCTCGGCCCGCTGGCACAGGGGCTGGGTGGCATGCCGGGCATGCCCTTCTGACGGCCGCACGGGGTGACGTACGCGCGTCCGTGCCGGCGGCACCGCCGCGTGGGCGCCGCGTCGTCCCCTCCTGGTCCTCCGCTTCGGTGCCACGCCGGACGCCCCCTGCGTGAAGCGTGCCCCGGGCCGCCCGGGTGACCTGCGGCGGTCCGGTACGACAACCGCCGATGCGGTAGCAGCCGCGGGCCGCGGGCGACTACCGTACGGCGTACGGCAGAGCCGGGAGTCGGTTCCCGGGGAGTGAGAGCAGGCATCCGTGTACGAAGGCGTGGTCCAGGACCTCATCGACGAGTTGGGCAGGCTGCCCGGCGTCGGTCCGAAGAGCGCGCAGCGGATCGCCTTCCATATCCTCCAGGCGGAGCCGACCGATGTCCGGCGCCTCGCGTCGGCCCTCACCGAGGTGAAGGAGAAGGTCCGCTTCTGCGCGGTCTGCGGCAACGTCGCGCAGGCCGAGCAGTGCCGGGTCTGCCAGGACCCGCGCCGCGACCCCGCGCTGATCTGCGTGGTGGAGGAGCCGAAGGACGTCGTCGCGATCGAGCGGACCCGGGAGTTCCGCGGCCGGTACCACGTGCTGGGCGGGGCGATCAGTCCGATCGAGGGCGTGGGCCCGGACGATCTGCGTATCCGTGAGCTGATGACCAGGCTCGCGGACGGTTCGGTGACGGAGTTGATCCTGGCCACCGACCCCAATCTGGAGGGCGAGGCCACGGCCACGTACCTCGCGCGCCTGGTCTCCGCGATGGGCCTCAAGGTCACCCGCCTGGCCAGCGGCCTCCCCGTCGGGGGGATCTCGAATACGCTGACGAGGTCACGCTGGGGCGGGCCTTCGAGGGGAGGCGAACGCTGGATGTCTGACGCCACGCTCAACTCGATCAAGGACGACCCGAACGACTTCGCCGTGCAGATCTCCGACCAGGTCGAGAGCTTCCTCGTCTCGGTCGTGGAGGTCGCCAAGGGCGACGAGCCGGACAGCGCCGTCCCGTACCTGCTGCTGGAGCTGTCTCAACTGCTCCTGGCGGGGGGCCGGTTGGGCGCGCACGAGGACATCGTTCCCGAGGAGCGCTACGAGCCGGACATCGGTCCGGAGGCGGACGTGGACGAGCTGCGCGAGCGCCTCGCGGGCCTGCTGGAGCACGTCGACGTCTACACCGAGGTCTTCGACCCGTACGAGCCGCACAAGGCTCCGGTGGCCTGCCGGATCTCCGACGACGTGGCGAACATCGTGGCCGACCTGCGGCACGGCATGGCCCACTACCGCGCGGGTCGCGTCAGCGAGGCCCTGTGGTGGTGGCAGTTCTCCTACCTCACCAGCTGGGGTACGGCCGCCTCGGCGTCGCTGCGGGCACTCCAGTCGCTGGTGGCGCACGTGCGGCTGAACCAGCCGCTGGGTGCGCTGGACGGGCTGGACACCGACAGCGACACCGAGAGCTACGACGGTGAGCTGGAGGCGGAGGCTGGTGCGGTGATGGCCGCGGAGATCGGTGAGCCGCTGGGCATCCGGCCGAACGGCAGCCCGGCCTGACCAGCGGGTGGGCCGGACCGTCCCGAACGGCCCGGCCCGGCCCGCCGGATCAGCCCGGCCTGTGCTCCCGCCGTCGCCCCGGCCCTCAGCCCTGCCCGGCCGGCGGCACGGGCTCGCCGCGGTATACCCCGAAGCACCAGAGGTTGCCCTCGGGGTCGGTGATCGTGAAGTCGCGGTTGCCGTAGTCCTGGTCGGTGAGGTCGCGCCCGATGGTGACCCCGGCCGCCTTGACCCGTGCGTACAGGCCGTCGACATCGTCGGTGACCACGTAGGCGCCGAAGGTGCCGGGCGTCACGTTCCACTCGCCGTCGGGCTTGTGGGAGCCGAGCATCACGCCGCCGCCCTCGGGCCAGCTGAGCTGGGCGTGCGCGACCCGGTCGCCGTCGGTGTAGACGGCGGTGCGGTGGAAGCCGATCTTCTCCACTAGGAAGTCGATCAGGCCGAGCGCGTCACGCGCCGCGAGGGTGGGCCAGACGGTCGGCGCGGGGGCCTGAGGTGTGGGCTCTCCGGTCTGCGGTGTGCCGGTCTCGGTGCCGGTGTGCTGTGCGTTCATGCGTCCCACTCTTGGCCGTTCCGGTGCCCTCCGGCTTGGATATTCCGGCGCTCCTCGCAGATCCACCCGGTCGGGCTCAGTCCGGTGTACTGGCGGAAGTCCCGCACCAGGTGCGAGTGGTCGAAGTAGCCGCAGCGGGCGGCGATCCGCGACAGGTCGGGCGTCCGCCCCGCGGTGACGGCCTCCGTCACGGCGCGCTGCGCCCGTTCGAACCGCATCAGCCGGCTGACCTGCTTGGGCCCGGCCCCCACCTCGCGCTGGAAGAGGGTGGTGAGCTGCCGCCGGCTGAGCGCGACGTGCCGGGCCATGCCGTCGAGCGAGCCCGCGCCGCCGTGCCAGGCCATCCAGCGCCAGGCCTCCGCGATCTCCGGGCGCACCTCGGCCCGCCGTCCGGCGTCCTCCGCCTGTCGTCGCAGGTACGCGGTCAGCGTCGCGAAGCGTTCCGCCCAGCCGGACTGCTCGCCGAGCTGCTCGCGGATCTCCACGGCCCGCGCGCCGAGTACGTCTCCGCCGTCGCCCGCCAGCTGCGTGAGCTCGGCCGCGGGCATGCCGAAGAGGGCACGCGCGGCCAGCGGGTGCACCGCCAGCTGCACGCCCTCCTCGTGGGACGGCTGCACGACGTACGCCGGCCGCTGGTGCAGGCCGCCGAGCACGATCTCGGTCCGGTACGCGTCCGCCGAGCGGGCGTGCTCGGGAGACTCGCCGGCCACCACCGGGCCTTCGAGGGAGAAGATCAGCGTGAGGTGGGGGGACGGCAGCCCGCGGTGCAGCTGCGGTGTGGCGCCACGGCTGCGGTACCCGGTCGTCGAGGCCACCATGGCGCCGAGGGTGCGGGGGGCGCGCGCGAACTCGTACGTGCCCCCCAGCGCCGGGGGCGCGGTCGGTGCGGCAGCGGTCGTGGCGCTGCGACGGCCGGAGCCCATGGGGCCAGTATGCGCGCCGCCCCTGACAGCCGCCGCCGGCAGTCGCCGCGCCCGGCGGCCCGTCCGGCTCGGGCGCCGGTACGGCTCCACGCGGGCACGTCCGCATGGCCGGCGACCTGCCGTCGCGCGGCCCTTCGGGGAGAGGACCGGCGGCATGGCCCAGCCACGTGTTCAGGCCGGCGAACTCAGGCCGTGGCGGGGGCCGCTCCGGCACGGCCGCCGGGTGCGTCGCCCGCCGACTCGGGGAGCATGGCGCGCACCGCCGTACGGATGCTCGGCAGCGGGTCGAAGCCGTCCTCCGGCAGGGCCACCTGCTGGAACATCAGCCCTTCGAGCAGGGCGGCCAGGGCCCGGCTGTGTTCCTCGGGCTGGGGGGAGCCCATCGCCTTGAGGACGCGGGCGCCCCAGTCGAGGAGCGAGGCGTGGCCGCGGCGCAGCGCCTCGCCGACCGCGGGGCGCGCGATGGCCTCCAGCGTGAGGGCGTACCGGGCGGTGGTGCGGTGCCTGCCCGGCCCGACCAGGTGCCGGACGAGCCCCTCCAGTGCGGTGGCCAGTTCTTCGGGACCGTCCGGGACCGAGGGGTCGTCGGGTGCCGGGGTCCCGGTGGGCGCGGCCGGGAGGGTGCCGACGCCGCGCTCCCAGTCCTCGCGGTCCAGGGCTTCGAGGTGCGCCACGATGCCGTCGAGCAGTGCCTCGCGGTTCCGGAAGTGGTTGGAGGTGCTGCCCGGCGGCACGCCCGCCGTCGTGTCCACCGCCTGGTAGGTGAGCCGGCGCAGTCCCCCGGTGGCCAGCACCTCCACGGCTGCGTCCAGGACTTCTCGTCTGCGGCCGCCGCCCATCGTCGCCTCGTCTCCCTCCGTGTACCGATCTCCCCCGGAACGGAGAACTCTACGGGCGCCGGCCCGCCACGCCACTGCTCTACTATAAACGTAGTACGGTGGGGTCCATGACGCGGAGCGCACTGATCATCGGCGGCGGCATCGGCGGGCTGGCCTGCGCGGCACGGCTGGTCCAGGACGGGTGGGACGTGGAGGTGCGGGAACGTGCCGCCGGCCTGCCGCGTACCGGCACCACGCTGGGCATGTGGCCCAGCGCCCTGAGGGCTCTCGACGCCGTCGGCGCCGGCGACGAGATCCGCGCGCGCGGACACGTGCAGCGCGGCGGTGCCCTGCTGCGGCCCGACGGCCGCCGCATCGCGTCCGTCGACGTGTCCGCACGCTCGGGCACGCACGACCAGGTCCGCCTCGTCGCCCGGCCGACCCTCCTCCGCACGCTCGCCGGCCTGCTGCCCGACGGCGTCGTCCGCTTCGACGCCGAGGTCCCGGACGTCACCCTCGCCGGCGGCGCCCACGACGTGGTGATCGCCGCCGACGGGCTGGGCAGCCGTGCCCGGCAGGCGCTCTTCGGCGACGCCCACGGCATCCGGTACACGGGCGTCACCTCGTGGCGCGGCACGGTCGACGGCGCGACCGAACACGCGTCGGAGACCTGGGGCAACGCCTCGCGCTTCGGCATCACCCCGCACGAGGAGGGCCGCACGAACTGGTTCGCCTGCGTCCGGGCGCCCTGGCGGGCCGTCGCCAAGGGCGGCGATCCGGCGGCACTGCGCACCGCCTTCGGCGGTTGGCACGCGGACGTGCGGCGCGTGCTCGACGCGGTCGAGAAGGCGGGCGGCGAGGACGTGCTGCGGCACGACCTGTGCGACCTGGAACGGCCGTTGCCGAGCTACGTGCGCGGGCGGGTGGCGCTGATCGGCGACGCGGCCCACGCGATGACGCCCGACCTCGGCCGCGGGGCGTGCGAGGCGCTGGTCGACGGCGTCACGCTGGCCCGCGAACTCGCGGTCCACCGGCACGTCGAGGACGCCCTCGCCGCCTACGACGCGCTGCGCCGCCGCCCCACGCAGCGGATCGCCCGCGCGGCGGCGGCCATGAACCGCGCTGTCCACACCCCGGGCATCGCCCCCTTCCGGAACGCGGCCCTGCGCCTCCTCCTCGGCGTCGGCAACCCGCCTGCGTAGGCGCCGTGTTCCGCGGATTGTGACGGTATCCGCACATGACCGTCGCCTCTTCGCCCCGACGGGCCGTCTAGCGTCGGGCATGACGACCGGAACAGGGCGACGGGGGAGCAACGGTGTCTGCGCAGTTCGAGGTGGAGCCTGAGGCTCTGCGGACCTACGCGAGGAACGTGGGCAAGGAAGTCGAGCGGATCCGGCGCATCCGCAACAGGATCGACGGGGTGACGCTGTCGCCCGGGGCCTTCGGGAAGCTCCCCGAGTCGGACGACCTGGCGACCGACTACGAGAAGCAGCGCACCGACGGGCTGGAAGACCTCAAGGACGCGGCCTCCACGCTGGAGGACCTCGTGGACGCGGTGAAGGACACCGCCAAGGCGTACGACCGGACCGAGGACGACGTCGACGTGACCTTCGGCGGTCGGTGATGGACCTACTCGGCAAGCTCGGGATCAGCATCTCCGGGCCGTTCTCCGACGTACTGGACGAAGCGGTGCGCGGGATCATCGCGCAGTTCGGACTCGAGGACGACCTGGAGAAGGTGTCCGGCGACAACGAACGGCTCATGGAGGTCGCCGGGGACTACCGCGAAGCCGCCCGCGACCTGCGCGGAGTCGTCGACGACCTCAAGTTCGAGCGCAAGCGCCTGAACGGCAAGTGGGCCGGGGAGGCCGCGGACGCCTTCCACGACCAGATGGGCGCCTACGAGGACGCCCTCTCGGGCGAGGCCGACGACATGGATCAGATCGCCGACCTGCTGCAACTGGCGGCGGAGGCCTGCGCCGAGGCCGAGCAGCTGATGATCGACCTGATCGTGGAGATCGTCCAGGCCGTCATCGCGGCGGCCGCGACGACGGCCGTCCTGTCCTTTCTCACGGCGGGGGCGGCCGCCGTCATCGGCCCCCTGGTCACCGCCGCGGGGGTCGCGCACAAGGCGATGAAGGCCGTCCGCATCACGGCCAAGCTGGCCGACACGCTGTCCGACCTGGCGAAGCGGATGCAGGCGCTGCGCAAGATGGCGAAGCTGCGCAGGACACTCAGGGCCTTCAACGACAAGAAGAACCCGATGAGTCACCGCAACGCGCTCAAGCGCTATCGCGGGAAGTTCGACGACATCGAGGGTGGCTCGATGAGCGATCTGCGGGACGCGGGCGCGTACTGGCTGGCGAAGCGCACGGTGAAGAAGGAAGTCGTGTACCCGCTGCTCGGTGTCGAGACCGGTGACGTGATCAAGGAGGGCTATGCGACCTACGGCCCCGAGGGAGCCCCCGGCGTCGCGCCGAAACAGCCCCTCCCGCAGGATGAATCGAGCAGGTTCGAAGACCGTATGAACGACGGGCTCTCGCCCAAACAGAAGGTTGAGAACGACTTCGGCTGATGGTTGAGCAGAGAGTGTGATGAGCGAAAAGACCGATCAGAGCGCGCAGGATTTCGGCCACCAGATCGAAAAGGCATTGGCGGGCGTGGACCGGCCGGTGGTCTTCGGCCTCAGCAGTGTTTCGCAGCGCGTGAGAACACCACCGCGCCGCCGATGGCCGAACCCGTCGGTGATCCGGAAGCGGAAGAAGACTTTCGGGGACCGGGTCTTCTCCTTCGTCGTCACGCCCGTCTACTACCTCAGCGACCCCATCGGGACGATCTACGACTGGCTCGTGAGCAGGCTGTCCTTCTGGCGGAAGCGTGCACTGCGCGGCGGCTGGGGAAGTATCGCCGGGTCACTTCTCGCGGCGCACAAGGCCGCGACCCGTCGCCTCCTGGTGTCGGGCCAAGTCGGGCTGCATCTCGTGTACGTCGGCGAGCTGGGCTCGGAGACGGGCTGGTCCGTGACGCGGGAGAAGGTGCGCGGTGTCGAGCACCTCGAAGGGGAAGGCGGAATGCCGCACAAGGCCACGCTCCGCTTCCACTTCACTGACGGATCCTGGGGCGACCTCGTCGTCATCGGTCCGGCGTGGCAGCAGTTGCTGTCCCAGTTTCCCGCGACCACGGACAGGTGAGCCGGGGGTGAGGGGTGCCGAGGCAGGGACCATGCGGGGCGACGGGGCGGAAGCAGACCAGGAGGTGGCTGCGCAGGTCGGTGCGGCCCTGTGCCACGTCGATGCACCCGTGGCCGTCGTGCAGGTGTCGTCCGGGATCGACGCGCGGAGGGTGCCGAAGAGGCGGAGGCCTGAGCCGACGGTGGCGGTGAAGCGGCGGAAGCAGGCCCCACCCTGGTGGGGTCGGCTGGTCCTGATCATCATCTGGGCGACCGATGTGCCGCAGGTCCTCTACGGCGCATTCGCCGACTCGCTCACCCTCCACCGCAAGCGCAGGCCGCTTCGCGGTGGTTGGCGCAGCCACGCGGCGGGCGGGCTGCTGGCTGCGTGCGACGCCGACGTGCGGAAGTACCTCGAGGTGGGTCGCTCGGGGTCCATCTCGTCTACGTCGGGGACCTCGGCTCCGAAGTCGGCTGGTCGCTGCCGCGCGAGCACGTCCGCAGCGCCGAGAGCCTGGAGAGGGAGGAGAAATGGCCGCACATGGCGAATTCCCGTCTGCACTTCGTCGACGGATCCTGGGCCGGCCTCCTCGCCTCCGGTCAGGACCGAGCGCAGCTGCTGTCCCAGTTCCCGTCCGTTTCCGGGCAGTAGCGCGCGCCGTCGGGCGTCGTTGGCCCCAGCGACCCGACGCACCCGCGCCGGGCGGTGATTGGTGCGGGCTATGACCGCCTGACATCTCCCCTCGCGGATGTGACCGGCCGCACACTCGCCGGGACATCACGTTCCAGCGCGAGGTTCGGCCGCCGCCCCACAGCCCCACCCACTCGGCGGTCGCGGCTCGCGCTCGACGAGAGGATCCCCCGCATGAGCCGCTACAGACGTTCGGCCCGCACCGTGAAGGCCCTGTCCGCCGCACTCGGACTGGGTCTGGCCGCCGCGACGATGGCCGCCGTCCCCGCCACCTCGGTCGCCGCCGCACCGGCGCCCCAGGGTGAGGGAACCTTCGCCGCCTACACCGGCGAGGGCGTCAGCGCCGAACAGCGCGCGCAGAGCAAGGCCTTCTTCGACGCCATCATGAAGAAGGCGGAGCAGCGCCAGGCCGCCGAGCCCGGCATCCAGGCCGTCACCGTCACCTACGACGACGACCAGGCCCCCTCGTTCAACTACGAGATCGACCGCAGCGCCCAGATCTGGAACGCGGCGGTCAGCAACGTCACGCTCGTCGAGGTCTCCTCCGGCGCGGACTTCGACTACTACGAGGGCAACGACCCCCGCGGCAGCTACGCCTACACCGACGGGCGCGGCCACGGGTACGTCTTCCTCGACTACCAGCAGAACCAGGTCTACGACCCGCTCCGTGTCGTCGCGCACGAGACCGGCCACGTGCTCGGTCTGCCGGACAACTACTCCGGCCCGTGCAGCGAGCTGATGTCCGGCGGCGGCCCCGGCCCGTCGTGCACCAACGCGTACCCGAACGCCAACGAGGCGTACCGGGTCGACCAGAACTTCGCCTTCGGCTTCGCGCCGGCGGCCGACAAGGGCTTCAGGACGGTCCGCTGAACAGCGTGACCTGACCTGACGAGCTCCGGCCGAGGGCCCGTGGGTGCGCACCGGTGCGCACCCACGGGCCCGACGCGTTGCCGGGCCGGTGGCCTCAGCCGCCGTAGGGGCGGGTGATGATCTCCATGTTGTGCCGGTCCGGGTCCTCCCAGTAGACGCCGCGTCCGCCGTCGTGGTGGTTGATCTCGTTCACCCGGTGGTGGAACGGGTCGGCGTAGTAGGTGAGTCCCGCGTCCTTGATACGCGCGAAGATCGCGTCGAACTCGTCCTCCGAGACGAGGAACGCGTAGTGCTGCGGCGTCACGGGACGGTCCCCGGCGTCGGCGTAGTCCAGCGCGACGCCGTTCTCCGTGACGACCGGCAGGAACGGCCCGTACTGCGGCTGCACCTCCAGGCCGAGCAGGCCGGCGAGGAACCGCGCGGACCGCTCCTTGTCTGTGGCGGCGACGATCGTGTGGTTGAGCTGCACGGGCATGACGTGTCCTTCCGGTGACCGTGTACGCCTCCAGCGTCGCGCCCCGGTTCCCTCCGGACAATCCGCCACATTGCGTGTCGCACTCCTCCCCTGGGCGTAGGCCCTGCGGAGTGCCCGGGCGCTCCGTCAACGGGACGCGCGCTCGCCACCCGGCTCCGGGACCGGCGCGGGCCGGTCGCCCCCGCCGCCGCGCAGGTGCCGGGCCCGGCCGCCGACCAGCGCGATGAGGGCGGCGCTCACGATCAGGCAGAGCAGTGCCCGGCGCAGGCCGGCCGCCGCGGAGAGAGCGCCGATCACGGCCGGTGCGGCGACGAAGGAGACGTAGCCGCACGCGGTCACCAGTGACGCGGCCGCCCCGCTCCGGGCGCCGCTGCGCCGGGCGGCGAGTGAGTACGCGATCGGCACGAGCGGCGCCGCGCCGACCCCGGCGAGGAGGAGCCCGGCCACGACGAGCGGTGCGCGGTCCGTGCTCAGCGCGAGGACGAAACCGGCGGCCGCGATCACGCCGCCACCGGCCACCACGCGCCCCTCGCCGAACGCGCCGATCAACCGGTCGGCGACCAGGCGTCCGGTCATCGTCGCCAGATGGAAGGCGCCGATGCCGACTCCGCCGACCAGCACTCCGGCATCCAGTACCTGGCGCAGGTAGAGGGAGCTGTAGCCCTCGACGGCGCCGTCGTTGAAGAACTGGAGCGTGACGATCGCGGCGGCCGCCCCACGCCGGGCAGGGCGAGGACGGCGAGCAGCCCGCGCCGCCCCGGCCGCTGCTCCCGGTCGTCGGACTCCTCGGCCGCGCCGGCCTCGGCGTCGTCCGCCGCGGGGGGCGGCGGCAGGGGCACGGCGGATCCCGCGAGGCCGAGCAGCACCAGCAGCCCGCCGGTGGCGACGAACACCGCACGGTGGCCGCCGCCGAGGCCGACCGTCGCCGCCGCCGCGAGCGCCCCCGCGGCCCCCGCACCGCTGAACACCGCGTGGAGGCGCGGCATCATCACCCGCCCGGTGCGGCGCTCGTAGTCGCCGCCGAGCACGTTGACCACTACGTCGTACAGGCTGCACAGCACCCCGAAGAGCAGGAAAAGCCCGATCATCGCGCCGTACGAACCGACCGTGCTCAGCGCGGCGAAGGCCAGCCCGGAGCCGGTGCAGCCGACCACGACACCCGTACGCCGGCCCAGGCGGTCGACGATCCGCCCGGAGACGAGGACGGACGGCACGGCGATGCAGGCCAGCGCGGTCAGCGCGGCGCCGAGGCGGGGCGCGTCCGTGCCGGTCACCCGGGCCAGGTCGGCGAGCAGCACCGCCCACACCCCGGCCTGCGCGCCCAGCAGGGCGAAGGCCGCGAAGGCGAGGCGCAGCAACCACCGATCGGCCGTCTCGGCTTCTCCGCTCCGCTTCACGTGCCCTTCCTCCGTCCTCGTGCCGCTCACGTCGGCTCGCGTACGGGGCGCACCATCCCAGCGCGGGGTGGCCCGGGGCCAGCCGTTTTCCCGGCCGCCGCCCGCCGCGGGCTCACCTTGACGTGCAGCCGAGTGGCTGCCTATCGTCAAATATGCAGCCGCACGGTTGCATGAATGGAGGCTCGGTGGGGATGGACGACGAGGTCTTCAAGGCGCTGGCGGACCCCGGCAGGCGCCGGCTGCTCGACAGTCTCAACGCCCGGAACGGGCAGAGCCTGCGCGAGCTGTGCGCGGAGCTGGACATGACCCGCCAGTCGGTCAGCAAGCACCTGGCCGTGCTGGAGGACGCCCGTCTGATCACCACGCTCCGGCGCGGCAGGGAGAAGCTGCACCACCTCAACGCCGAGCCGATCAACGCCCTCGCCGACCGCTGGATCAGCCGCTACGACCGCGAGCGGGCGCAGGCGCTCGCCGATCTGAAGACCGCACTGGAGGCCCCCGGCATGAACCGCGACGACACCGGCGACGCGTTCGTCTACACCACCTACATCGCCACCACGCCCGAGAAGCTCTGGCGGGCCCTGACCGACCCGGCGTTCACCCGCCGCTACTGGGGTGTCGAGTTCGGCACGGACTGGAAGCCCGGCTCGCAGATGACCTGGGCCGAACGCGGCCACGCCACCGCCGACCCGGAGCAGGTCGTGCTGGAGTCCGAGCCGAACCGGCGGCTGTCGTACACCTGGCACACGTTCACGCCCGAGTGGGCACAGGCCGTGGGCATCGGGACCCAGGCCATGGAACGGCTCAACGCCGAGCAGCGCTCGAAGGTGACCTTCGAGCTCACCCCCATGGACGGCCTGGTCCGGCTCACCGTCGTCCACGACGGCTTCGAGCCCGGCAGCGCCGTCCGCGGGATGATCCAGGAAGGCTGGCCCGCCCTCCTCACCGCCCTCAAGTCCCTCCTCGAGACGGGCGACGTCCCCCCGGCCCTCGCCCCCGGCGCCGGCGCACCGGACTGAACACGCGGCGTCCCGCCCGGCACCCGCCCCACGTGCCTTCGGCCGTGCTCTCCGGCACCGCCGAACGCCGTGGCCCGCGGGGGAGCGGCGGGCGGGTTGCCCGCTCCCCCGCGGGCCTCGGGACGGCAGGCGTCAGTGCGGGGCGTCGGCGCGCTCGAGGACGAAGAGGGGGATCTCGCGGTCGGTCTTCTCCTGGTACTCGGCGTAGGGCGGGAACGCCTCGACCGCGCGGCGCCACCAGACGGCCTTCTCCTCGCCGGTGACCTCGCGGGCGTGCATGTCCTGGAGGACGGCGCCGTCCTGGAGCTCGACGCGCGGGTCGGCGACGATGTTGTGGTACCAGCGCGGGTGGTCGGGCGCACCGCCGACGGAGGCGACGGCCGCGTAGGCGCCCTCGTGTTCGACCTTCATCAGCGGGGTCTTGCGGATCTTGCCGCTCTTCGCGCCGCGCGTGGTCAGGACGATGACCGGCAGGCCCTTCATCGTGGTGCCCTTGGTGCCGCCGGAACTCTCGTACAGCTCGACCTGGTCCCGCACCCACTTCGCCGGGCTCGGCTCGTACTCACCCTTCAGGGGCATGCCGTCCGTCCTCTCGTCGATGATGGTCCGCCGTGTGGAACGTGCGACGCGCTGTCACCGTTCCCCATCGCGAGGTTACGGAACGTGTGCGCCGAGGGATGTGCAGCGCGAGCGGATGCGGGCCCGGTTCCCGGCTGACGGGCGCGGTGCGGCGGCGGCCCCGGACCCGCCCCGCGATAGCGCTCCGTGAGCAGGGGAGCAACCTTCACCCGTTCGGCGCAGCGCGCCGACGCCGGGTCCACATGTGAGGTGCCGCACGTTTCCGTGTGCGGGCGGGGGCATCGGGCAGGTGAACCTTCGCTGGGCGGGTCAGACACGAGCACTCGTCCAGTTCGCTGTGTGCGCGGCCGCCTGCCGACGGCAGGCCGGGCGCGGTCTCACAGCGTGAGAGCGGACGGTCGGATCCCGGCTGCTCGGTAAAATGGGCCGAACGCGGGGCTCCGGCCGAAATGAGCCCCGGTGAGACTCGAGGAGCGAGCACACGTGGGCCTTGTCGTGCAGAAGTACGGCGGCTCCTCCGTTGCCGACGCCGAGGGCGTCAAGCGCGTTGCCAAGCGGATCGTCGAAGCCAAGAAGAACGGCAACCAGGTTGTCGTGGTGGTTTCTGCGATGGGCGACACGACGGACGAGCTGATCGATCTCGCTGGAGAGGTGTCCCCGGTAGCGGACGGGCGCGAGTTCGACATGCTGCTGACCGCCGGAGAGCGCATCTCCATGGCTCTGCTGGCCATGGCGATCAAATCCCTCGGCCACGAGGCGCAGTCCTTCACCGGAAGCCAGGCCGGTCTGATCACGGACTCCGCGCACAACAAGGCGCGGATCCTCGACGTGACCCCGGGACGCATCCAGGCGTCCGTCGACGAGGGCAACATCGCGATCGTCGCCGGCTTCCAGGGCGTGTCCCAGGAGAGCAAGGACATCACCACCCTGGGTCGCGGCGGTTCGGACACCACCGCGGTGGCGCTGGCAGCCGCCCTGGACGCCGAGGTCTGCGAGATCTACACCGACGTGGACGGCGTGTTCACGGCCGACCCCCGGGTCGTCAAGTCGGCGAAGAAGATCGACTGGATCAACTACGAGGACATGCTGGAGCTGGCCAGCTCCGGTTCCAAGGTCCTGCTGCACCGCTGCGTCGAGTACGCGCGGCGCTACAACATCCCGATCCATGTACGGTCGTCCTTCTCCGGCCTGGAGGGCACATGGGTCAGCAGCGAGCCGCAGGGCGGCTACAGCGGACAAGGGGAAATGCCAGTGGAACAGGCCCTCATCTCGGGTGTCGCGCACGACACCTCGGAGGCCAAGGTCACCGTCGTCGGGGTGCCCGACAAGCCGGGTGAGGCCGCGGCCATCTTCCGGGTGATCGCAGAGGCCGAGATCAACGTCGACATGGTCGTGCAGAACGTGTCCGCCGCGACCACCGGCCTGACCGACATCTCCTTCACCCTCCCCAAGGCCGACGGCAAGAAGGCCATCTCCGCGCTGGAGAAGGCCAAGACCAGCATCGGCTACGCCTCGCTCCGCTACGACGACCAGATCGCCAAGATCTCCCTCGTCGGCGCGGGCATGAAGACCAACCCCGGTGTCACCGCGACCTTCTTCGAGGCGCTGTCCAATGCCGGCGTGAACATCGAGCTGATCTCCACCTCCGAGATCCGCATTTCCGTGGTCACCCGCGAGGACGACGTCAACGACTCGGTCGTCGCGGTGCACACCGCGTTCGGTCTCGACAGCGAGACCGACGAGGCCGTGGTCTACGGCGGCACCGGTCGCTGAGGCAGGTGCACGGCAGGTCCGGCGCGTGAGGCGGACGTGGACGACCGGGAGGTCCCGGTGAAGACAGGCGGGGAACCGACCCTGGCGGTGCTCGGCGCGACCGGGGCCGTCGGGTCGGTGCTGCGCGGCCTGCTGTCCGAACGGCGGGACGTGTGGGGCGAGATCAGGCTCCTCGCGTCCCCGCGGTCCGCGGGCCGCAAGCTCCCCGTGCGCGGCGAGGAGGTCGAGGTCCTGGCGTTGGACGAGGAGGCCCTGGAGGGCGTCGACGTGGCGCTGTTCCACCTCCCGGACGACGCCGCCGCGCAGTGGGCGCCGGTCGCCGCCGCCAAGGGCGCGGTGGTGATCGACTCCTCCGCGGTGTTCCGGGCAGAGGACGACGTGCCGCTGGTGGTGCCCGAGATCAACGCGCACGCCGCCCGCGTGCGGCCGCGCGGCATCGTCGCCTCCCCCGACTGCACGACGCTGGCGCTGATCGTCGCGGTCGGCGCACTGCACTCCGCGTGGGGCCTGGAGTCTCTGGTGCTGTCGACCTACCAGGCCGTCTCCGGGTCCGGCCGGGAGGGCGTGGACACCCTGCGCCGGCAACTCGCCGAGGTCGCGGGCACCGACCTGGGCACCAAGCCCGGCGACGTGCGCCGCGCCGTGACCGGCGGCGGCCCCTACCCCGCGCCGATCGCCCTCAACGTCGTCCCGTTCGCGGGCGCTGGGACGCCCGACGGCTGGACCACCGACGAGATGGCCGTACGCGCCGAGACGCGCAAGATCCTCGGGATGCCGCAGCTCCCGGTGAGTGTCACCTGCGTCCGCGTGTCGGTGGTCACCGGGCACTCCGTCGCGGTGCACGCGCGGTTCGAGAACGAGGTGACCGTCCCCCAGGCGCACGAGATCCTCGCCGCCGCACCGGGTGTCGTGCTGTGCGACGCCCCCGGCGAGGGCGAGTTCCCCACCCCGGCGGACGCGGTCGGCACCGACCCGACGTGGGCCGGCCGGGTGCGCCGCGCACTGGACGACCCGCAGGCGCTGGAGTTCTTCGTCTGCGGCGACAACCTCCGCAAGGGGGCCGCGCTCAACTCGGTGCAGATCGCGGAACTCGTCGCATCTCCGGGCTGAGGGAACCTACCGGACCAGCCGTATCCGACCGGGTTGATGGGGCCGATCGGGGCGAACAGCCGTGATGCGGCATGGGTTTGCCCCGCTGTGCGGTTCTGAGTGCACCGTTCCGGTTCCTGTGAAGAAATTGTGATCGGTTGATGGTTCAGGCCACTAGCTAGCAGCCGTTGGTTGAAAGAGAATCGAACCCCCCGGCCACCGCAACCGACTGTGGGCGGGGAGCGTCCCTGTGTGCATCGCCGACCCGGACGACCGGGCGCCGGAGCCCCGGGCCGCTTGGAGATCGGGACGACGGCGGACTTGAGGGATGGGGCTGGTACGCATGGGACTTCACCGAGCATGCACACTCCTGCCCGACGCCTGGGTATCCGCGTACAACCCTGACGGGGGGATGCGTGTCCAACCAGCGTGGCAGAGGCACTCGGAATCGCGACAGCACCCGGCCCCGGCGTCCGCAGCCTGCGGCGCCCCGGCTCGGCAGGCATGCCCGTGATGGCGCCCTGGTCGGCGCCGCAGACGGCGACGACTCCCGCGCGGGTCGCGTCCGGATGCGGAGGCGCTGACGAGGCGATGACCCTGGGCACCACCGTCGATCAGCTCACCGAGACCTACCGCACGCACTACCGCTCCCTGCTCGGCCTCGCCGCGCTCCTGCTGGACGACACCGCCTCCTGCGAGGACGTCGTCCAGGAGGCGTTCATCCGCGTGCACTCCGCCCGCAAGCGCGTGCGCGAGCCGGAGAAGACCCTGGCCTACCTGCGGCAGACCGTGGTGAACCTCTCCAGGTCCACGTTGCGCCGCCGCATTCTCGGCATGAAGCTGCTGTCCAAGCCCATGCCGGACATGGCCAGCGCCGAGGAGGGCGCCTACGACCGCATGGAGCGGGACGAGTTGAAGCAGGCGCTGCGCGGGCTCCAGCGGCGCCAGCGCGAGGTCCTGGTGCTGCGGTATTTTGCCGACATGACAGAGGCGCAGGTCGCCGAGGTCCTCGGCCTCTCGCTCGGTTCCGTGAAGGCGTACGGCTCGCGCGGCATCGCCGCGCTCAGGGTCGCCATGGAGGCGACGGCATGAGCACGTCGCACGACCGGAAGGACCCGTTCGACCCGCACGAACCGTTCGACGGTGGCCGGCGGGTAGCGGACGACGCCGCCCCCGAGGCCGCGGCGGAGCACACCGAGCCCTTCCCCGAGCAGTGCGCCGGAGAAGACCGGGTCGAGCGGCCCGATGAGCAGGCGCCCGCCATGAACGAGGGCCCGGGGGGCGACGCTTCGGCCCCGGAAGCCGGCCGTACCGACGGCGGCCCCGACAGCGAGGGTCACGCAGACGCAGACGCAGACGCAGACGCAGACGCAGACTCCGGCGCCGCGCTCGACCTCGAGGGCATGGACGAGGTCGCGCTGCGGCGACTGCTGCAGGACAGCGTGCGCGACATCGAACCGTCCACCGGCACACTGGAGCACCTCCAGCACGCCGTGCCCGCCCGCCGCGCCCGGCGGCGGAACGTGATGGTGGGCGCCGCCGCAGCGGTTCTCGCCTGCGGCGTCGCCGTGCCGACCGTGCTGCACGCCGACTTCGTGCCGGGCGTCGGCAAGCCCATGCGCAACGCGGGCCATTCCCAGGACCACGTGCCGGCCGAACAGCGCGGCGGCGTGAACCAGGGCGACGGCACGGCCGGCGGCCACACCACCGCCGGCGGACACTCCGGCGCGGGGCACGACACCGGCGACGCCGGCGCTCCCACCACCGGATCCTCCACGGGCCCCAACCCGAGCAGCAGCCTCGGACCCGTCTCGCCCACCTGCACCCGCGCACAGCTCGGCGCCTCGGAGAGCCGCCAGGAGGCGCCCGACGCGCAGGGCCACGTCTACGGCTCGTTCCGGGTGGTCAACGTCTCGGCGGACTCCTGCACGGTCGAGGGCGGCGGCATCGTGATGGCCACGGCGCGGGGCAGGGCCGACAGCAGCATGATTCAGGTCGTCGACCACACCAGCGGCGACGTCGCCACCGGTCTGCCCGATCCGGTCGCCGTGGACGACGAGGTGGTGCTCGAACCGGGTGCCGCGTACGTCGTGCGCTTCGCCTGGGTGCCGACGGCCGGCAGCGGATGTTCCCCGGCCACGCCGCCTCCCGACGAGGGCGGCGACGGTACTCAGGGCGGCACACGGCCGATGGGCAGCTCCGGTGACGTGGTCGACTCCGGCGCCTCCGGCGGCGGCGCCGAGGGCGGCGACGGCACGCCCGAAGAGCCTGGCACCGGTGGTTCCGGCAGCTCGGGCTCCGGCGGGTCCGGTTCCGGCGGGTCCGGTTCCGGCGGGTCCGGCGACGGCGGTTCGGACGCCGGTGGTTCCGGCTCCGGTGGGACCGACGGCGGCTCCACGGGAGGCGGCGGTGAGCCCGTGCCCCCGTCCGCGGTGTTGTTGTCCCACACCCCCGAGGCCGGTGAGCCCGCCGTGGACCCCGTGCAGCTCGACGGCGCCTGCGCCGGCACGGTCTACCGGACCGGGGTGCTGCCCGCGGCCTGAGGCCGCGTACCGTTGACGCGTGTACCGGTTCCTGCTGACCCCGCGATGGTGGGGGATCAACCTCTTCGTGGCCCTCGCGATCCCGGTCTGCCTGTTCATGGGCACCTGGCAGCTCAGCCGCTTCGAGGCACGCGTCGACAGCCACCAGCAGCAGGAGAAGGCGGCCGAACGGGCCGCCGACGCCACCCCCGAGCCGCTGGCCGACCTGCTGCCGCTCACCACGGAGACCGTCGGCCGCACCGCCGAGACCACCGGCCGCTACGACACCGGCCGTCCGCTGCTCGTCCCGGACCGCCGCGTCGACGGCGAGCGCGGGTTCTACGTGCTGACCCTGCTGCGTACGGACTCCGGGCCCGCGCTGCCCGTGGTGCGCGGCTGGCTGCCCGGGGACGCCGACCCGGCGAAGGTGCCGGCGCCCCCCGGGGGCGAGGTGACGGTCGCCGGGGTGCTGCAGGTCTCCGAGACCGAGGGCAGCGCCGGCGTGCACCCGGCGGGCGGCCTGCCCGAGGGGCAGCTCGGCATGATCAGTGCCGCTGCGCTGGTCAACGTGGTGCCGTACGACGTGCGCGACGCGTGGATCACCGTGCAGCGGCCCGAGGCGCCGCTGCGGCCGGTGCCGCCGGTCGCGGCCGCCGGCACCGGCCTGGACCTCCAGGCGTTCCAGAACCTGGGATACACCGCCGAGTGGTTCGCTTTCGTCGGCTTCGTCCTCTTCATGTGGTTCCGGCTCTTCCGGCGGGACGCAGAACTGGCGCGCGACGCCGCGCTCGGCCTCCCACCGGAGGACCCGACGGGCCGCCGTACGCCGGAGAACGCTCCGGCGGCGGGCGGCTCGGCATCCGGGGAGTCCCGGGAGGGCGGGGGCCCCGGAGAAGGCGTCACGCCGGAGCCGCGGGAAGCCCCGGAAGGTGCCGCTGGGCGAACTCGATCTCCAAGCGGAGCTGCTTGATCCGCTCCTCCACCACCAGCGAGCCGTGCCCGGCGTCGTACCGGTACACCTCGTGCGGGTGGCTGCGCGCCTTCAGCCGCTCGACGTAGTTCTCCACCTGCCGGATCGGGCAGCGCGGGTCGTTGACCCCCGCCGAGACGTACACCGGCGCGCGCACGTCGTCCACGTACGTCAGCGGCGACGAGGCCGCGTACCGCTCGGGCACCTCCTCCGGGGTCCCGCCGAGCAGGGTGCGGTCCATGGATTTCAGCGCCTCCATCTCGTCGTGGTAGGCGGTGACGTAGTCGGCGACCGGGACGGCGGCCAGGCCCAGTGCCCACTTCTCCGGCTGGGTGCCCAGGCCGAGCAGCGTCAGGTAGCCGCCCCACGAGCCGCCGGCCAGCACCAACCGATCCGGGTCCGCGAGCCCGGTCTCCACCGCCCAGTCGCGTACCGCCGCGATGTCCTCCAGCTCGATCAGGCCGACGCGGTGCTTGAGCGCATCCGTCCAGGCCCGGCCGTACCCCGTGGAGCCGCGGTAGTTGACCCGGACCACGGCGAAGCCGTGGTCCACCCAGGCGGCGGGCTGGCCGGCGAACGCGTCGCTGTCGTGCCAGGTCGGGCCGCCGTGCACGTCGAAGACCGTGGGGAACGGGCCCTCGCCCGCGGGGCGCTGCACCAGAGCGTGCACCCGCCCGCCCGGGCTCTCCACCCAGGCGTCCTCCACCGGGACCGAGCCGGGTGCCTTCATGCCCGGCGGGTCCAGGACGACCGAGCCGGTCGTGGACCGCACCTGCGGCGGCTCGGCGGCCGACGACCACAGGTACTCCACCGAGCCGTCCGGGCGGGCGGTCGCCCCGGACACCGACCCCTTCGGCGTCTCCACCCGCTCCGGCGTGCCGAGCCCGTCCGGGGTCAGGGTGCACCGCCACATCTCGCTCCGCGCCTGGTGGCTGTGCACCACGAGCAGCGCGCCGCCGTCCGGATACCACTCGGCGCTCACGTCGCCTGGCAGGCCCAGGTCCAGGTCGGTGGTCGCGCCGGTCAGCGGGTCCCACACCATGGGCTCCCAGCGGCCGCGCCGCTGGTGCCCGACCAGGAGCCGGGAGTCGCCGGCGGCCGGGGCGAAGCCCAGCACGGTCAGCCCCAGCTCCTTCGTGCCGCCCTCGCTGTCGTCCAGTTCGGCGACGGTGCCGCCGTCGGTGCGGACCACGCGCAGAGCCGAGTGCATGGCGTCGCCGTGCTCGGTGTGCTCGACCGCGATCAGGTCGCCGTCGTGGCTGAGGTCGCCGACACCGGCAGACTCCTGGTGCCGGTAGATCTCCACCGGCTCCGCGCCCGGTCGCACCACGTGCAGCGTGGAACCCTCCTCGTCGGTGGAGCGCCCGACCACCGCGCTGCCGTCCCGGCCCAGCGCCAGGCCCGCGGGATACGACGGCTCCAGGCCGGGAGCGGCGGGCTCGTCCGGGCCGCCGCCGAACGGCTGCCGCATCCACACGCCGAACTCGTCGCCGTCGGTGTCGGAGAACCACCAGATCCACTCGCCGTCGGGCGTCAGCACCCCGTCCGTGGTGCCGTTCGGCCGGTCGGTGGCCTGCCGCTGGGTGCCGGTGGCCCGGTCCCAGGCGTACAGCTCGAAGGTGCCGGTGGCGTTGGAGACGAACAGGGAACGGTCGGGCGCGTCCTCCGCCCACTCCGGCAGCCCCACGCGGGGTGCCCGGAACCGCTTCTCCCAGTCCGGCATGGCGTCGTCCGTGTGCGTCGTCATGCCCCCATTCTGTGCTCCTCGCCGGGGGTCACGGCCTGCGGGGCGAAGATCGTCCATATAGGTGTCCAAACGCGTCCGGACGGGTGAACCGCAACAACCTCTCGGGGGCTCCGGAGTTGTCCAGAGTGCTCCGGCACCGGGGCACCCCCATGATCCGGAAGGAAAGACTCGTGCTCAAGAAGGTTTTCGCGACCGCTGCCGTCGCTGCCTCCGTCGTCGGCGCCAGCGGTGCCGTGGCCGCCCCCGCCATGGCCGTCGGTGACGGCAACGAGAACGTCACCACGCAGAACGGCAACGGCTCGAAGCAGGTGTACGGCAACACCACCACCGGCGGTCACATGAGCCCGAACATGGCGCTCGTGAACGGCTCGCTGAACAAGCCGTGCATCGCGGTGCCGGTCACCAAGACCAACGTTCTGAACGGCATCGGTGCCGTCGGCGTCAATGTCAACGACATCCTGACCAGCCAGAACAACCAGAACTGCACCGAGAACTCGACCCAGGTCGACGGCGACGACCCGCTGTCGCACCTGCTGAGCGACGGCATCCCGGTCCTGTCGCAGAACGGTGCCGGCAACGGCAACGGCGACTGACCAACCCCCGTCTGACGGGCACTTCACACTCCGGAAGGAAAGACTCGTGCTCAAGAAGGTTTTCGCGACGGCCGCCGTCGCCGCATCCGTCGTCGGCGCCAGCGGCGCCGTGGCCGCCCCCGCGATGGCGGTCGGTGACGTCAACGAGAACGTCACCACGCAGAACGGCAACAAGTCGGATCAGGTGTACGGCAACACCACCACCGGTGGCCACATGAGCCCGAACATGGCGCTCGTGAACGGCTCGCTGAACAAGCCCTGCGTGGCGGTGCCGGTCACCAAGACCAACGTTCTGAACGGCCTCGGCCTGATCGCCGGCGTCAACGTCAACGACGTGCTGACCAGCCAGAACAACCAGAACTGCACCGAGAACTCGACCCAGGTCGACGGCGACGACCCGCTGTCGCACCTGCTGAGCGACGGCATCCCGGTCCTCTCGCAGAACGGTGCCGGCAACGGCAACGGCGAGTAACCAGCCTCCCGGCTGATCCGTTCCCGGCCCATTCCCGGTCCGGGACCGGCTGACCCTTCGAAGGCCCCTCCCGGCGCGCAAGCGCCGGGAGGGGCCGCGCGTCGTCCCGGCCCCTCCCGGCTACCTTGGGCCGCAGCACACCCGACCCGGGAGGACCATGCCGGCACCGTTCGCACGTCCCCGCCTGCTGTACGTCAGCGACCTGACCTACCCGGCGCGCGGCCGCCGCTACGGCGACGAGGACGTCCGCCTCTCCGCACAGCTCCGGGACGTGTACGACGTCGCGCTGTGCCACCCGCTGGACGCCGCCGCGCTGCTGGACGCCTTCGACCTGTGCCTGATCCGCAACAGCGGCCCGGTGATCCACTACCAGGAGGCGTACGAACGTTTCCGCGACGTCGCCCGGCGCACCGGCGCGCGGGTGCACAACCCGCTGACCGGACGGGGCGACATGGCCGGCAAGCAGTACCTGGTGGACCTCGCCGCCGAGGGCTTCCCCGTCATCCCCACCGTGGACCGGCACGCCGACCTGGGACGGCTCCCGGCGGCCCGCCGCTACGTCGTCAAGCCGAAGGCCGGCGCCGACTCCATCGGCCTGGAGACCCTCGGCCACGCCGACCTGGACTCCCTCGCCTTCGACGACGGCACCCTGCTGGTCCAGCCGCACGTCGACTTCCGCTACGAGGTGTCGTTCTACTTCGTCGACCGCGTCCTCCAGTACGCCCTGCACGCGCCGGACCCCGAGCGCCGCTGGGAGCTGCGGCCCTACGAACCCACCGGCGCCGACCGCGAGTTCGCCCAGCGCTTCGCGGACTGGAACACCCTGGACCACGGCATCCAGCGTGTCGACGCCTGCCGCACGGCAGACGGCGGGCTGCTGCTGGTCGAGCTGGAGGACCTCAACCCGTACCTGTCCCTGGACCTCGTGCCCGACGACGTCCGCGACCGGTTCGTCGCCGCCCTGCACGCCTCGCTGCGCGCCGTGCTGGAGACGTGAACGCCCCGCCGTGCCCCGCGTCCTACGGGGCGGGGGAGCCGCCGCCGAGGATGCCCCGCTCGTAGCCCACCGCCACGGCCGCCGCCCGGTCGTTGACGCCCAGCTTGGCGTACAGGTGGGTGAGGTGCGTCTTGACCGTGGCCTCGCTGATGAAGAGGCGGCGTGCGATCTCGCGGTTCGCGGTGCCCGCCGCGACCAGCGCCAGGACCTCGCCCTCCCGGGCGCTGAGCGGCGTGCCCGTGCCTGCCCGGTCCCCGCCGTTCCCGCCGCTCCCGTGCGTCGCCCGCATCCGGGACACCAGCCGTGACGCCACCGCCGGGGACAGCACGCTGCGGCCCGCCGCGGCGGCGCGTACGGCCGTGAACAGCTCGTCGCGCGGCGCGTCCTTGAGCAGGTAGCCGGTGGCGCCCGCCTCGATCGCGGGCAGCGTGTCGGAGTCGGTGTCGTAGGTGGTGAGCACCAGGACCTTGCTGCGGCAGCCGCGCCGGGCCAGCTCGGCGATCGCGGCGACCCCGCCGCCGCCCGGCATCCGCAGGTCCATCAGCACCACGTCGGGGTCCAGGCGGCCGGCCAGTTCGACGGCCTCCTCACCGCTCGCCGCCTCGCCCAGCACCTCGAAGCCCGCCGCCGTCCCGGAGCCTGCGCCTGCGGCCGGGCCGGTGGACGCCGCTCCGGTGCCGGCCGCCGCCTCGAACATGCCGCGCAGCCCGTCCCGTACCACCGGGTGGTCGTCGACGAGAAGCAGCGTGATCGGGCGCTCAGTCATGGCGCACCAACGGTACGCGGGCCGACACCGCCGTGCCCTGGCCCGGCTCCGACTCGACGTCCACGCGCCCGGCCAGTCGTTCCGCGCGGGCCCGCATGCCGGCCAGCCCGAACCCGCCGGACCGGGTGCGCGGCGGCACGGCCGCCGGATCGAAGCCGCAGCCGTCGTCCCGCACGTCCAGGACGACCTCGCCGTCCATGAAGGACAGCGTCACCCCGACGCGGGACGCCCCGGCGTGCCGGGCGGTGTTGGCCAGGCTCTCCTGCGCGATGCGCAGCAGGCTCGCCTCGATCTCGTCGTGCAGCTTCTCCGCCGCCCCGGTCAGGGTGAACTCCGCCCGCACCCCGGCCTGCACGCCCCACCCGGCCACCGCCTTCTCCAGCGCGGCGGGCAGCGCGTCCTGCGCCAGCGCACTCGGCGCCAGGTCGTGCACCGACCGGCGGGCCTCGCCGAGGCTGTGCCGGGCCAGCGCCTGCGCACGATCCAGATGTGCACGGCGTACGGCGGGATCGTCGGCGTCCCGGACGACCTGCAGCTGGGTGACGATGCCGGTCAGGCCCTGGGCGAGGGTGTCGTGGATCTCGGCCGCCAGCCGGCGCCGTTCGTCGGCGACACCGGCCTCGCGGGCCTGCACGAGGAGCTGGGCGTGCAGGCCCGCGTTCTCCCGCAGGGCCTGCTCCAGGCGGGCGTTGGTGCGTTCCAGTTCGGCGATGGTGGCGGCCTTGGCCGCCGCCTCCTCGGCCTCCTTCTCGCCGAGGTGGCCGAAGACGAGGCCGAGCCCGGCGTTCAGCAGGTACAGCGCGCCGAACACCCCCCACTGCGTGGCCGATCCTGGCGGCAGCCCGCCGGACTGCGACCCGGCCATCGTCACGGCCGTGGCGAAGAGGCCCGGCCGCACCCAGCGTGGCGGCAGCAGCCTCGCTCCGTCGAAGTAACCGATCAGGGCGTAGATCGCGGCGAACGGGTTCAGCCAGCTCATCGCGAACCCCAGCACGGTGCGCGCGGCGTAGTAACCGCAGCTCGTCGCCGAGACCGGCCGCCGCCCGTACCGCGACCAGGACAGCTCCAGGGCCAGCGCGGCCACCAGCAGCGCACCGCCCGCATACCGTTCGGCGGGCGTCAGGAACACGGACGCGGTCGCCGCCGACAGCACCCCGGCCAGCCCCAGCAGGCCGTACGGGCCCCAGCGGTAGAACCTCTCCCAGCCCTCGCCCGTCGCGAGGGCCGGGAGGTCGGGGGCGGCCCGCCGCGCCCCCTCGGTCCTCTCCCCCGCCGTTTCCGTGGCCATGACGCCCAGCATGCCCGCCTCCCGTTCCCGCGTCACTCCGCTCGCGCGTCACTCCCAGCGGAACCAGCGGACCGCGGCCGCCCAGAGGGCTCCCGCCCACAGCGCGATCACCAGCAGCTGCCACCACTGCGGCCAGCCCCCGCCCGCGGTGTCGTGCAGCGCCTGGGACGCCGCACCGAACGGCGTCAGTTCCACGACCTGCCGCAACGTGTCCGGCATGGTCTGCACCGGAAGGTAGACCCCGGCGGAGAACATCGCCGGAAAGAACGCCACCGTGCCGATCGTCTGCGCGGCCTTCGAGGTGCGCGAGAGCGCGGCGATGGTGCCGCCCGCTGCCGTGCCGGCGAGTGCGGTGAACACGACGGCGAGCGCGTACCCGAACGGCTGCCCGGGCAGCGGAACCCCGAAGGCGATCCGGCCGACCGCCAGCGCCAGCACGATGGCCGCCAGCACCGCCACCCCGTGCAGGACCAGTTGGGCGCCGATCAGCGCCTTCGGGTCGACCGGAGTGACCGACAGCCGCCGCAGGATGCCCCGTTCGCGGTAGCCGGTGAGCACCGCCGGCAGCGTCTGCACGCCGGCCACCACGATCGACAGCAGCACCGCCACCGGCACGTACAGGTCGATGACGCGCAGCCCGCCGAGCGACGCTTCCGGCTCCCGGAAGCCCGGGATCAGGCCGAGGACGGTGACCAGCAGGGACGGGAAGGCCACGATCCAGAACAGTGCGCCCGGCTCGCGGCGGAACAGCCGTGCCTCCGCGCGCAGGACGGCCCGGGCCGCCGCCTGCGCAGCCGGCGGCGCGGCGTCGGGTGCGGTCGTCGTGGTCATCCTCGCGCCTCCGTGCGGCTCGTGTGGCTGGTGCGGTCGGTGTGGCTCGTGCTGCTCGTGGAGCCGGTCGCGTCGGCCCCGGTCAGGTCGAGGAAGGCGTCGTCCAGCGTGCCGTCCGTGACCCGCAGATGCCGTGCCGTGATGTTGTGCCGGGCCAGCAGCGAGACGACGGCGTTCACCGTCTCGTCGCTGCCCGTCAGTTCGACCCGGCCCGCCGTGACACGCACCGCGCCGGCGTCGGGGAGTGCGGCCAGTTCGCCGTCCTCCAGCGGGCGTGAGGGCGTGAACGCGATGACCGTCGACGCGGCCGCCCTGCCGATCAGCCCGGCCGGGGTGTCCAGCGCTGCGAGCCGTCCGCGGTCGATGACCGCCACCCGGTCGCACAGGCGCTGCGCCTCCTCCATGAAGTGCGTGACCAGCAGCACGGTCACCCCCGACGCCCGCACCTCCTCGATCAGCTGCCAGGTGTCCCGGCGGGCGCGCGGGTCCAGTCCGGTGGTCAACTCGTCCAGCACGACGACCCGGGGGGTGCCGATCAGCGCGAGGGCGATGAACAGCCGCTGCTTCTGACCACCGCTCAGCTGGGCGAAACGGGTGCCCAGCTTCTCCTCCAGGCCCAGGCGTTCGGCCAGCGCCAGCGGGTCCGCCGGGCGGGCGTGGAACGCCGCGTACAGCTCCAGCGCCTCCCGCACCGTGAGCTTCGGCTGGAGTTCGCTCTCCTGGAGCTGCGCCCCGAGAAGGCGCGTCACCCGGTCGTGGTCCGCCACCGGATCGAGCCCCGCCACCCGCACCGTCCCCGCGTCCGGAACGCGCAGCCCCTCCACGCACTCGACCGTCGTCGTCTTCCCGGCGCCGTTCGGGCCGAGGACGCCGAAGATCTCGCCCTCCTCGACGGTGAAACTCACCCCGTCGACCACGCGGCGTCCCCCGTAGGACTTCGCGACATCCTGCACTTCGATGATCCCCATGCCCGTCAGGATCGCGTCGAGCCGCCCCCGCGCACATCGCCCGTTCCGCCCGAAGCGGCATCGACCGATCGGCTGATGCGGCCGTACGACCTCCCGTTCCCGGAATCGGAGGAGACCGGGTGTACGGCTGCCGCGCACCACTCCTTAGGGTCAGGGGGTAGCCGTACGACCGCCCGCCGCGTCCACCGACCCCGAGGTGCCCCGTGACGACCGTCCTCCTCTCCGCGTCCGACCAGTCCCCCGGCGGCATCGCAGGATGGGCCACCAGCCTCGTCGACACCCTCGGCGGACCCGGCGCCGGACTGGCCATCGCCCTGGAGAACCTCTTCCCCCCGCTCCCCAGCGAGGTCATCCTTCCCCTCACCGGCTTCGCCGCCGCGCAGGGCGTACTCAGCCTCCCCCTCGCGATCTTCTGGACCACCCTGGGCTCCGTCGTCGGCGCCGCCGCCCTCTACTGGATCGGCGCGCTCCTCGGGCGCGACCGCGTGCGCCGCATCTGGGCCCGGATGCCGCTCGTCAAGGCGTCCGACCTGACGCGCACCGAGGAGTGGTTCGAGAAGCACGGCACCAAGGCCGTCTTCTTCGGGCGCATGGTGCCCATCTTCCGCAGCCTCATCTCCGTCCCGGCCGGCGTCGAACGGATGCCGCTGCTGGTGTTCCTCGGCCTCACCACGCTGGGCAGCGCCATCTGGAACACCGTGCTGATACTCGCCGGCTACCTGCTCGGCGACCAGTGGCACCTGGTCGAGCAGTACGCGGGCATCCTCTCCAAGGTCGTCCTCGGCCTGGTCCTCCTGGCCGTCGTCGTCTTCGTCGTCAAGCGCCTCGGCGAACGCAGCCCCCACCCCGACCGCGCGAACTGACCCGCGCGGGGCCGCCTTTCCGGTACGCACGGCGACGTCCCGCCCGAGCCGGGGGCCGGGGCGGGACCGCAGGGTCGCGGGTGCGTCAGCGGTGGCGGTGGAGGCGGCCGCAGGTGGTGCGGAAGCCCTCGCCGCTCTCGGTGTAGCAGTAGTCGAGCGTGTTCCGGTCGAGCAGTTCGAAGCTGTACGTGCCCTCGGCGTCCGCGCCGGCCATCAGCTCGGCGCCTGGCGTGAACGCGCCGACCAGCCGGTCCTGGCGCGGGCCGTCCGGGGTGGACCAGCGCATCACCCCGCGGAACGTCTTGCCCTGCTGCTCCCGAACGGTGAGCGTGACGGGTCCGTTGCGGTACCCCTCGACGTCGGCGATCCGCTCCCGGAACCCGCTCCACTTGCCGAGCATCGACACGTGGCGGGAGCCGCCGCCGTCTGCCGCCGACCCGCCTGCGGCGGCGGATCCGGCGGTGACCGGCGCCATCAGCAGCGCGGCGGCGACGACCACGGCGCCTCTCGTGAGCGCACGCTTCGTGGGGGCCATGACCTGTCCTCTCGTGGTCGGCCGGAGACGGCCGGAAACCCCCCTGGGTGTGATCAACCTAGGCAGACCGCCCCCGCACCGCATCCCCTGCGCGCCACCCGGGCGACGCGCGTCCCTCCCTCGGAGCCGCGGGACCAACGGGACGACACGCCGAAGGGCCCGTACTCAGCCGAGTACGGGCCCTGTGCGGTGTTCTCCAGTCGGGGTGGCGGGATTTGAACCCACGACCTCTTCGTCCCGAACGAAGCGCGCTGCCAAGCTGCGCCACACCCCGAAGCAACGGGGACTACTCTAGCCCAGGTCCGCCCGGACGCGAAATCCGCTTTCTGCGGGGGCGGCGGGGTCGTTCCGGGCTGGTCAGGAGGCCGGGGTGAGGGTGAGCAGAGTGGCCTCCGGGGGGCAGGCGAAACGGATCGGCGTGTACCGGTTGGCGCCGCAGCCCGCGGAGACGTGCAGGTACGAGGTGCGGCCCCCGGCACGGTGGGTGGAGAGGCCCTTGACCCGGTCGGTGTCGATGTCGCAGTTGGTGACCAGGGCGCCGTAGAAGGGGACGCAGAGCTGGCCGCCGTGCGTGTGGCCGGCGAGGATCAGCGGGTACCGGTCGGCCGTGAAGGCGTCCAGGACCCGCAGGTAGGGGGCGTGGACGACGGCGAGGGAGAGGTCGGCGCCCTCGTCCGAGCCGCCGGCGACCTGGCTGTAGCGGTCGCGCTTGATGTGCGGGTCGTCCAGACCGGTGAGGGCGACCTCCTGGCCGGTGGCCAGCTTGAGGCGGCCGCGGGCGTTGGTCAGCTCCACCCATCCCGCGGAGTCGAAGCCGTCCCTCAGGTCCTCCCACGGGTTGTGGACGGCGCCCTTCACGGGAGCGTTGCCGTTGAGGCCGTGCCGGCCCTGCGCCTTCTCCACGAGGTAGCGGGCCGGGTTGCGGAAGCGGGGCCCGTAGTAGTCGTTGGAGCCGAAGACGTACGCGCCGGGGAAGTCCATCAGCGGGCCGAGCGAGTCCAGCACCTCGGGGACGGCCTCGGTGTCCGAGAGGTTGTCGCCGGTGTTGATCACGAAGTCCGGACGCAGCCCGGCCAGCGAGCGGAGCCACTGCTGCTTCTTGCGCTGCCCGCACACCATGTGGATGTCGGAGATCTGGAGGAGGCGAAGCGGGGGCGCTCCCGCCGGCAGGACGGGCACGGTCACGCGGCGGAGCCGGAAGGCGCGCGGCTCGATCGCCACCGCGTACGTCAGGGCGGCCGTGCCGGCGGCCAGCACCCCGGCCGTCGCTTTGAGGGGGATTCCGTATCGCGCGCGCATCCGACCATGGTCGCAGACGCGGCACACTCCGTGCACGGCTGCGGACGGGGGCCGGGCCGCCCGCCCGGGAATGCGGTGGGCGGTCGGCGGGTGGGGCTGGCAGACTCCTGTGCCATGACCACGCTCAAGTCCCGGCTGCAGGACGACCTGACCGCAGCGATCAAGGCGCGCGACGAGTTGCGCTCCGCCACGCTCCGGATGACCCTCACCGCGATCACCAAGGAGGAGGTGGCGGGCACCGAGTCCCGCGCGCTCTCCGACGAAGAGGTGCAGAAGGTGATCACCCGCGAGGCGAAGAAGCGGCGCGAGGCCGCCGAGGCGTTCGAGAAGGGCGGCCGCGCGGCCTCGGCCGAGCGCGAGCGCGCGGAGGGCGAGGTGCTCGCCGACTACCTGCCGAAGCAGCTGTCGGACGACGAACTGGAGCAGATCGTCGCCGAGTCCGTGGCCGAGGCGAAGGGGCAGGGCGCCGAGGGGCCGAAGGCGATGGGCGCCGTGATGAAGCTCGTGAACCCGAAGGTTGCCGGGCGGGCCGAGGGCGGCCGCGTCGCGGGCATGGTGAAGAAGTTGCTCGCCGGCTGAGGTGCGCGAGGACGAACCGCCGAGGGGGCGCTCCCGACGGGAGCGCCCCCTCGCGCGTGTCCGGTCAGCCCCGGCCGCGTCCCCAGCCGCCGCCGTTGTCGTTGCCGCCGATGAGGTCCGGCGGGATGGTGAAGTCCGGGAACGGGCTCCCGCCGCCGTCGCCCGGCCGGTCGTCGTCGCGGTCCTCGTCCCGGTCGTCCTCGGGCTTCTTCTGTTCGGCGCGCGGCACGTCCACGTCCTGGAACGGTGTCGCGGGCGCGCCCTCCAGGGCACCCGCGATCCCGCCCTTCCAGATGGGGGCGGGAAGGCATCCGCCGCAGACCTTCGGGTAGTACTGGCCGCCCACCGTGATGTCGTACATCTCGACTTGGTGGTTGACGTCGCCGACCCAGACGGCACCGGACGCCTCCGGGGTGTAGCCGACGAACCAGGCACTCTTCATGCCGTCGGTCGTGCCGGTCTTCCCGGCGTTGTCCCGGTCGGCCAGCTTGGCGGAAGGGGCGGTACCGCTCGTCACCACGCCGGTAAGCATCTCGTTGAGGGTGTCCGCGATCTTCTCCGGCATCGCGCGGGAACACGTGGACTCCGGCACACCGAGCTTCCGCCCCTTGTCGTCCGTGACGGCCTCGAGCGCGATCGGTGTGCAGTGCACGCCGCGGTTGGCGAAGGTGGCGTAGGCGGTGGCCATCGTCAAGGGGGAGGCGCCTTGCGTGCCCAGGGTGAGGGAGGGGACCTCTTGCGTCGGGCTTCCGTCCGCGCGGTGGAAGCCCGCCCGCTCAGCCGTCTTCTTCGCCGCGCAGACGCCGGCTTTCTCCTCCAGCAGCACGAAATACGTGTTGATCGACTTGGCCAGGGCCGAGCTCATGTCCCAGGTGCCCTTTTCGCTGTCCAGCTCGTTCTGCAGGGACCACGGCCCGGCCCCAGGCGCTCCGTTGCAGTCCGTGAACTTGCTCTTGTCGATCTTCAGTTTGCTGCCGGTGGTGAAGGTCTGCGCGGGGCTGATGCCCTTCTCCAGGGCGGCGGCCGCTGTGAAGGCCTTGAACGTCGAGCCGACTTGGTAACCGTTCTGCGGGCCGCCCATGTCGTGGTCCACGGAGAGGTTGAGCGTCGTTTCGTTCTCCGCCGGTCGTGTGCCGTACGGGCGGGACTGGGCCATGCTCAGGATGCGTCCGGTTCCGGGCTCGACGACGGTCATCGCGGAGGCGACGCTGTCCGACTGGTCGACGCGGGAGGTGACGGATTCCTGCGCCGAGGTCTGGGCCTGGGGGTCGAGCGTGGTCTTGATCGTCAGGCCGCCGCGGTTCCACCGTTCACGCCGGTCCTGGGCGGTCTTCCCGAACGCCGGGCTGGCGAGGAAGACCTCCTTCACGTAGTCGCAGAAGAAGCCGGCGCCGTTGACGGCGGTGATGCAGCCTTGCTGAGGCTGACTGACGTCCAAGCCGAGGTCCTGAGCCGCGGCGGCCTTCGCCTCCTCGCGGGTGACGTCGCGACTGCCGGCCATGCGGGACAGGACGGCGTTGCGGCGCTGCTTCGCGCGGTCCGGGTTGATCGTCGGGTCGTAGTAGCTGGGCGACTGGACGAGGCCGGCGAGCAGGGCGCTCTCGTGGAGTTCGAGGTCCTTCGCGGGCTTGGAGAAGAACCGCTGGGCGGCGGCTTCGACACCGTACGCGCCCTGCCCGAAATAGGTGATGTTGAGGTAGTTCTCGAGGATCTGCTTCTTGGTGAGCTCCTCCTCGATCTGGATCGCGTACTTCAGCTCGCGGATCTTGCGGCCGATGGTCTGCTGCTGGGCCTCTGCGACGGCGTCCGGGTCGTCCTTCGCGGCCTCGACGAAGACGTTCTTCACGTACTGCTGCGTCAGTGTGGAGGCGCCCTGGCTGATCTGGCCGGACTGGGCGTTCTCGTTGAGCGCCCGGAGCACGCCCTTGAGGTCGACGGCGCCGTGTTCGTAGAACCGGGAGTCCTCGATGGCGACGATGGCCTGCTTCACGTACGGCGACATCTGCGCGATGTCGACGACGGTGCGGTCGCGCGAGTAGACCTTGGCGATCTCACCGCCCTCGTTGTCGAGGATGGTGGTGCGCTGGCTGAGCGGCGGGCGTTTCAGCTTGGCGGGGAGCTCGTCGAAGCCCTCGACGGACCCCTTCGCGGCCAGGCCCATCAGCCCGAAGCCGGGGAGGGCGATGCCGGCCGTGACGGCGCCCGCGAGGACGCTGACGCCGATGAATCTCGCGACCTGCTGGGGCATGGACAGCCCACCCGCGCGCTTGGAAGCCATAAGGGGCAGCGTAGACGACCGCCGAGAACCGTCGGGAGGGGACGGCCGGGCGCCGTCAGAGGGCGCAGCTCTGGCTGTCGACGGGGCCGAGGTTGTCCGTGCTGCCGGCCTTGATGTCGGGGAGGACCTCGTCGGCGGTGAGGGCGTAGCCCGTGCGGTCGTTCTCCAGCGACTTGGCGAACACCACGCCGTAGACCTCGCCCTGCGGGGTCAGGAGCGGGCCGCCGGAGTTGCCCTGGCGGATCATCGTGTAGAGCGAGTAGACCTCGCGGCGGACGGTGCCGCGGTGGTAGATGTCCGGGCCGTTGGCCCTCAGCGTGCCGCGGACGCGGGCCGACCGTACGTCGAACGCGCCGTTCTCCGGGAAGCCGGCCACGATCGCGCCGTCGCCGCTCTCCGCGTCGCCTTCGGCGAACTCCAGGGAGGGGGCGTCCAGGCCGGGCACGTCGAGCACGGCGACGTCGCGCTCCCAGTCGTAGAGGACCACGGTGGCGTCGTAGAGACGGCCCTCGCCGCCGATCTGCACGGTGGGTTCGTCGACGCCGCCGACGACGTGCGCGTTGGTCATCACCCGCTCGTCGTCGAAGACGAAGCCGGTGCCCTCGAGGACCTTGTCGCAGCTGGTGGCCGTGCCGACGACCTTGACGATGGACTCCTTGGCGCGGGCGACGACCGGGCTGTTCGCCAGGGCGGGGTCGGGCGGCGGGACCTCGGCGATGGGCTCGTTGGAGAAGGGGGAGAAGACCTGCGGGAGACCGTTCTGCGCGAGGACGGAGGAGAAGTCGGCGAACCAGTTGTTGGCGTCCTCGGGGACGACCTGGGAGACGCCGAGCAGCACGCGCGAGCTCCGCACCTCCTTGCCGACGGTGGGCAGTGCGGTGCCGGCCAGTGCGGAGCCGATGAGCCACGCGACCAGCAGCATGGCCAGCACGTTGACCAGCGCGCCGCCCGTGGCGTCCAGCACACGGGCGGGGGACCAGGTGATGTACCGCCGGAGCCTGTTGCCGAGGTGCGTGGTGAACGCCTGGCCCACGGAAGCGCACACGATGACGACGACGACGGCCGCCACCGCGCCGAGCGTGCCCGGGGGCGCGTCGTCGGTAAGTTCGCTCCACAGCGGGGGCAGCACCAGGATCGCCGCGAGCCCGCCCCCGAGGAAGCCGATCACGGACAGGACGCCGACGACGAAGCCCTGCCGGTAGCCGACGAAGGCGAACCACAGGGCCGCGAGCACGAGCAGTATGTCCAGCACGTTCACCGCGTCACCGTCTCATGCCTGCCAATCGAGCGGGACGAGGTTTTCCCGGTCCCACGGCCGCTCCCAGCCTGCGAAGTGCAGGATGCGGTCGATGAGTCCGGCCGTGAAGCCCCACACCAGCGCCGAGTCGACGGCGAACGCGGGCCCGCGGTAGCCGCGGGGGTGGACGACGGTGACGCGGTTGGCCGGGTCGGCGAGTTCGGAGACGGGCACGGTGAACACCCGGGCGGTCTCCGCCGGATCGACCGGCGAGACGGGCGTCGGCTGGCGCCACCAGCCGAGGACGGGCGTGACGACGAAGCCGCTGACCGGGATGTAGAGCGCGGGCAGCGTGGCGAAGAGCTGCACGCCCGACGGGTCGAGGCCGGTCTCCTCCTCGGCCTCGCGCAGCGCCGCGTACAGCGGCCCGTCGCCGTCCGGGTCGCCGTCCTCGGGGTCGAGCCCGCCGCCGGGGAACGACGGCTGGCCGGCGTGGGCACGCAGGCTCGAGGACCGTTCCATCAGCAGCAGCTCGGGTCCGTGCGCGCCCTCGCCGAAGAGGATCAGCACAGCGGACGGCCGCCCGCCGCCCTCGGGCGGCAGGAAGCGGCTCAGCTGCTCCGGGCGCACGGTGGAGACGGCCCGCAGCACGGGCGTCAGCCACTCAGGCAGGCCGTCGGGGCGGATCTCGACGTCGACGGGCACGGTGCCGTTCCGGCCGTGCGCGGACGCCCCGGCCCCCGGGCAGGGGCCGGGGGAGGGGCGGGTCACCGAGCCCCCAGCGGGGGCGCCGGCTCGCCCGGGTAGTCGGCCGGGGGCTTCAGGCGCTGGCCCGGCTTGCCGCCCATCTCGTACTTGAGCAGCTTCCGGGCCCTTTCCGGGTCGGTCTCGCCCTCGCCGAACGCCGGGCAGAGCGGGGCGACGGGGCAGGCGCCGCAGGCCGGCTTGCGGGAATGGCAGATGCGGCGGCCGTGGAAGATCAGACGGTGCGAGAGCATCGTCCATTCGCTCTTCGGGAAGATCTCCGCGATCTCCTTCTCGACCTTGTCCGGGTCGGTCTGCTCGGTCCAGCCGAAGCGGCGCACGAGGCGGCCGAAGTGGGTGTCGACGGTCAGGCCGGGCACACCGAACGCGTTGCCGAGTACGACGTTCGCCGTCTTGCGGCCCACGCCGGGCAGGGTGACCAGGTCCTTCATCGTGCCCGGCACCTCGCCGCCGAAGTGGTCCCGCAGCGCCGCGGAAAGGCCCAGCACCGAGCGCGCCTTGGCGCGGAAGAACCCGGTCGGGCGCAGCAGCTCCTCCAGCTTCTCCGGGTCGGCGGCGGCCATGTCCTCCGGCGTCGGGTAGGCGGCGAACAGCGCGGGCGTCGTCTGGTTGACCCGCAGATCGGTCGTCTGGGCGGAGAGGACGGTGGCGACGAGCAGTTGAAACGGGTTCTCGAAGTCGAGTTCGGGGTGGGCGTAGGAGTAGACCTCGGCCAGCTCGCGGTTGATGCGCCGGGCACGCCGCACCATGGCGAGGTGCGACTCCGGCTTCCGCGCCGCCGCTCTCCGTGCCGCCGTCCGCCGCGGCGCGGTCTTCTCCTCGGCCTTCTTCGCGGCTGCGGGCTCCCTGCCGGAGCCTCTCCCTGCCGCGCCGGCCGCCGTGTCCTTCGCTGCGCTCTTCTTCGTCGATCTCACCGAGCGTGTACCCTCCGTCGCCCCAGTGTGCTGCCCGGATGCCTGTTCGCCCAGAGCGGAATCGTCCGCCTCCGTCACTCGCCCGGCCCCCTTCCTGCGCGTTCGACCGGGGTATCAGCCACCCGGCCAGACTAAAGGGGGCCACTGACATTCGCCCCGCACGAGCGCAATTCGCGGCTCAATCGGCCCCCTGCCGTAGGGGTGGGCGGGCGCGTACGTCAAACTTGTGACTGATCGCACCGCTTTACCGTCCGGCATCATGGGGCCACAATCCCCATGGGCAGGTCGACAAGGAGAGAACTCGTGGACGACGTTCTGCGGCGCGCCCCGCTCTTCGCGGCGCTCGATGAGGAGCAATCCGCCGAGCTGCGCGCCTCCATGACCGAGACGACGCTCGCCCGCGGCGAAGCACTCTTCCACGAAGGGGACCCCGGCGACCGGCTCTACGTGGTCACCGAGGGGAAGGTGAAGCTGCACCGGACCTCACCGGACGGGCGGGAGAACATGCTGGCCGTCCTGGGCCCCGGCGAGCTCATCGGAGAGCTGTCCCTCTTCGACCCCGGCCCCCGTACGGCCACCGCCTCGGCGCTGACCGAGGTCAAGCTGCTGGGCCTGGGCCACAACGACCTCCAGCCCTGGCTGAACGTGCGTCCCGAGGTGGCCTCCGCGCTGCTGCGGGCCATCGCCCGGCGGCTGCGCCGCACCAACGACTCGATGTCCGACCTCGTCTTCTCCGACGTGCCGGGCCGTGTCGCCAAGCAGCTCCTGGACCTGTCGCGCCGCTTCGGTGTGCAGTCCGAGGAGGGCATCCACGTGGTGCACGACCTCACGCAGGAGGAGCTGGCGCAGCTCGTCGGCGCCTCCCGGGAGACGGTCAACAAGGCGCTGGCGGACTTCGCCGGCCGCGGCTGGCTGCGTCTGGAGGCCCGTGCGGTGATCCTGCTGGACATCGAGCGGCTGGCCAAGCGCAGCCGCTGACACCGTCGGCCTCCTGAGGCCCTCCCGCTCCATGCCCCGAGCGCCGGGCGGCTCCCTCCGGGGAGCCGCCCGGCGCTCGTCTCACACCAGGCCGCGCTCCGTCAGGTACTCCAGCTGGGCGCGCACGGACAGCTGGGCCGCCGGCCACAGCGCCCGGTCCACGTCCGCGTACACGTGCGCGACGACGTCCTGCGCCGTGCGGTGTCCGGCCTCCACGGCCGTCTCCACCTGGGCGAGCCGGTTCGCGCGGTGCGCGAGGTAGAACTCGACGGCGCCCTGCGCGTCCTCCAGCACCGGCCCGTGCCCCGGCAGCACGGTCGCGACCCCGTCGTCCACGGTGAGCGACCGCAGCCGGCGCAGTGAGTCCAGGTAGTCGCCGAGCCTGCCGTCCGGGTGCGCCACCATGGTGGTGCCGCGGCCCAGCAGGGTGTCGCCGGTCAGGACCGCACGGTCGGCCGGCAGGTGGAAGGAGAGCGAGTCCGCGGTGTGCCCTGGGGTCGCCACCACGCGCAGCTCCAGCCCGCCGGTCGTGATCACGTCGCCCGCCGCCAGACCCTCGTCGCCGAGCCGCAGCGCCGGGTCCAGCGCGCGCACCGGCGTACCGGTCAGCTCCGCGAAGCGGGCCGCGCCCTCCGCGTGGTCCGGGTGGCCGTGGGTGAGCAGGGTGAGGGCGACGCGCTTGCCGGCCCGCTCCGCCGTCGTGATCACGTTCCGCAGGTGGCCCTCGTCGAGCGGGCCGGGGTCGAGGACCACGGCCAGGTCGGAGTCCTGCTCGCCGACGATCCAGGTGTTGGTGCCGTCCAGGGTCATCGGCGACGGGTTCGGTGCCAGCACGCAACGCGCGCGCGGGGAGCCCGAGCCGTCGATCGGGCCGCCGAGCGGGCGTCCGGGGAGAGCGGAGGGGTCGGTCACGGCGCCACCCGCTTGGTGAACTCGTCGTGGCCCGGCCAGCTCAGTTCGATGCGTCCCTGCTCGTCCAGCCGGGCCTGGGCCAGGACCGGGTCCAGGTCGCGCTCGGCGGAGCCGGCGAGCGCCGCGGCGGGAGAGCCGTACTCCTGAAGCTGCCGCAGGGTGGCGATGGTGGGCGGCATCATCAGCAGGTCGCCGCGGTCGTAGCCGGCGGCGGCGTCCGCGGGGCGGATCCACTCCGTGCGGTCGGCCTCCGAGGAGGCGTTGCGGGTGCGCTGCCCCTCGGGGAGGACGGCGACGAAGAACCAGGTGTCGTAGCGCCGTGCCTCGAACTCCGGGGTGACCCAGCGGGCGAACGCGCCCAGCAGGTCGCTGCGCAGCAGCAGGCCGCGACGGGCCAGGAAGTCCGCGAACGACAGGTCGCGCGCCACGAGCGCGGCGCGGTCGGCCTCCCAGTCCTCGCCCGTGGTGTCGGCGACCACGGTGTCCGCGTCCGGGCCGGCGAGCAGGACGCCCGCCTCCTCGAACGTCTCCCGCACGGCCGCGCAGACGATGCCCTGCGCGGTCGCCTCGTCGGTGCCGAACCGCACGGCCCACACCGAGCGCGCCGGGCCCGCCCAGCCGATCTCCGCGTCCTCGGCCTCGTCGCGCGGGTCGACGGACCCGCCGGGGTAGGCGTACGCGCCGCCGGCGAACGCCATGGAGGCGCGGCGGCGCAGCATGTGGACGGCGAAGTCGCCCGCCGCACCGCCCCCGCCCGCCGCACCGTCCCCGGTGGTCTCCCGCAGGAGCATCACGGTGGCGGCCCGGCGCGGCGTGACGGGCGTGAGGTCGCCCGCCGCGAGCGCCCGGATGCGCTCCGGCCACTCCGGCGGGTACCACTGGCCGTTCTTGGTGGTCATGGGGCGGATGCTACGGGTCGGTCGCCGGATGTTCGAGGGCGCCCGGCGGCGGCACCGCCCCGGTGGCGGCACCGCCGGACGGTGCGTGCGCCGCCCGTCATCCGGCCGTCACGCCGTTCAGTCCGCCAGCTCGACCTGGATCTCCACCTCGACCGGCGCGTCCAGCGGCAGCACCGCGACGCCCACCGCGCTGCGCGCGTGGACGCCCTTGTCGCCGAGGACCTCGCCCAGCAGCTCGCTGGCTCCGTTGATCACACCGGGCTGCGCGGTGAAGTCCGGAGCGGAGGCCACGAACCCGACGACCTTCACGACGCGCGCGATGCGGTCCAGGTCGCCGACCACCGACTTGACCGCGGCCAGCGCGTTGAGTGCGCACACCCCGGCCAGTTCCTTCGCCTGCTCCGGGCTCACCCCGGCGCCGACCTTGCCGGCGGCGGGCAGCTTGCCGTCCACGAACGGCACCTGGCCGGCCGTGTACACGTACGACCCGGTCCGCACCGCCGGCACGTACGCGCCCGCCGGGGCGGCGACCTCCGGCAGCGCCAGGCCGAGTTCGGCGATCCGCGCCTCGACGGAGCCGCCCGCGGTCACCCCTTCTCCCGCTTGAGGTAGGCCACCAGCTGCTCGGCGTTCGGGCCAGGCACCACCTGGACGAGCTCCCAGCCGTCCTCGCCCCAGGTGTCCAGGATCTGCTTCGTCGCGTGCACGAGGAGCGGCACGGTCGCGTATTCCCACTTCGTCATGGCACGACCCTAGCCTCTACGGGTTCGGGACGGACGCGGCACGGGGGCGCTACGCGTGCGGGGGACCGGTCCTGGTTAGGCTCCGACACGTGAGCAGGCTGCACGTAGTCACCGGCAAGGGCGGGACCGGCAAGACGACGGTCGCCGCCGCACTCGCGCTGGCGCTGGCCGCCGACGGCAGGCGCACGCTGCTCGTCGAAGTGGAGGGACGCCAGGGCATCGCACAGCTCTTCGAGACGGAGGCGCTGCCTTACGAGGAGCGGAAGATCGCCGTCGCGCACGGCGGCGGGGAGGTGTACGCGCTCGCCATAGACGCCGAACGGGCTCTCCTCGACTACCTCCAGATGTTCTACAAACTGGGCGGTGCGGGGCGCGCGCTGCGCAAGATGGGAGCCGTCGACTTCGCCACCACCATCGCCCCCGGGCTACGCGACGTGCTGCTCACCGGCAAGGTGTGCGAGGCCGTGCGACGCCGCGACAAGCGCGGCAGGTGGGCGTACGACGCGGTGGTGATGGACGCGCCGCCCACCGGGCGCATCACCCGCTTCCTCGGCGTGAACGACGAGGTGGCCGGGCTGGCGCGGGTCGGCCCCGTGCACCGGCAGGCCCAGGCCGTGATGGGCGTCCTCAAGTCCGCCGAGACGGCCGTGCACCTCGTGACGCTGCTGGAGGAGATGCCGGTGCAGGAGACCGTGGACGGCGTCGCCGAACTGCGGGCCGCCGGACTGCCGGTGGGCGGCGTGGCGGTCAACATGCTGCGCCCCCGGCTGCTGGACGAGCCGGCCACCGCGACCGTGGCGGCCGGCGATGACGTCGTGCCGGCAGGGCTGGCGCGGGCGTTCGCGGCCGCGGGCCTCGGCGGCGCGGGGCGCGGCGGGCGGGCGGAGCAGCTCGTCGCGCCGTTGCTGAGACAGGGGCGCGAGCACGTCGAACGGGTCGCCCTGGAACGGGCCGAGCGTGCCGAGGTCGACGCGCTGGGGCTGCCCGTGTGGGAACTGGAGCTGCTGGACGAGGGCGTGGACCTGGCGGGCCTGTACGGACTCGCCGCCGACCTGGCGGACCAGGGGGTGCGGAAGTGAGCGCGGGAACGGGCGCCGCGGGTGGTGCTGCGCGGAGCCACGGAGCGCTGGAGGACGTGCCGGTGCTCGAGATCGACCCGCTGCTGGACGACACGGAGACGCGCATCGTGGTCTGCTGCGGCTCCGGCGGGGTCGGGAAGACCACCACGGCCGCTGCGCTCGGGCTGCGGGCGGCCGAACGCGGCCGCA
The DNA here is from genome assembly GCF_004795255.1 of Streptomyces sp. RKND-216. Taxonomy (NCBI): domain Bacteria; kingdom Bacillati; phylum Actinomycetota; class Actinomycetes; order Kitasatosporales; family Streptomycetaceae; genus Streptomyces; species Streptomyces sp. RKND-216. Next base: position 2,579,767 of record NZ_SSBQ01000002.1, on the reverse strand, counting down.
AGGTCGTGGTGCTGACCATCGACCCGGCACGGCGGCTGGCGCAGTCCATGGGTCTGACCGCACTCGACAACACCCCGCGCCGGGTACCGGGCGTCGCCGAGGACAAGGGCGGCGAACTGCACGCCATGATGCTCGACATGAAGCGCACCTTCGACGAGGTCGTCGAGGCGCACGCGGACGAGGAACGCGCCCGCGCCATCCTGGAGAACCCCTTCTACGCCTCGCTCTCCGCCGGGTTCGCCGGCACCCAGGAGTACATGGCCATGGAGAAGCTCGGTCAGTTGAGGGCGCGCGACGAGTGGGACCTGATCGTCGTCGACACCCCGCCGAGCCGCTCCGCGCTGGACTTCCTGGACGCGCCCAAGCGACTCGGGTCCTTCCTCGACGGGAAGTTCATCCGGCTCCTGACCGCGCCGGCCAAGGTCGGCGGCCGGGCCGGTATGAAGTTCGTGAACCTGGGTGTGGCCGGCCTGTCGATGTTCACCGGGGCGCTGGACAAGCTGCTCGGCGCGTCCCTCCTGCGCGACGTGCAGACGTTCGTCGCGGCCATGGACACCACCTTCGGCGGCTTCCGCACCCGCGCCGACGCCACCTACCGGCTGCTCCAGGGCTCCGACACGGCCTTCCTGGTGGTCGCCGCACCGGAACGGGACGCGCTGCGCGAGGCGGCGTACTTCGTGGAACGGCTGGGTGCCGAACGCATGCCGCTGGCCGGGCTGGTGCTCAACCGGATGCACGGCAGCGGCGCGTGCCGCCTCAGCGCGGAGCGCGCCGCGGCGGCGGCGGAGGCTCTCGAGGGCCCGGGTGTTACGGCCTCCGGGGCTTCTGAGGCGTCCGGGGCGTCCGAGGTGCACGAGGCGGGACCCGTGGCGCCGGAGGACGCCGCCCTGGCGGCCGGCCTGCTGCGGCTGCACGCCGAACGGATGCGCGTCATGGGGCGCGAACGCCGGCAGCGCGACCGGTTCGTCGCCCGGCACCGCGAGGTGCCGGTGGCGGAGATCGGCGCTCTGCCCGGCGACGTGCACGACCTGGAAGGCCTGCGTGCCGTCGGCGGTCGTCTGGCGGCCCACCCGGGCGCGGACGGACCAGGTGGTGCGGAGACGCGCGGCCGGCCCGCCGGTCCGCCTGCGGACTAGCCCGCGGCAGCCGCGGCGTAGCGCCGGTACCGTGCCTCCGCGTGGGCGATCACCGCCGTCGGACCGTCCACCACCGCGGCGGTGGCGTCCACCACCGGGCGCTCGGCCGCGGCGCCGTCCATCACGCCGTCGTCGACGACCGGGCCGCCGAGTTCGTCGGGCAGGACGCCCGTGCTGCGCTCGTACTCCGAGCGTGCGGTCTCCAGAAGGCGGCGCCACGAGGTGACGGTCGGGCGGCGCCGGAGCAAGGCTCTGCGCTCCCGCTCCGTCATCCCGCCCCACACGCCGAACTCGACGCGGTTGTCGAGGGCGTCGGCCAGGCACTCGGTGCGCACCGGGCACCCCGTGCAGACCGCCTTGGCGCGGTTCTGTGCCGCGCCTTGTACGAACAGTTCGTCCGGATCGGTAGTGCGACAGGCGGCCTGTGCACTCCAGTCGGTAACCCAGCCCATACCGGTGCCGTCCTCTCCCGAATCGAGGCTCCCCCACGGCGGCGAGCGGCATATTCACCGTTGCCAGTTGAGGACGTTACGGAAGCCTGCCCTCGGTGCAACACCCCCTGCGGGTCCAATCTTGAATGGCCCGATCGGACTATGCGTACGCGGCAGATCACCCACCGGAGTGACGGGGCGGCAACCTGCGCTTTTCTGGCGGCGTGGGACGATCGGCGCGCCGGGCTCCCGGGCGCGGTGCACGAGGACCGGTCCGCGCCGGCAGCATGAGGGCAGCCGTGACGGCAACTGTGGGGTGGTCGGTGCCCGCCCCGAAGTCGCTCGTGAGAGCCGCCTGCTGACGGTGTGTCGACCTCTGCGGGGCGTCGTGGTGTCCGTCCCGCTCGTCGGCGGGCGGCGCGCTGACGGGGCGGTCGCGCGGACGCCTCAACTTCACGGGCGCCTCAACTGCACGGGCGCCTCAACTGTGCGGATCTCTCAGGCGCGTGGATGCCTCAGACGTGCGCCGAACCAGCGCGCCCGGCGGCCCAGGATGCGCGGGATGCCCAGTGCGGGCTCTCGGGGGTGTCGGAGAGCGAGCCGGTCCCCGCCCCGTACGGGACGCCCCCTCCTCGGACCCTTGTGCTCGCGTGCCACGTCACGATGGTCGTGCGTCAAGCCCATACTTCGGTCTCTGCCCGGCGTCCATGGTCGGTAACCGCACTTCGTTCACTCGTTCGGGGCTTTCCTCGGGCATATGTGCGGCTGCCTTCCGGAACTCAGCGATCTGGTTCGGGGTCGCGCAGCCAGTCGATCAGTTCCGCGGTGAAGACCTCCGGGTCCTCCTCGTGCGGAAAGTGCCCGAGGCCGTCGAACAGGCGCCAGCGGTACGGCGCTTCGACATACTCGCCGGAGCCGGCCGCGCTGCGTGTCCGCAGCACCGGGTCGAGGGACCCGTGCAGATGCAGGGTGGGCACCCGGACCGGCCGCTTCATGCGGCGGTTGAACTGGAAGCCGTCCGGCCGTGCCATCGACCGGACGAGCCAACGGTACGGCTCGACCGAGCAGTGCGCGGTGGAGGGGATGCACATGGCCCGGCGGAAGCGGTCCAGCGTGTCGTCGTCCAGGGTGCCGTCCAGCTTGGGCCCGGACCACTCGCGGATCAGCCGGGCCACCAGGGCGCCGTCGTCGGCCGTGAGCCGGCGCTCCGGAATCCACGGGCGCTGGAAGCCCCAGATGTGGCTGCCGGCCGCGCTCTGCCGCATGTCGGTGAGCATCGCGGCCCGCCAGCGGCGCGGATGCGGCATCGAGGCGACGGCCAGCCGGCGGACCAGCTTGGGGCGCATCACGGCCGCCGTCCACGCCAGGTAGCCGCCCAGGTCGTGGCCGACCAGCGCGGCGTCCGGCTCGCCGAGCGACCGGATGACCCCGGTGACGTCGAGGGCCAGGTTCGCCGGGTCATAGCCGCGCGGGGTGCGGTCGCTGCCGCCCACGCCGCGCAGGTCCATGGCGACGGCGCGGTAGCCGGCGTCCGCCAGCGCGGTCAGCTGACGCCGCCAGGTCCACCAGTACTGCGGGAAGCCGTGCAGGAGCAGCACCAGCGGCCCTTCGCCGGCCTCGGCGATGTGGAACCGCGCGCCGTTCGCCGCCACGTCCCGGTGGGTCCACGGCCCGTCGGGGCGTACGACGGCGGCGGTGCTGTCAGGGTGCGTCATGGCCTGAGCGTGTCACACCCCGGACTTCTCCATGGACACCGAGGAGCGGACGACCTGCTTGTCCACGGACACGGAGGGACGCGAATGCGGCTTGACGTTCTGGAGCACGGCCGCGGACTCCTTGGCCGACGCGATGGCTCGCTTCGGCGGCTCGATGCGCTTGAGGGCGGCCTTCGCCACGAGGGCGAGCAGCAGTGCCAGGACGATGAAGGCGCCGCCGACGATCAGGAACGACCAGGCGAGGCCGAGCCCCAGGTTGTGGATCCCGTAGGCGGCGGCGAAGGACAGCACTGGCAGGGAGAACAGCAGCAGGACCGCGGCCACGATGCCGGCGCCGCCCCCGATGGCGCCGCGCTTCACGTCCTGGCGGATCTCCGCCTTGGCGAGCGCGATCTCGTCGTGCACCAGGGCGGACAGCTCGGTGGTGGCCGAGGCGACCAGCTGGCCCAGGCTCCGGTCGTCTGCGGCTGTGCTCATCGCTGTCTCCCTCTGGTTCGGTTACCGGTCGGTCATCCGATGATGCCGGACCATCGTCCCCCTGCGTGTACCCACGCGCGTCGCGGGGGCACCGGAAGGCCTTCCGCCTGCCGGTGCCCCCGCGACGTGTGCACCGCCGGCACCCACCTGGCTGTGCGGGCACGGCCGGGTGACGTGGCGTCGGCGCCGCCGCCCTCGCCGGGCGGTCGCGCTCAGTCCTCGCTCGGGGCGCTGGGCATCTTGGCCTCGATGAGGTCCATCACCGAGGAGTCGGTGAGCGTGCTGACATCTCCCCGCTCACGGTTTTCCGCGACGTCACGCAGCAGACGGCGCATGATCTTGCCGGAACGGGTCTTGGGCAGCTCCGCAACGGCCAGGATCTGCTTTGGCTTCGCGATCGGTCCGAGCTGCTTGGCGACGTGCTGCCGCAACTCCTCGGAGAGCCCTTCGTCCTCGGCTGCAGAGCCGCGCAGGATCACGAACGCCACGATGGCCTGCGTGGTTTGCGGGTCGGTGGCGCCGACCACCGCGGCCTCGGCGACCTTGGGGTGCGCGACCAGCGCGGACTCCACCTCCGTGGTGGAGATGTTGTGGCCCGAGACGAGCATGACGTCGTCGACCCGGCCGAGCAGCCAGACGTCGCCGTCGTCGTCCTTCTTCGCGCCGTCGCCCGCGAAGTACTGGTTTTCGAAGCGGGACCAGTAGGTGTCGAGGAAGCGCTTGTCGTCGCCCCAGATGGTGCGCAGCATCGAAGGCCACGGCTCGGTGAGCACCAGGTAGCCGCCCCCGCCGTCGGGGACCTCGCGCGCCTCGTCGTCCACGACGGTCGCGGAGATGCCGGGAAGCGGCACCTGGGCGGAACCGGGCTTCGCCTTCGTCACGCCGGGCAGCGGGCTGATCATCATGCCGCCGGTCTCCGTCTGCCACCAGGTGTCCACCACGGGCGTACGGTCCCCGCCGATGTGGTGGCGGTACCAGACCCACGCCTCGGGGTTGATCGGCTCGCCGACCGAACCAAGGATGCGCAGCGACGACAGGTCGAACTTGGCCGGGATGTCGTCGCCCCACTTCATGCACGCGCGGATCGCGGTGGGCGCGGTGTAGAGCAGCGTCACGCCGTACTTCTGGACGATCTCCCACCAGCGGCCCTTGTGCGGGCTGTCCGGGGTGCCTTCGTACAGCACCTCGGTGGCGCCGTTGGCCAGCGGCCCGTAGACGATGTACGAGTGTCCGGTCACCCAGCCCACGTCGGCGGTGCACCAGAACACGTCGGTCTCCGGCTTCAGGTCGAAGACCGCGTGGTGGGTGTAGGCGACCTGCGTGAGATAGCCGCCGGTGGTGTGCAGGATGCCCTTCGGCTTACCGGTGGTGCCGGAGGTGTAGAGGATGAAGAGCGGGTGCTCGGCGTCGAAGTCCTGCGCGGTGTGCCGGTCGGACTGCCGGTCGACGAGGTCGTGCCACCACACGTCCCGGTCGTCGTGCCAGGCGATGTCCTCCTGGCCGGTGCGGCGCACGACCAGCACCGAGCGTACGTTCTCCGTGCCCGGACGGGTCAGGGCCTCGTCGACGGCCGGCTTCAGGGCGCTGGCACCGCCCTTGCGGTAACCGCCGTCGGCGGTGATGACCACGCGGGCGTCGGCGTCCTGGATGCGGGTGGCCAGGGCGTCCGCGGAGAACCCGCCGAACACGACGGAGTGCGGGGCGCCGATGCGCGCGCAGGCCAGCATGGCGACGACGGTCTCCGGGATCATCGGCATGTAGACCGCGACCCGGTCTCCCGCCTGCACGCCCAGCTCGGTCAGGGCGTTCGCCGCCTTGCAGACTTCCCCCTGGAGATCCGCGTAGGTGAGCGTGCGGGTGTCGCCCGGCTCGCCCTCGAAGTGGAAGGCGACCCGGTCGCCGTTGCCCGCCTCGACGTGCCGGTCGACGCAGTTGTAGGCGACGTTGAGCTTGCCGTCGGCGAACCACTTGGCGAAGGGCGGGTTGGACCAGTCGAGCGTCTCGGTCGGTTCGGTGCCCCACGAGAGGCGACGCGCCTGCTCGGCCCAGAAGCCCAGCCGGTCGGCCCTCGCCTGCTCGTACGCCTCCGCTGCCACGTTGGCGTGGGCGGCCAGCTCAGCGGGAGGAGCGAATCGACGCTCCTCCTTGAGAAGATTGGCCAGGCTCTCGTTACTCACGACATCTCCCTTTCCCAGGGTGTCCGTTGTGTCCCATGCCTAGCTCATCAGCCCGTGCGCCCCCGTGACAAGGGTTGACGCGGGATATTGGTTTAGACCTGTTGAGGGTCTTCGCTTCGCGCGGGCTCACAAGGGACCTGCTCCGCCTGCGGAAGCGTGGGCACCGCATCCCGAGCGGGCCGGCGCGTCACGTCCGCCCACCTCTCCGTCGGCCTCTTCGTCTTCCGGCCGTACAGGGAGGAACACGGGTCGCGCCTCGCGCAGGGACGGTGCGAGATCCATGACGTACGCCTGGGCCTCCCGGACGTGGAAGTACATGCCGTGCAGCTCCAGGGCCCCCTCCGCCACGCGCTGGGCCACGCAGGGGTGAGCGACGAGGTGCTCGAGCTGCTGGACCACGTTGGCGAGACACAGCGCCTCCAGAGCGTCCGAGGTGCGGCCCGGAATGCTCGGCACCGAGCCGGGCTGCTCGGCCGCCCGGCGCACGCTCGACGCGCCGTGTCGCAGCCACCTGCCGAGCGAACTGTCTACGGCAGCCGCGTCGGAGGCGTGCAGTGCCTGCATCGCCCCGCATCCGGAATGCCCGCAGACGGTGATCGACTCGACCTCGAGCACCTCCACCGCGTACTCGATCGCCGCTGCGACCGAGTCGTCCCCGCTCTCCTGGCCGGGCAGCGGCACCAGATTGCCGATGTTCCGTACGGTGAACAGGTCTCCGGGGCCGCTGGAGGTGATCATGCTGGTGACCAGCCGGGAGTCCGCACAGGTGAGGAACAGTTGCGACGGACGCTGCCCCTCGGCGGCCAGCCGGGCCAGCTCCTTGCGGACCCGTGGCGCCGTGGACCGCTGGAAATTCCGCACGCCGCCCAGCAGCTGCCCCCGGCGCGCGGTGTGTTCCGGGCGCTCGTCGGAGGTCGGGCGGGTGCACTGGTGGTTGCGCCACGGCGTCCAGGGCGAGCATCCGTGAGCAGCGGAGGGCTCGGCGATCTGTCTGCCCTCCCGACCCTTGACCTCCACGCCCCCTCCGCGCGCCTCCTGGGCGGCGCGCCACTCCTGCAGGGTCTCGAAGGCCGCGTGGTCCATGAACGACCCGTCCAACTCGACCACGGCGTCGGCTCCTTCCGGAACGCGTGCGAGTGCGCGGCTGAGCCGGGGCACGGCGAGGAACGTGAGCTGCCCGCGCACGTGGACCCGGTGGATGTCGCCGTCCTCCCGGGTGGTGATCCGCGTGTGGGTCAACCTGTTCAGCGCGACGGCCACGGCGAGGACGATGCCGATCCCCACGCCCTCCAGCACGCCGAGAAGCACCACCCCGGCGAACGTCGCCGCGTACACCAGCGCCTCCCGGTGCCGGGTGACCGTCCGGATGTGGGAGATCTTCACCATCTGGACGCCGACCACCATCACCAGTGCGGCCAGTGCCGCGAGGGGAATCCGTTCCAGGATCGTGACGGCCAGACCGGCTGCGAGCAGCACCCATACGCCGTGCAGGATGGAGGAGTTGCGGCTGACCGCTCCCGCCGCGACGTTGGCCGAGCTGCGCACCGCCACGCCCGCGACGGGGAGGCCGCCGAGGGCACCGGAGACCACGTTGGAGGCGCCGAGGCCGCGCAGCTCCCGGTCCAGGTCGGCGCGCGGCACCTGGTCGTCGCCGGTCCGCGCGGCGGTGAGCTTGTCCATCGCCACGGCGCTGAGGAGCGTCTGCACGCCGGAGACCATCATGATCGTGAGCAGCCCGGCGAGCAGCCCCAGCAACGGTCCTTCGGGGAGCTGGGGAAGTGCGTGACTCCGCCACGAGGGCAGGTCGACCCTGGACAGACCGAGACCGGCCGCTGTCGCCACGACGGTGGCCAGGCCGACGGCGGCGAGCGGTCCGGGCACTTTCGCCAGGAAGCCGCCTGATCCGCCGGGAAGCCGGCGTAGCCACGGCCAGCTCAGCAGCACGCCGACGGTGAGTGCGCTGACCGCGAGGGCCGTCGGGCGGGTGTCGGCGAGTTGCCCCGGGAGTGCGGCCAGGTTCGCCATCGCGGAACTCTCCGGGCTTCCGCCGAGGACGATGTGCAGCTGTGCCAGGGCGATCGTGACGCCGATGCCCGCCAGCATGCCGTGCACGATCGCCGGGCTCACGACGAGCACCGACCGGGCGACCCTGAGCCGGCCGAGGACGAGTTGCACCAGGCCCGCGCCCACGGTGAGTGCGCAGGTGGTGCGCCAGCCGTAGACGTTGATCAGGTCCGCGGTGACGACCGTGAGACCGGCGGCGGGCCCGCCGATCTGGAGCGGCGCGCCGCCGAGCCGTCCCCCGACGATGCCGCCGACCGCGGCGGCGACGAGTCCGGCCTGGAGTGGAGCCCCCGTCGTCAGCGCGATGCCGAGAGAGAGCGGCAGCGCGATCAGGAAGACCGTGACGGACGCCGACAGGTCGGCGACGTGGCGGTTCCGACGGCGAATCCGGTCCGGGTCGTGGGAAGCGTGGCTCTTCACTCCGAGGGCTTCGCCGGCGCTGCGGGGAGGGCGTGCGGGGGTGGTGGACGGCATCGTTCGGCACCTCCGGGCGTATGGCGTATGCGTCTTCACCTGCGCATACGGGACAAGTGAAAGATCGTGACTACTCTCAGTAGCGGTAAAGGAAGCGTAAGGGTAAGTAAAGACTTGGAGAAGTCGGCGGTGATGATCACTGCGAATGTTCCGCCTTGCGAGTGAAAAAGTCAGCAAGTCCGCTTGTCATACCGGCTCTTCCCTCCTGCCGGTGCCACGTTGGGGCGGCGTCCATCGCGCACATCAGCTGGACGGCTGTTCTTCCCGACTTGTGAGGATGAGGTGAGCCCATGACCGTCAGGAGACGCCGGGCCGCGGGTACGGCCACGCTGACCGCCCTGGCACTGCTGCTCGGCGGATGCGCCGGGCCCGCGGGTGAGGACGCGGACGACGGCCGGTCGTCGCAGAGCTCCGACGACGAGGCGCCCCGGGTCAAGCCCCGTTTGCTGGGGGACGGCTCCACCGCCGTCACCGGTCGGCAGCCCGGCCGGCACGTGCCGAGCAGACTCGCGCCCGGCGCGAAGCCGCCCCAGTTCGTGGTCTTCTCGTGGGACGGCGCCGGCGAGGACGGGAACCGCCTCTTCTCCCGCTTCCGCAAGCTGGCGAAGGAGTACGACGCCTCCATGACCTACTTCCTCAGCGGCATCTACCTGCTGCCCGAGGAGGAACGCGCGCGCTACCACCCGCCCGGACACTCGGTGGGGGCGTCCGACATCGGCTACCTCGACGACGAGGACATCCGGGCCACTCTCGAACAGCTCCGCCTCGCCTGGCTCGACGGAAGCGAGGTCGGCACCCACTTCAACGGGCACTTCTGCGGTCCGGGTGGCGTCGGCAGCTGGTCGGTGCAGGAGTGGAAGAGCGAGATCAGGCAGTCCAAGTACTTCGTCCAGCACTGGAAGACCACCACGGGCTGGAAGGGGATGCCCCCGCTGCCCTTCGACTACGACAAAGAGCTGATCGGCGGTCGCACCCCCTGCCTCGAAGGCCGTGACAACCTGCTCCCCGCAGCCAGGGACATGGGATTCCGCTACGACTCCAGCGGCAACGGCACCCAGGTGTGGCCCGGCAAGGAGGAAGGGCTGTGGGACCTGCCGTTGCAGCAGATCCCCATGCCCGGGCGTTCGTTCGAGACCCTGTCGATGGACTACAACTTCCTCGCCAACCAGTCCGGCACGGTCAAGGGTGACCCCGCCAAGCGGGCGTACTGGGAGCGCCAGTGGCACGACGGACTCCTGCAGGGCTTCCGCCGCGCCTATGAGGGCAACCGCGCCCCGATGATCATCGGCAACCACTTCGAACAGTGGAACGGTGGCATCTACATGGACGGCCTCGCCGAAGTGATCAAGACGGTGTGTTCGCTGGAGGACGTGCGCTGCGTCTCCTTCAGGCAGCTCGTCGACTGGCTCGACGTCCAGGACCCGCGCGTGCTGGCGAAGCTCCGCACACTGGGCGTCGGCGAGAAGCCAAAGGGTGGATGGGAGCAGTTCCTGGCCGGGAAGGCCGCCCGGTCGGTGGCACCGTCCGCCGCCGCTCCCCCCGCTGCGCCCGACGCCAGGTAGGCCGGATCGGCTGCGCCCGACCGCAGCCGATCGCAGTCGGCGGTCAGACCGGCTGCGGTGCGCCGACCGTGAGCGCGGACTCCCGGAGCACGAAGCCGGGGTCGACCTGGGCAGCCAGGTCGACCCCGGTTCGCGCGTTTCCCCAGCTCTCCGCGTTGCGCAGGTGGAAGTGCACCATCTGCTGGGTGTACCGCTCCCAGTCGCGACGCTCGTACGTCTCGTCCGCGGCGATGTGCAGGGCCGCGAGCGCGGCGGCATCGGTCTCGCCGAGTGCCCTGAACGGGCGCGGACGACCCCGTTCGGCGGACCTCACCCAGTCCGAGTGTCCTAGAACGGTGAGCAGGTCGTCACCCACTTCCGACCGGAGGAATGCCAGGTCGTCGGCGTCCTGCACCTTGTTGCCCACCACGTGCAGCGCGACGCCGAAGTCCCGGGCGTACTCCTTGTACTGCCGGTACACCGCGACGCCCTTGCGGGTCGGCTCGGCCACCAGGAACGTCATGTCGAAGCGGGTGAACATCCCGGAGGCGAACGAGTCGCTTCCGGCGGTCATGTCGACCACCACGTACTCGTCACGACCGTCCACCAGGTGGTTCAGGCAGAGTTCCACCGCGCCGACCTTGGAGTGGTAGCAGGCGACGCCGAGATCGGACTCGGTGAACGGTCCGGTGACGAGCAGCCGGACCGTGCCCTCGTCCAGCGTCACCTTGCGGGCGCAGGCGTCGAAGACCGGGTTGTCCTCGGTCACCCGCAACAGACGGGAGCCCTCGCCCGGCGGCGTCGTCTTGATCATCTTGTCCGCGGAAGGGATGCGGGGGTTCGACCCGCGCAGGTGCTCCTTGATGAGGGGCAGGTGCGCGCCCATGGCGGGCAGCGCTGCGGCAGCCGCCTCGTCCATGCCCAGGGCGGCCCCCAGGTGCTGGTTGATGTCGGCGTCGACGGCGAGGACCGGGAGGCCCACGGCGGCGAGACGGCGGATGAACAGGGAGGACAGCGTGGTCTTGCCACTGCCGCCCTTGCCGACGAAAGCGATCTTCATGTTCATCAGCGTAACCGGACGGTCGCGAAGAGTGGTGAAGGTGAGTGAACAAGACCACTCGATCGAGGGGCATGGGGCACGGCGGGGGTGCGTAGGCTCATACGCATGAGTAACCCCGCCGGTCGCCCTGCCGAAGACCCCCTGGCTCCGCTCGCCGAACTGCCCGGCGTCGCCGGGGCCGTGGAATCGGTGCGGAAATCCGTCGACCGGGTCTACGGGCACCGGGTCATGAGGCGCCGCAGCGCCGAGATCAGCTCCGAGGCTGCCCTGCGCGGGGCGCGGGCCTCCGCGGCGCTGGCAGGCGCGGACTGGGCACTCGAAGAGGTCCGGCGCCGCAGCGACTTCGGCGTCGAGGGGGAGGCCCGCACCGTGGGCGGCGCGCTGCGGGTGACGGCGGAGTGCGGGCAGCTTCTGAGTGTCTGGCGTCAGTCGCCGTTGCGGGTACTCGCCCGGCTCCATCTGGTCGCCGTCGGCGGAGCCGGAGGGGACGATGCCGTGGGGCGTCCACGGCTGGCGGGCGAGCCGGTCGACTCCACGCGCGAGCCGGCCCTGCCGGGCGTGCCGCTGCCGGACGCCGACGAGGTGGCCGGCCGCCTGGACGGTCTCGGGCGGCTTCTGGTGGCCGGATCGTCCGCCCCTGCGCTGGTGACCGCGGGGATCGTCCATGGCGAGATCCTGGCGCTGCGTCCGTTCCGCTCGCACAACGGCCTCGTGGCCCGCGCGGCGGAACGGATCGTTCTCATCGGCAGCGGGCTGGACCCGAAGGCGGTGTGTCCGTCGGAGGTCGGGCATGCTGAAGTCGGCGCCGCAGACTACCTGGAAGCACTCGCCGGCTACGCGTCCGGCACACCCGAGGGCATGGCGGAATGGCTCGCCCACTGCGGGAAAGCCGTCGAACTGGGGAGCAGGGAGAGCACGGCGGTGTGCGAGGCACTCCAGCGCGGTGCCGCCTGACCCTCCGCCCCGGAGGCTCGCGGTGACCGGAGTTCTCCGGGTCGCGGCAGCAGGCACGCGGTGCGCAAGGATGCGGCGGCACCGCGAACGGTACCGCCGCTGGCATGTTCACCGAGTTACCAGTGCGTGCTCCACATAGCGTCCATCAGGTCGGGACTTTGCCCGTCTCCTGGTGCGACTGGCCCGAATCGCGGGTCGGCTGCGCGTGGGTGCCCGGTGTTCATGCGTCCGGTCCGTGGGGCCTTGTTGCGTGAACGGGATCCTCTCGGATGCCGCCGGTCTCGCGGGCCGTTGACTCCTTTGTACCGCTGGCGGAGATCGAGTGGAACCCCCGCCCGGACATCTTTACTTTCGCCTTCAAGCAGCCCCGAAGCGGGCACGCCGTCTGCCGCTGTACCACACCGCGGCGGCCGTGGCGGCGCCCGCGAGCAGGGCGGCACCTGCCACGGCGAGCGTCGGGCGGGAGGGCAGGGAGAACGAGGGCAGGCGCTGCTTCAGTCGCACCGGGCGGCTGAAGCCCAGCATCGGCCAGCCCCGTGCGAGCGCCTCCCTGCGCAGCGCGCGGTCCGGGTTGACGGCGTGCGGATGACCGACCGATTCCAGCATCGGCAGGTCGGTGGCCGAGTCGCTGTAGGCGTAGCAGCGGCTCAGGTCGTACCCCTCGGACGCGGCGAGCTCCGCGATGGCCTCCGCCTTTGTCGGCCCGTACGCGTAGTACTCCACCTCGCCGGTGAAGCAGCCGTCCTCCACCACCATGCGGGTCGCGACCACCTTGTCGGCGCCGAGCATCTCACCGATCGGCTCCACGACTTCGGCGCCCGAGGTGGAGACGATCACCACGTCACGTCCGGCGAGGTGGTGCTGCTCGATGAGCGTGGCCGCCTCGTCGTAGATGATCGGATCGATGCGCTCGTACAGGGTCTCCGCGACGATCTCCTTCACCTGCTGCACGTTCCAGCCGCGGCAGAGGGCGGACAGGTACTGCCGCATCCGCTCCATCTGGGCATGGTCGGCGCGACCAAGAAGAAAGACGAACTGGGTGTAGGCGGTGCGCAGCACCGCCCGGCGATTGATCAAGCCACCTTGGTAGAAGGACCTGCCGAAGGTGAGCGTGCTCGACTTCGCAATGACCGTCTTGTCCAGATCGAAGAAGGCGGCCGTACGGGGCAGCGACTGGTTTTCCACGGCACTGAGCATAGGGGCCCACCATTCGGCGTAAGCTGTGGCGCGTGGGTTTGCCTGAGAAGGCTCTCGGGTACACCATGGAAGTCACGGATCGTTCGCGACCGTGCTAACCCGGCCCGACTCCTCCCCCCCCGAGTCGGCCGTGGAGACGACCCCCGCTCTCCCCCCCGGCGGGGGTCGTCGCATGTCCGGGGGTCTTCCCGTCAGCGGTTCCGTCCGCCCTTCTCTCCGCCGCACGCCGGTCCCCCGGTGGCGTCTCGCCCACCAGTGAACCGTCACTGTGCGTCATCGCGGGGTTCCTCTGCGAAAGTCACCGGTTCGGGGCCCGGAGTTATTCACAACTGCTGGGTAGTCCACCGTTTCCCACCATGATCCACACGATTCTCCGGTTCGCGGCACGTTGTTTCCCGCTAGCCGTCCGCAGTCGTTTGCGGACGCGACGAAATGACGTGGGAAGGGAGCTGCGAAGTGGCGGAGAACGTCTTGATCGTCACGGAGGACGACGGCCTGCTGGACGATCTGCTGCGGTTGTGCGCCGCGGCCGGTGCGGAGGCTCAGGTCGCACACGGAGTGCCCGCCGACCGCGCCGCGTGGGCCTGCTGGTCCGCGGCCGAAGCGTGGGAACGCGCACCGCTGGTGCTGGTGGGCGACGACTGCGCGGGCGTCGCCGGCGGGCTCGCCGGGGCCGGCACCGGCCCGCCGCGCGGCGCCCGCCGGGCCGGGGTCCTGCTCGTCGGCCGGGACATGGACGACCCGGGTGTGTGGGAGCGTGGCGTGCGCATCGGTGCCGAGGGCGTGGTGCTGCTGCCCGATGCGGAGAGCTGGCTCACCGGGAGGATCGCCGATGCAGCGGAAGGCGTCGGAAATCCCGCGCTGACCGTCGGCGTTTTCGGCGGGCGCGGCGGGGCGGGTGCCTCCACCCTCGCCTGCGCGCTGGCGCTCTCCTCGGCGCGCGCCGGCCGGCGGACGGTTCTGATCGACGGGGACCCACTGGGCGGAGGACTCGACGTCCTGCTCGGCGGAGAGAGGACGGAGGGACTGCGATGGCCGGCGTTCGCCGAGTCGCGGGGCCGGGTGGGCGGCGCCGCGTTCGAGGAGTCGCTGCCGAGGCTGCACGGCTTGAGCGTGCTCAGCTGGGACCGCGGGGACTCCGTGACGATCTCCGGGGACGCGATGAGGTCCGTCCTCGGAGCAGCCCGGCGGCGTGGTGGTGTGGTGGTCGTCGACCTGCCGCGGCGGATGGACGAGGCGGTGACCGAGGTCCTCGCCCAACTGGATCTCGGACTGCTGGTGGTACCGGCCGAACTGCGCGCCGTCGCGGCCTCGCATCGCGTTGCCGGGCGGGCCCGGATGGTGCTTCGTGACCTGCGCGCCGTCGTCCGCCCGCCGGGCGGCCCGCAGGGCGCGAGGTACGGCCGCGGGCTGGACGAGCACGAGACGGCCCGGCTGCTCGGGCTGCCGCTGGCCGGCGAACTCCCCTGGGAGACCGGGCTGACCGAGGCCGTGGACCGGGGCGTACCGCCCGGTGACGACGAACGCGGGGCGCTCTCCCGCTTCGCCCGGGAGTTCTGGGAACGTGCGCTTCCCGCCGGGGCCGGCCGGACCACCCCCGGCGGACACGGCGAGGGCCGTGACGGAGGTGCGACGGCGTGAGCGGTCTGCACACCGCCGAAGAACCCGGCGCCCGCACCGGGCGTCGCCGCAGGCCTGCCCCCGGGGTGGACCGCTCCCTGCTGGACGCCGTGCGGCTGCGGCTCGCGGAAGCCGGGGCCGAGCCCACACCGGCCCGAGTTGCCGCCGCCCTTCGTGCCCAGGGCCGTCTGCTCGGCGACAGCGCGGTGCTGCGGGTGGTCGAGGTACTGCGGTCCGAAATGGTCGGCACCGGGCCGCTCGAGCCATTGCTCGCGGATCCCCGGGTGACTGACGTACTGGTCACCGGGCCGGAGGAGGTCTGGGTCGACCGCGGCGCCGGCCTGGAACGCACCCGGGTGCGATTCCCCGACCCCGAGGCCGTGCGGCACCTGGCGCAGCGGCTCGCGACTTCGGCCGGCCGACGACTGGACGACGCACGACCCTGGGTGGACGCCCGGCTTCCTGACGGCACCCGGCTGCACGCCGTCCTGCCACCCGTCGCCGTCGGCACCACCTGTCTCTCCCTGCGAGTGGTACGGCACCGGCCCTTCGACCTCGACGAGCTCGCCGCGGCGGGCACCCTGCCCCCCGGCGGCGACAGGCTGCTGCGCGCCATGGTCGACGCGCGCCTCTCCTTCCTGGTCAGCGGCGGCACCGGTACCGGCAAGACCACGCTCCTCTCCTGTCTGCTCGGGCTGGTGGGGGCGCGCGAGCGCCTCGTGCTGGCGGAGGACTCGGCGGAGCTGCGGCCCGACCATCCGCACGTCGTCCGGCTGGAGACCCGGCCGGCCAACCAGGAGGGCGCGGGCCGCGTCGGGTTGCGCGACCTGGTGCGCCAGGCGCTGCGCATGCGTCCCGACCGCCTCGTGGTCGGCGAGGTCAGGGGCGCGGAGGTCACCGACCTCCTGATGGCCCTCAACACCGGCCACGAAGGCGGATGCGGGACGGTGCACGCCAACGCCGCTGGCGACGTCCCCGCGCGGCTGGAAGCGCTGGCAGCGACCGCGGGGCTCGATCGAGGGGCTCTGCACAGCCAGTTGGCGGCTGCCCTGGACGCGGTCGTTCACCTCGTCCGCGAGCGGGACGGTGCCCGACGCGTCGCCGAGATCCATGTCCTGGAACGGGACGAGGCCGGCCTCGTCCGCACCCTGCCTGCGGCACGTTGGGGTCCCCGCGGCTTCGTCGCCGGACCGGGGGCGCCGCGCCTGGATGACCTGTGCCGACGGGGAGGTGCACTGTGAGGGGCGGCCCCTGGTCAACGGAGGTGTCCGCTGCGTTCGCCGCCGCGCTCGCCTGTGCCGCCCTCCTCGCCTGGGTGTTGTGCGACCGGCGGGGCCCCGGACGTGCCCGGTTGCTGCTCGCCGCCGGTGCGGACGCGGCGCCGCGGCCCGCCGGAGGCGGCCGTGCGCGGCTGCACGGGGGCGCGTCGCGGAAGCGCCTGCCGAGGGGCGCCGTCGCGGCTCTCCAGCGGCCCTGGGCCCGCGCGGGGCGAGCCTGGTGGTGCCTGCCGGCAGGTGGCCTGGTCGGCGCCCTGGGCGAGTCATGGATTCCGGCCGTACTGGGCCTTTTCACGGTCCCGGTGGCCGGACGGCTCGCGAGGAGGCGCCGGGCACGGGAGGCCGCCGAGCGCACCGAGAACGCGGTCATCGACCTGTGCACCGATGTCGCGGGGGAACTGCGCGGGGGCCGTCTTCCCGCGGGCGCTCTTCTGGGCGCGGGGGCCGGTCGATTGGGGAAGGAGGGCGCGGCGCTGCTGGCCGCCGCGCGGTTCGGCGGCGACGTACCGGCCGTGCTGAACAGGGCGGCGCGACTGCCCGGTGCGCACGGCCTCACGGGAGTGGCGGCGTGCTGGCAGGTCGCCACCGACGGAGGGGCGGGCCTCGCCGACGGCCTGGACCGGGTCGCCGACGCGCTGCGAGCCGAACGTGACCAGCGCGACGAACTGCGCGCACAGCTCGCCGGCCCGCGCTCCACCGCCGTCGTGCTCGCGCTGCTTCCGGCCTTCGGGCTGCTGCTCGGCACCGCCATGGGAGCCGAACCGCTGCACGTGCTGCTGCACAGCCCGGTCGGGCTGGGCTGCCTCGCGGTCGGCGCACTGCTCGAGTGGGCCGGGCTTGCCTGGGTCGCCCGGCTGGTGCGGACGGCTGAGGAGGAGTCGTGAGCACGGCGGCCGTGGTGGTGGGGGCGGCCTCGTCGGCGGTGATGCCCCAGGCGGTGATGAGCGGGGTGGTGGAGCCGTTGGTGTGGTGGGTGATGGCCGTGCTCATGGCGGCCGGAGCCGTCGTCGTGGTGCTGCTGGGCTGGCGCGAGCAGCGGCTGCGGGGCGACCGGGCGCGTCACCTCGCCGGGGCGGAGACCGGGCGACCACTCCTCCCGCGCCGTCGGGACCGCACTGACTGCAGACGGCGCGGAGCGGGTGGTACCCGCCGTCCGTCCGACGGCCCGTCGCGCCCCGGCCGACAGTGGAGTGTGTGGGCGGGTGCGCTGACCGCCGCCGTCGTGGTGCGCCTGCTGAGCAGCGGCCCGGGCGGGTGGCTGGCGGCCGTGTCGGCGGGGGTGGCCATGTGGTGGTGGCTTCGCCGGCGAGCCGGGCGGGCGAGGGAGGACGCGGTGGCCCGGACGGCCGTACGGGCGGTGGATCGGCAACTGCCCCTGGCCGCCGAACTGCTGGCCGCCTGCCTCACCGCCGGATCTGGTCCCGCCCAGGCGGCGGAGGCCGTGGGCCGGTCCACCGGAGGCGCGTTGGGCGACCGGCTGGTGCGCGCGGCAGCGGAACTGCGGCTGGGCGCTGAACCGGCGGCGGTGTGGGGCAGGTTCGGCGCCCAGCCCGGGTGCGACGGGCTCGCCCGGTGCATGGAGCGCGCCGGCACGACGGGTGTGCCGCCGGTGCAGGCGGTGGCCCGGCTGGCGGCCACCTGCCGGGCACGGCGGGCGCGGGCGGCGGGCGTCCGGGCGCGCCGTGCCGCCGTCCTGGTGACCGGACCGCTGGGGCTCTGCTTCCTGCCCGCGTTTCTCGCGGTGGGCGTCGCGCCCGTCGTACTCGGCCTCGCCCGCTCCCTGATCTGAACCGCCCAGCCCGTACGACCCGAGAGACACCGGGCGTCGGACACGGAAACCGACCTCGGAGACGAAAGGACGGATGGAAGAGATGAAGCGAACCAGCAGGCGGGCCACCGCCGGCCGAGAATGCGGCACCACACCGCGGCGGCGCCAGTGGATTCGTCGTTACCGGAAGCGCTGGGCGAGCGCCGTGCGCGGCAGGAGCGGCGACGCCGGCATGAGCACGGCGGAGTACGCCGTCGGCACGATCGCGGCCTGCGCGTTCGCCGCCGTGCTCTACAAGGTGGTCACCAGTGGTCCGGTGAGCGAAGCGTTGCAGAAGCTCGTCGAGAGGGCTCTCGATGCGACGTTCTGACCGGAGTCGTCGGTGGCGCTCCGGCCGGGGCGTCGTGGCGCGCGGGAGGGATGCCGGTTACGTCACCGCGGAGACGGCCGTCGTCGTGCCGTCGCTCGTGGCAGTCGTCGGGATGCTGCTGTGGGGGCTGCTGGCCGTCGCCGGGGCTCTCCAGACCCAGGACGCCGCTCGGGCGGGTGCTCGTGCCGCCGCCCGGGGCGAACCGCCGTCCGTAGTGCGGGAGACCGCTCGCTCGGCGGCCCCGTCCGGGGCCGCCGTCGAGTGGTCGCGGGAGGGCGACCTTGTCCGGGTGCGGGTGGAGGCACGTACGGCGGGGCCCGGACCGCTTTCCCTCCCCTTGGAGGCCGAGGCGGTGGCGCTGGCCGAGGACTCCCTGGCGGGAACAGCCCTTCCGGTGACGGGTACTCCGGCAGCGGCAGCCGCCACGGCGACCGGCCGATCGGCCTCCGGAGGCGACCGGTGATCCGGCGCGTGTGGCGGCGCGCCCACCGACTGTGCGGTGACCGGGCGGGGGCCCTGTGCCCGCGGTGTGCCCTGCCGCGGGACGACCGTGGCTCCGCCTCGGTGTGGGGGGCTGCGTGCGCCGCGCTGCTCTGTCTCGTGTTCGGGGCGCTGCTGGCACTGGGCCAGGTCGCCGTCGCCCGCCACCGGGCCGCTGCCGCCGCAGACCTCGCGGCCCTCGCTGCGGCGCAGCGAGTCCTGCACGGGGAGGAGGAGGCGTGCGCGGTGGCCCGGCAGGTGGCCGGGGCCCAGAAGGCTCGGCTGGTGCGGTGCGCGGTGGCCGGTGAGGTCGCGGACGTCTCGGCGGCCGTCCGTACCGGGCCGTACACGACGAAGACCCGTGCCCGCGCCGGACCGGCCCGGGCGTGGCCGCAGGGGTCACCGGGGACGTCCGCCACCAGCGTTCTGCGGAGAGGTGCTGTCCGGGGAGGGCGCACCGGCGAGCAGCTCGCGCAGCAGCCGGAGGGCGCCCTCCTTGTGCAACGGCTCGTTCCCGTTGCCGCACTTGGGCGACTGGATGCACGAGGGGCAGCCCGCGTCGCACTCGCAGGAGGCGATCGCCTCGCGTGTGGCCGTCAGCCATGCGCGCGCCGTGCGGAAGGCGCGTTCGGCGAACCCCGCGCCCCCGGGATGCCCGTCGTACACGAACACCGTGGGCAGCAGGGTGTCGGGGTGAAGGGGGACGGACACGCCCCCGATGTCCCACCGGTCGCAGGTGGCGAAGAGCGGGAGCAGGCCGATGGAGGCGTGCTCGGCCGCGTGCAGTGCACCGGGCAGGATCTCGGGGCCCACGGCTGCCGCGTCGAGCTGGTCTTCGGTGACGGTCCACCACACCGCGCGGGTCCGCAGGGTACGCGCCGGCAGGTCGAGTTTGGTTTCGCCCAGGACCTCGCCCGTCACCAGCTTCCGGCGCAGGTAGGAGACGACCTGATGGGTGACCTCGACGGAACCGAAGTGCAGCCGCCCCCGACCCCAGGGAATTTCCTTCTCGGTCTCCAGGACGGAGACCGAGGTGGTGTCGCGGGCCATGGTGGTCCAGGGCGGCGACGACTCCTCCACGAGGGCGACGGACTCGTCCAGGTCCAGGCTCCGCACCACGTAGGTGCGTCCCTGGTGGAGGTGGACCGCCCCGGCGTGCACGGTGGTGTGGGCCGCCCCGGCGTCCACGGTGCCGAGCACACGACCGGTGCCGGACTCCACGACCTGTACCGGGGAGCCGCCGCTGCCCCGGATGTCGGTGAGGTCCGCCGCACGCTCGCGCCTGGTCCAGTACCAGGACGTGCCCCTCCGGCGCAGCAGACGGCGCTGTTCGAGCTGGGCGACGAGGTCGCTGAACTCGGCGCCGAACAGTTCCGCGTCCCGCTCGGTGAGCGGGCTCTCCGCCGCCGCGGCGCACAGGTGCGGTGCGAGCACGTACGGGTTGTCCGGGTCCAGGACGGTCGACTCGACGGGGTGGGAGAAGACTGCCTCGGGGTGGTGCACGAGATAGGTGTCCAGCGGATCGTCCCGGGCGACGAGCACGGCCAGAGCCCCTTCGCCCGTACGGCCGGCCCGGCCCGCCTGCTGCCACAGCGAGGCGCGGGTCCCGGGATAGCCCGTGATCAGGACGGCGTCCAGTCCCGCGACGTCGACCCCGAGTTCCAGCGCGTTCGTCGCGGCGAGGCCGAGGAGTTCGCCGCTGTGCAGGGCCCGCTCCAGCGCCCGCCGTTCCTCGGGCAGATACCCGCCCCGGTACGCGGCCACCCGGCGCGGGAGGGACCGGTCGACCTGTGCAAGCCGGTCCTGGGCGATCAGCGAGATCAGCTCGGCCCCGCGCCGGGAGCGCACGAACGCCACCGTGCGCACTCCCTGGACGGCCAGGTCGGTGAGAAGTTCCGCCGTCTCCGCGGTGGCGGTGCGGCGGACGGGGGCGCCGCGTTCGCCGGACAGCTCGGTCAATGGCGGCTCCCAGAGCGCGAAGAGGAGTTCGCCGCGTGGCGAGGCGTCCTCGGTCACTGCGGTGACCGGGAGGCCGGTCAGACGGCCGGCTGCCTCCGCGGGGTCGGCCGAGGTCGCGGACGCCAGCAGGAACACCGGGTCGGCACCGTAGCGGGCGCACAGGCGCCGCAGCCGGCGCAGGACCTGCGCGACGTGCGAGCCGAACACGCCCCGGTAGGTGTGGCATTCGTCGACGACCACGTAGCGCAGCGCGCGGAGGAA
Organism: Streptomyces sp. RKND-216; assembly: GCF_004795255.1. Classification (NCBI taxonomy): domain Bacteria; kingdom Bacillati; phylum Actinomycetota; class Actinomycetes; order Kitasatosporales; family Streptomycetaceae; genus Streptomyces; species Streptomyces sp. RKND-216. Next base: position 2,558,806 of record NZ_SSBQ01000002.1, on the reverse strand, counting down.
GGAGGACCAGCGGGAGTGTTGGGGGAGGATCCCCCGGTGCAGCATGTCGGGGTTGGTGAGGAGGTAGTTCGCGTACAGCCGGGCCCACTCGCGCTCTTCCGGTCCGGTGTCCCCGTCGTGTACGGCGGCCCGCACGGCGTCGCCGAGCGGCGTGGCGAGCGCGGCCGCCTTGCGGCGCTGGTCGGCCGCCAGCGCCTTGGTGGGGGCGAGGTAGAGCGCAGTCGCGCCCCGGCCGTTCGGTGCCTCGGCGCCTTCGACCAGGGCGCTGAGGGTGGGGATCAGATAGGCCAGCGACTTGCCGGAGGCGGTGCCCGTCGACACCACCGTGGACGTCCCGTCGAGGGCGAGGGAAGCCACCTGAGCCTGGTGTTCCCAGAGGCGGTCGATACCGGTGAGCCGCACGCACTCCACCACTTCCGCACGGATGCGAGCAGGCCAGTCTGCATGACGCCCCGGCCGCGGGGGCACATGCTCCGTATGAGTGACGCGCGCGGCCCGGTCCGCCCCGGCGGCAAGCCTGCCGAGCACCGTCTGCGGGTGGTGAGTGTTGGCCATCGGCACCGAGTGTGTCACTGGCACGACGGACAATGGACGCAAGCCGTCGTGCACGGCTGGCGGTAAGTGATTGAATGCTTCTGCGGCTGCCGATCCGTCCCCTGCGCCGCTCCGCCACGGCGGGGTGCCAGGACGGGGCTCTCCACACGGGGTTTCCCGGGGGCGGACCGCTCGATAGCAAGGTGCTGGAGGATCAGTGGACCTGTCTCTGTCGACCCGTACTGTTGGCGATCGCACGATCGTCGAGGTCGGTGGCGAGATTGATGTATACACCGCGCCCAAGCTGCGCGAGCAGCTCGTCGAACTCGTGAACGACGGCAGTTACCACCTCGTTGTGGACATGGAGGGCGTGGACTTTCTCGACTCCACCGGTCTCGGTGTGCTCGTCGGCGGACTGAAGCGGGTGCGCGCCCACGAGGGCTCGCTGCGCCTGGTCTGCAACCAGGAGCGCATTCTCAAGATCTTCCGTATCACGGGCCTGACCAAGGTGTTCCCGATCCACGGATCGGTCGACGAGGCCGTCGCGGCCACCGACTGACACCCATCACGCCCCGTCCGGCCGTGCGTCCGCCGCGCACGGCCCGGACCGTCGGATGACGGGGTCCCGCGCGCTGCCGACGGGCAGCCGCGGTGCCCGTGAATGCACACCTGTCGACCGAGAGGGATGGCATGGCCACCGTCGAACTCCGCTTCAGCGCGCTCCCCGAGCATGTGCGGACAGCGCGTCTGGTGGCCGCCGCCGTCGCGCGGCGCGCCGGGGTCGACGAGACCGTGCTCGACGAGGTGCGGCTCGCCGTGGGTGAGGCGTGCACTCGTGCTGTCGGCCTGCACATGAGCAACGGCGTCGGCAGCCCGGTCAGGGTCGCGCTGATCGAGGACGAGAAGAAGTTCTCGATCGAGGTCGGCGACGACGCGCCGGGCCGGGGGGGTGCCCTGGTCCCGGGCGCCCGCGACGAGATCCCGGGCCCGGCCACGGAGGAGGACGAGGCCGAGGGGGACATGGGCCTCGCGGTCATCAGCGGTCTCGTCGACGACGTGGAAATCACCGCCGACGACACCGGTGGCACCATTCGCATGAGCTGGCCCGCCACGGCGGTACCCCCCACGCCCGCCGCCCCCTGACCCGGCCGGCCTGACCGGAGCCCGACCGGCTTCGGATGCGCTGGCGTCGGCCGACCCGTCCGCGGAGGGCCGACGCCCGCGGACGGTGCCTGCGGGTCCGCCGCCCCGGTTTCCCCGTCGCCGCTGGGGCGCCGATCCCGCCCGCCACACGGCTGTCGGGCACCGCCGCCCATGCGTAACGGCTCAGGACGTCTACCTGGCCGTAAACCGCGGCGCCGGGCCTTTCTTGTGATCTTTCACATGTCATTACTCTGAAGAATGTAAAGACCTTTGTGATCATCGGCGGAGATCATTTTCTGCCGCCGGTCAATTCGCCCGGGTCCCTCGCGCGGGCGAAATTTCGCGCCCCTTTCATTCGATCTTCGCTGTTGACGGCGAATTCCTGGTCTCGCACTCTGTTTGGAAGCGGATCAGCTCCCTAGAATCCGTCCACATCTTTGCTGCAGGACGCCTGAGCGTGCTTGCGCGCGCCCATGTGCCAAACGTCAAGGAGGACGAATGGCGGGGCATCTCACCCCTCTCCAGACCCACCAGCATCAGCAGCTCGCCGATGCCGTGCTGACCGCGGGCAACCGCAGTCTCGTGATCGTGATCGCGCTCGTCGCCCTGGCCGCACTCGGCGTGGCGGTGGTGCTCGTCAAACAGGTTCTCGCCGCCGGTGAAGGCACCGAGAGCATGAAGAAGATCGCCGCCGCGGTGCAGGAGGGCGCCAACGCCTATCTCGCGCGGCAGCTGCGCACCCTCGGCGTTTTCGCCGTGGTGGTGTTCTTCCTGCTGATGTTGTTGCCCGCGGACGATATGGCGCAACGCATCGGCCGATCGTTGTTCTTCCTCGTGGGAGCCGGTTTCTCGGCCGCCACCGGATACATCGGCATGTGGCTGGCGGTGCGCAGCAATGTGCGCGTGGCCGCTGCGGCCCGTGAGGCGACGCCCGAGGGCGAGGACGCGAAGTCGGGTTCTGTCGATCTCACCGCCGTCGCCCACAAGGCCACGAAGATCGCCTTCCGCACGGGTGGTGTGGTCGGCATGTTCACCGTCGGCCTCGGCCTGCTCGGTGCCGCGGTCGTCGTCCTCGTCTATGCGGCCGACGCGCCGAAGGTGCTGGAGGGCTTCGGCCTCGGCGCCGCGCTGATCGCCATGTTCATGCGAGTCGGCGGCGGCATCTTCACCAAGGCCGCCGACGTCGGTGCCGACCTCGTGGGCAAGGTCGAGCAGGGCATTCCCGAGGACGACCCGCGCAACGCCGCCACCATCGCGGACAACGTCGGCGACAACGTGGGCGACTGCGCCGGCATGGCCGCGGACCTGTTCGAGTCCTACGCCGTCACCCTGGTCGCCGCGCTCATCCTGGGCACGGCGGTCTTCGGCGACGCCGGCCTGGCGTTCCCGCTGCTGGTTCCCGCCATCGGTGTGATCACCGCGGTGATCGGCGTCTTCACCGTCGCCCCGCGCCGCAGTGACCGCAGCGGGATGACGGCCATCAACCGCGGCTTCTTCATCTCGGCCGTGATCTCCCTGGTACTGGTGGCCGTGGCCGCGGTCCTGTACCTGCCTTCCAGCTACGCGGACCTGGACAACGTCCCGGCCGCCATCCAGGGCCACGAGGGCAACCCGCAGGTCCTGGCGATCGTCGCGGTCGCCATCGGCATCGTGCTGGCCGCGGTGATCCAGCAGCTCACCGGCTACTTCACCGAGACCAGCCGGAAACCGGTGCGCGACATCGGACGGACCTCGCTCACCGGCCCGGCGACCGTCGTGCTGTCCGGCATTTCGCTCGGTCTGGAGTCGGCCGTCTACACCGCGCTGCTCATCGCCCTCAGCGTCTACGGGGCGTTCCTGCTCGGCGGCGGCGTGCTGCTGCTGGCGCTGTTCGCCGTCGCGCTGGCGGGCACCGGCCTGCTCACCACGGTCGGCGTGATCGTCGCCATGGACACCTTCGGCCCGGTCTCCGACAACGCGCAGGGCATCGCCGAGATGTCCGGCGACGTGGAGGGCGCCGGCGCCCAGGTCCTCACCGACCTGGACGCGGTGGGCAACACCACCAAGGCGATCACCAAGGGCATCGCCATCGCGACCGCGGTCCTCGCCGCGGCCGCGCTGTTCGGCTCGTACCGCACCGAACTGTCCTCGGCCCTCGCCGAGGCCGGCGAGGGCGCCGGGGAGATGCTGACCGTGCTCGACATCGCGCAGCCCAGCACGCTGGTCGGCCTGATGCTCGGTGCGAGCGTCGTCTTCCTCTTCTCGGGCCTCGCCATCAGCGCCGTGTCCCGTTCCGCCGGGTCGGTGGTCTACGAGGTGCGGCGTCAGTTCCGGGAGAAGCCCGGAATCATGGACTACACCGAGAAGCCCGAGTACGGCCGGGTCGTCGACATCTGCACCAAGGACGCGCTGCGCGAGCTGACCACCCCGGGCCTGCTCGCCGTGTTCGCGCCCATCGTCGTCGGTTTCACGCTCGGCGTCGGGGCGCTGGCCGCGTTCCTGGCGGGCGCGATCGGCGCGGGCACGCTGATGGCGGTCTTCCTGGCGAACTCGGGCGGTGCCTGGGACAACGCCAAGAAGCTGGTGGAGGACGGTCATCACGGCGGCAAGGGCAGTGAGGCCCATGAGGCGACCGTGATCGGCGACACTGTCGGTGACCCGTTCAAGGACACCGCGGGCCCGGCGATCAACCCGCTGCTGAAGGTCATGAACCTGGTGGCGCTGCTGATCGGTCCGGCTGTGGTGCAGCTCAGCTACGGCGAGGACAAGAGCGTCGGCATGCGCGTGGTGATCGCGTTGATCTCCGCGCTCGTCATCGTGGGTGCGGTGTACGTCTCCAAGCGCCGCGGTATCGCGATGGGTGAGGAAGGCAACAACGAGCGCACCGCGAAGTCGCAGGACGCGGTCGCCACTTCCTGACCGACACCTGACAGCGAGCGGCTGACCTGCTCCAACAGGCGGGCGGGCGAGGGCTCTTGAGCTCCCGTCCGCCCGCCTCGTCGTGCACGGAAACATCGGAGGCGGCGCTGCACGCGCTGTGGCAAACGGCTCAATCAGTGACAGAGCGGTTGCCCGGCTCGTCACGGATGCCGTCTTGGCGTGTAAGTTCCGGGCCGGAAGAGCCACGAAGGGACCGATCGGTGAACAAGAAGCTCGCGGCCGCACTGACCGGAGGTGCGGCACTCGTCCTCACGCTGACCGGCTGCGGCGATGACGGCGCGGACACCGCGGCGTGGGCCAAGAAGGTCTGCGACAAGGTCAAGCCGCAGGTGGACAAGATCCAGCAGGCCAACAAGTCGATCAACGAGGCTTCGCAGCAGAAGAAGTCCCCCGAAGAGGTCCAGAAGATCGACTCGGCGGCCTTCCAGGACATCTCCGAGGCGTACAAGGCCCTGGCGGACGCCGTCGACGACGCCGGCATCCCACCGGTCGAGAACGGCGAGAAGCTCGAGACGAACGCGGTCGACGAGCTCAAGGGCCTGTCCAAGTCCTACGCCGGCCTCAAGAAGACCGTGGACGAGCTGGACACCGGCGACCAGTCCGAGTTCGCCGAGGGCCTCAAGGGGCTGGCGCAGGAGCTGGGCCGCCTCGGCGAGAGCGGCGACAAGTCGCTGCAGAAGCTCCAGTCCGGCGAACTCGGTCAGGCCATGTCGGAGCAGGAGGGCTGCCGCAAGGCCTCCCCGGGCAGCACGCCGACCACCTGATCCGCGACCGCTGCCCGCCCGGGTCCGCCGGGGGCTGCTCACCGGCGGACCCGGGCGTCACAATGGACGCCGTGGTCAACTCTGAAGGGTCCGCCGGCCCCGCCCCCGTCCCCGCGCCCGACTCCGCCGAACGGATCCGCGAGGCGCTGCTCGCCGCCCGGTTCACCCCGGACGGACTGCTGGAACTGCTGGGTGCCTCCGCGTACGCGGCGCTCGCCCGCAACGAGACCGTTCCCGCCCGCCGCGCCCTACGCGCGGAAGGCCCCCTGGAGACCCTCATCCGGCTGTTCCTGCTCCAGCGGCCCGTCCCCGAGGAGCAGGCCCGCGGGGCGCTGCCCCTCGACGCGGCGCTGAACGACGGCTGGCTGGTCCGCACCGACCCGTCCGCGGCGCCGCCCGGGGGCCCCGCGGTGCGCGCCGCCGTCGACATCCGCCCGTACGGCGGTCCGGACGGCGAGGACTGGTGGATCGTCTCCGACCTCGGCTGCGCCGTGGGCGGCGCGTCCGGCATCGCCGGCCAGTACGAGGACGTGGTCCTCGGTGTGGGTGGCGCGTCCACCACGCTGGCGGGGCTGACCGTCCGTACGCCCGTCGCGCGTGCCCTGGACCTGGGCACCGGCTCCGGCATCCAGGCACTGCACGCGACCCGCCACGCCGCCCGGGTCACCGCCACCGACGTCAACCCGCGCGCCCTCGCCTTCACCCGCCTGACCCTCGCCCTCTCCGGCGCGCCCGAAGCGGACCTGCGCGAGGGGTCGCTGCTGGAGCCTGTCGCCGACGAGGATCCGTACGACCTGATCGTCTCCAACCCGCCGCTGGTCATCTCGCCGGACAGCCGGTTCGAGTACCGGGATGGCGGCATGCGCGGCGACGACCTGTGCCGCACCCTCGTGCAGCAGGCCGCCGGGCACCTCGCCGAGGGCGGCCATCTCCAGCTCCTCGCCAACTGGGAGCACCGCGACGGAGAGGATTGGCGCGACCGGCTGAGGTCCTGGGTGCCCGCCGGATGCGACGCGTGGATCCTGCAGCGCGACGTGCAGGACGTCAGCCAGTACGCGGAGCTGTGGCTCCGCGACGCCGGCGACCACACTGCGGGGCAGACGGCGTATGAGTCCCGCTACGACGCCTGGCTGGACGAGTTCGCGGCCCGCGGCACCACGGCCGTCGGCTTCGGCTGGATCACCCTGCGCGCCACCCGCGCCTCGGAACCGTCGGTCGTCATCGAGGAGTGGCCGCATCCGGTCGAACAGCCGCTCGGCGACGTGGTGCGCGCCCACTTCGCGCGGCAGGACTTCCTGCGCGCCACCGACGACGCCGCCCTGCTCGGCTGCCACTTCACGCTGGCCGACGAGGTCGTCCAGGAGCAGGTGGGGTTTCCCGGGGCCGAGGATCCGGAGCACGTGGTGCTGCGCCAGAACCGCGGCCTGCGGCGCGCCACCCGGGTCGACACGGTCGGGGCCGGGTTCGCAGGCGTGTGCGACGGGTCGCTGCCGGCAGGGCGGATTCTGGACGCCATCGCCCAGCTGCTCGGCGAGGACCCGGTCCGCTTGCGCGACCGCACGCCGGAGGCGATCCGGCTCCTGGTCGGACAGGGCTTCCTGGAGCCGGTCCCGGCGCCCTGACGCGGCCGTACCCGGGCCGTACCCGCGCGCCCCGGCCTGCGGCCGCTCGGCCCGCACGCGCCGCCCCGGGGGCCCGTACGGTGTCCGGGTGTGCGCCATGCGGGCCATCGGGACCACACCGTTCGGGCGGTGCCGTTCATCCGACGTTCGTCGTACGGTCGCCCGCGGCTGCGAGCGTGCGCACCATGGGCGGCATGGAGAGTGGATCCGCAGCCTTCGCCGGTACGGCCCTCGCGGTCTTCGGCGTCGCGCTGCTCCTGTGGACCTCGACACGCACCCGGCTGCGGCAACCCGTGGCCGAGGGTGTGCACCCGGTGGCGGCGATCGCGCTCGCCGCCGGATTCGGCCTGCTCTCGGTGGTGCTGGGCTTCCTCCTGCTGACCCCGGCCTGATCCGCAGACGGGGCCCTCCGGGCCCGCCGCCTGCCGCTCGGCCCCTCGCCCGAAGCGGCCGGTGCCGTGCGCGGGAGCGCGGCAGGGCGGCAGGAAACCCGGTTGTCGGGTTACCGTTCGAGTGGCGCTGGAGCATTTTCCCGTTTGACACGGGGGCGGGCGGTACCGTCACACTCCGCAAGCGTCACCGAGACCGATGCCGACCGGAGAGAAGAGCCGAAGTTGTCCCCGACCAGCGAGACCACCAAGGGCGGGCGCCGACTCGTGATCGTCGAGTCGCCCGCCAAGGCCAAGACGATCAAGGGCTATCTCGGCCCGGGCTACGTGGTCGAGGCCAGCGTGGGACACATCCGTGATCTCCCGAACGGCGCCGCCGAGGTTCCGGCCAAGTACAAGGGGCAGCCCTGGGCGCGCCTCGGAGTCAACGTCGAGCACGATTTCGAGCCGCTCTACGTCGTGAACAGCGACAAGAAGGACCAGGTCAAGAAGCTCAAATCGCTGCTCGCGGAGTCCGACGAACTCTTCCTCGCCACCGATGAGGACCGCGAGGGCGAGGCCATCGCCTGGCACCTTCAGGAGGTGCTGAAGCCGAAGGTCCCGGTGCGCCGGATGGTCTTCCACGAGATCACCAAGGACGCCATCCGCGAAGCCGTCAACAACCCGCGCGACCTGAATCAGAAGCTGGTCGACGCACAGGAGACCCGCCGCATCCTCGACCGCCTCTACGGCTACGAGGTCTCGCCGGTGCTGTGGAAGAAGGTCATGCCACGGCTGTCGGCTGGCCGTGTCCAGTCGGTCGCCACCCGGCTCGTGGTGGAGCGGGAGCGCGAGCGCATGGCGTTCCACTCGGCCGAGTACTGGGACCTGACGGCCACCTTCGCCACCGTCGCGGGGGGCGGGGCGGACTCCTCGGACCCCGGCACTTTCGGGGCGCGGCTCAGCGCCGTCGACGGCCGTCGCGTCGCCCAGGGCCGCGACTTCGGCGCCGACGGGCGGCTCAAGACCGCCTCGGCGTCCGCGCAGGTGCTCCAGCTCGATGAGCAGGCCGCCCGCGCGCTGGCCGACGGCCTGGCGCGCACCGACTTCTCCGTCCGCTCGGTCGAGTCCAAGCCGTACCGCCGCTCGCCGTACGCGCCGTTCCGTACGACCACGCTGCAGCAGGAGGCCAGCCGCAAGCTGGGCTTCGGTGCGAAGGTCACCATGCAGGTGGCGCAGAAGCTGTACGAGAACGGCTTCATCACCTACATGCGTACGGACTCCACCACGCTCTCCGACACCGCGGTGGCCGCCGCGCGCGCCCAGGTCACGCAGCTCTACGGCGCCGATTACCTCCCCGAGCGGCCGCGCACCTACGCCGGCAAGGTCAAGAACGCGCAGGAGGCGCACGAGGCCATCCGCCCGTCCGGCGACCGCTTCCGCACGCCGGCCGAGACGGGCCTGACCGGCGAGCAGTTCAAGTTGTACGAGCTGATCTGGAAGCGCACCGTCGCCTCCCAGATGAAGGACGCCGTCGGCCAGTCCGTGACCGTGAAGGTCGGCGGACGCAGCGCGGACGGACGGGACGCCGAGTTCAGCGCCACCGGCAAGGTCATCACCTTCCACGGCTTCCTCAAGGCCTACGTCGAGGGCGCCGACGACCCGAACGCCGAACTCGACGACCGCGAGCGCCGCCTGCCCCCGGTCCAGGAGGGCGACGCGCTCACGGCCGACGACCTGACCGCCGACGGCCACGCGACCAAGCCCCCCGCCCGCTACACCGAGGCCACCCTGGTCAAGGAGCTGGAGGAACGGGAGATCGGCCGTCCGTCGACGTACGCGTCGATCATCAGCACCATCCTCGACCGGCGCTACGTCTTCAAGAAGGGCACCGCGCTGGTGCCCTCCTTCCTCTCTTTCGCCGTGGTGGGACTGCTGGAGAAGCACTTCGGCCGCCTGGTCGACTACGACTTCACCGCGAAGATGGAGGACGACCTCGACCGCATCGCCGCCGGCAACGCCGAGGCGGTGCCGTGGCTGCGGCGCTTCTACTTCGGCGAGGACGGCGCCGGTGACGGAGCGGCGAGCTCTGCCGCCGACTCCGGGAACGGTGACGGCGACCACCTCGGCGGCCTGAAGGAACTGGTCTCCGACCTCGGCGCCATCGACGCCAAGGGCGTCTCCTCCTTCCCCGTGGGCGAGGGCATCGTGCTCCGAGTGGGCCGCTACGGGCCGTACGTCGAGCGGCTCTCCGAGGACCCGGAGCAGCAGCCCGGCAAGCGCGCCGACGTGCCCGAGAACCTGCCCCCGGACGAGCTGACCGTCGAGCTGGCCGAGGAGCTCCTCGCCAAGCCCAGCGGCGACTTCGAGCTGGGCGAGGACCCGGAGACCGGACGGCCGGTCGTGGCGCGCGACGGCCGCTACGGCCCCTACGTCACGGAGGTGCTGCCCGAGGGCACACCGAAGAGCGGCAAGAACGCCGTCAAGCCGCGTACCGCCTCACTGCTGAAGTCCATGTCGCTCGAAACGGTGACGTTGGAGCAGGCACTGCGACTGCTGTCGCTGCCGCGCGTGGTGGGCGAGGACCCGGAGTCCGGCGAGGCGATCACCGCACAGAACGGCCGCTACGGGCCGTACATGCGCAAGGGCACCGACTCGCGTTCGCTGGAGTCGGAGGAGCAGATCTTCTCCATCACCCTCGACGAGGCGCTCGCCATCTACGCCCAGCCCAAGCAGCGGGGACGAGCCGCCGCGAAGCCGCCGCTGAAGGAACTGGGCACCGACCCGACCACCGAGAGGCCGGTCGTGGTCAAGGACGGCCGGTTCGGCCCGTACGTGACCGACGGCGAGACGAACGCGACGCTGCGCACCACCGACGACGTCGCGACGATCACGCCGGAGCGCGGGTACGAACTCCTCGCCGAGAAGCGGGCGAAGGGGCCGGCGAAGAAGAAGTCGACCGCGAAGAAGACGACCGCGAAGAAGTCGACGGCCAAGAAGTCCACGGCCAAGAAGTCGACCGCGAAGAAGACGACCGCGAAGAAGACGGCGGCCAAGAAGTCCACGGCGAAGAAGACCACCGCCAAGAAGGCCGCGGCGACGGAGAGCACCGCCGGGAAGTAGCCCGGGAAGGGCCCCCGGGGACGTACCACCGCGTGGAGCCGCGGGTCCGGCGCATCGCCGGGGCGTTCCCGGGCCGCCCGTAGGCGCGCCCCGTCCGGCCTGCGGAGGCGTGCGAATGTTCGGGCGGCCGCTCGTGCTGTCGGCGGCGCCCTATACGCTGGCAGGATGACGCGTTCAGAGCAGCCGACTGGCGTGGACACGGACAACTCCGCCGCGGACGACGCCCTCGCCGCGGACTCACGCGAGCGTGCCGTCGGCGCACTTCTTCGCTACGGCCCGCTACGGCGGTTGTGGAGCGCCCAGTTCACCGGCGGCGTCGCCGATGTCCTCGGACTGCTGGTCCTGTTGCTGCTCGCACTCAAGGCCGCCGCGATCGCCCCCGTCGTCGGCGGCGACCCGGTCTTCGGCGGCGGCTACCGCGGGGTCGCCTTCGTCGTGGCCGCCGTTTTCGGGGCACGCCTGCTGGCCACCCTGCTCTTCGGCGCCGTGCTGCTTGGTCCGCTCTCTTCGCTCACCGCCTCCGGCGGCCCCCTGGACCGGCGCTGGACGATGATGGTCGCCGACGGGCTGCGTGCGGTCGTGCTGATCATCGCCCCGCTGTGGAACGACTGGGTGCCGAGGACCGCCTTCGTCGCGATCCTGGCGACCGTCTTCGTCACCGGCGCCGCGGAGCGCGTGTTCGCCGTGGCCAAGGACAGCACCGCTCCCGCGCTGCTGCCTGCGCCCCCGCCGGAGGGCGCCGCCGTGCGCCCGCTGCCCGACCACGCCGACGCGCTGCGCCGCCTGTGGACGCGCACCGGCTTCGTCGCCTTCCCCATCGCCGCCGCTGGGCTGGTGGTGATCACGCTCGTCTCCAATCTGCTCGGTTCCGGCATCGGCTGGTTCACCACCCACCAGGCAGCGCTCGCCGGGTACGTCGCGGCCGGTCTCTTCGCCGGTTCGCTGTCCGTCCTGGCCTTCCTCGAACTTCCCGACTCCGCGACGGCGCGCCCCCGTTCGCCCCTCCAGGGCCTGCGCCGCCCGCGCAGGGACGACGCCCGGGAGAAGGGCCGCACGGGCGCGGTCCCCCTGCTCGTCCTCGGCTGCGCGGCGATCGCCGGCGCCATCGGCGCAGCCGTCTCCGTGGCCGCGCTGGAAGCCGCCAGCCTGGGCGGCGGCCCGGTGGCGTTCGGCCTGCTGGTGCTCGCGCTCACCGGCGGCACCGCCTTCGGCATCCGGCTCGCCCCACGCGTGCTGTCCGCCCTGTCCCGCCGCCGCCTGTTCGCCGTCGCCGTCGCCGTCACCGGCGTGGCGCTGCTCGCGACGGGCCTCACGCCGGACACCGCGACGATGCTCGGCCTGGCTCTGCTCTCCGGCCTCGCCGCGGGCGTCGCCGCGCACACCGGCCACACCCTGCTGGACCAGGAGACCGAGGAGCCCCGCCGCGCCCGACTCACCGCGCACCTTCAGGCCGTCGTCCGCGTCACGGTGGCGCTGGCCGCGGTCGTCGCACCCGTGCTGGCCGCGTTCATCGGCCCGCACCGCGTGCAGGCCGCCGACTTCGTCTTCGAGCACGACGGCGCCGCGTTCGTGCTGATGCTCGCCGGCGCCCTGCTGCTGCCGGTCGCCGCCGTCGTGCTCGGCCGCACCGACGACCGCCACGGCGTGCCGCTCCGCCGCGACCTGCGGGAAGCCCTGCGCGGTGCCCAGCCGACCCAGGCGCCCGCCGCGCGCGGCTTCTTCATCGCCGTCGAGGGCGGCGACGGCGCCGGCAAGTCGACCCAGGTCGAAGCGCTGGCGGAGTGGATACGCGGCAAGGGCCACGAGGTCGTGGTGACCCGCGAGCCGGGCGCCACTCCCATCGGCAAGCGGCTCCGCGCGATCCTGCTCGACGTCTCCTCCGCCGGTCTCTCCGACCGCGCCGAGGCACTGCTCTACGCGGCGGACCGGGCCGAACACGTCGACACCGTCGTCCGGCCCGCGCTCGAACGCGGGGCCGTCGTCCTCTCCGACCGCTACATCGACTCCTCCGTCGCCTACCAGGGCGCCGGACGGGACCTCTCGCCCACCGAGATCGCACGGATCTCCCGCTGGGCCACGGACGGTCTGGTGCCCCACCTGACCGTCCTGCTCGACATCTCGCCGCAGACCGCGCGGGAACGCTTCACCGAGGCCCCGGACCGGCTGGAGTCCGAGCCGGACGCCTTCCACCAGCGCGTCCGCTCCGGCTTCCTGTCGCTGGCCGCTGCCGACCCCGCCCGGTACGTCGTCGTCGATGCCGGTCAGGAGCCCGAGGCCGTCACCACCGTCGTACGTCACCGGCTGGACCAGGTGCTGCCGCTCTCCGAGCAGGAGGTGCAGGCCCGCGAGGACGCCCGCAGGGCGGCCGAGGAGGAGGCCCGCCGCCGCGCCGAGGAGGAGGCCGCCCGAAAGGCCGAGGAGGAGCGCCAGGAGCGGGAGCGGCAGGAGCAGTTGCGCAGGCTCCGGGAGGCCGAGGCGGAGGAGAAGCGCCGCCAGGAGGAGCAGGAGCGGCAGCAGGAGGAGGCCCGCCGCGCGGCGGAGGCGCGGCGGCGTGCCGAGGAGCAGCGCCGTCGCGCGGAGGAGGAGCGCGAACGCCGCGAGGCGGAGGAGCGCACCCGCCGCGAGGAGGAGGAACGCCGTCGCCGGCTCGCGGAGGAGGAGACCCGCCTCCGTGCCGAGGCCGAGGAGCGCCGCCTGGAGAAGCAGCGCAAGGCGGAGGAGTCGCTGATGCGGGCGGAGCAGGCACGGGAGGCCGAATCCACCCGCCGCGAGGACGCCGCCGAGACCGCCCCGATGCCGCGTATCGACATGCGCAAGGACACCGCGTCCGGGCCGGCCCACGAAGGCGACCCGGACAGCGAGGAGACGACCCAGCTCCCGCAGCAGCTGCCCGGGGCCGATGCGCCGGCCGAGGACGAGACAACCGTCCTCCCCGCCGTCTCGCCGGACGAGGAGACCGCGGAGGTCCCCCAGGTCGAACGCACCCGGGAGATGCCGCGCGTCGAGGACGAGTCCGGCCAGGAGAACGGCGGGCGGAAGGGCCGCCGCCGGCGCCGCGAGTGGGCGGAGGAGACCCCGCTGGACGACATGCCGACGCTCGCGGACGAGTTGCTCGGCTCGCGCGACGAGGACGAGGACCGGGGCGACCGCTGACGCGGCGGCCGCAGCGGTGGCACACCGCGCCCGCTTCCGCCCCACCGGTACGCGGCGGACGCCGGGCGGGGAGCACGCACGGGAGCACCCTGCACCACGCCGGTGAACCGCAGAGCACGTCGGCGGCGCGGGGCGGACGAGCCCGTTCGGTGGCCCCCGACGGGGTCCGCCTTCGCCCCCACGGCCGTTCCCCTCCCCGGAAGCGGCCGCCGGACGCCGCGCGTCGTTCCGGCTGACCGGGCATGTTCCCGGCACCGGCAAGGAGCTGTCACAGGCGTCCCGCACAATGGGAACCGCACAGCGCAGCGCACGTCGCGGAGAGGACGGCCCCACATGCCCGTTTGGGACGACGTCGTCGGCCAGGCGCGGGCCGTCGAGCAGCTTGCCGCCGCCGCCCGGGACGCGGACGCGTACGTCACCGCGGAGGCAACCGGCGAGCCGGTCGCCCTGTCCGGCTCCGCCATGACGCACGCCTGGCTGTTCACCGGCCCGCCCGGCTGCGGCCGTTCCACCGCCGCCCGCGCCTTCGCCGCCGCGCTCCAGTGCGTCAGCCCGGACCGTGCCCTCGGCGGGCAGCCCGGCTGCGGCTTCTGCGACGGCTGCCACACCTCCCTCGTCGGCACGCACGCCGACGTCGAGGTGGTCCGAACCGACCTGCTCACCATCGGCGTCAAGGAGACCCGCGACCTGGTGCGCCGCGCCCAGATGTCGCCGGCCGGCGGACGGTGGCAGGTGATCGTGCTGGAGGACGCCGACCGTCTCACCGAGGGCGCGGGGAACGTGCTGCTGAAGGCCGTCGAGGAGCCCGCGTCGCGCACCGTGTGGCTGCTGTGCGCGCCGTCCACCGAGGACGTCCTGCCCACCATCCGCTCCCGTTGCCGCACCCTCTCCCTCCGTACGCCGCCGGTGGACGCCGTCGCGGACATGCTGGTCCGCCGGGACGGCGTCGAACCGGGCCCGGCCGCGGCCGCCGCCCGCGCCACTCAGGGGCACATCGGCCGGGCGCGCCGCCTCGCGACCGACGAGCGGGCCCGCGCCCGTCGCGCCGCGGTGCTCCGCCTGCCGCAGCGCGTCGCGGACATCGGCGGTGCGCTCAAGGCGGCCCAGGAACTGGTCGACGCCGCAGCCGAGGACGCCAAGCAGGCCGCGGAAGAGATCGACGCGAAGGAGACGGAGGAGCTGCGGACCGCACTCGGCGCCTCCGAGGGGAAGCGGCTGCCGCGCGGCACCGCGGGCGCGATGAAGGAGCTCGAGGACCGGCAGAAGCGCCGTGCGACCCGCACCCAGCGCGACTCCCTCGACCTGGCCCTCACCGACCTGACCGGCTTCTACCGCGACGTGCTGGCCAGACAGTTCGGCTCGACCGCGGCCCTCGCCGACGAGGAGGCCGGCGACGCCGTCACGCAGCTCGCCGCGAGCTCCCGGCCCGAGCAGACGCTGCGCCGCATCGAGGCGATCCTGGAGTGCCGTACGGCCCTGGACCGCAACGTCGCGCCGCTGCTCGCGGTGGAGGCCATGGCGATGTCGCTGCGCGCGGGCTGACCACTTGTCCGGATACGCTCCGAAGATCGACCCGTATCCGGTTCGCTCCCGCGACCCGCCGCCAACCAAGGGAAACGTTCGTCATGGAATTCAGGCGTGTGCTCCGTTCCTCCACAGCCGTCGTGGTCGGCGCCGCGCTGCTGATCTCCGGCTGCACCTCGGATGACGGCGGGTCGGACAAGTCGGAGAGCAAGCAGCCGCTGCCCACCAGCACCCGTCCACCGGGCGGTGACGCTGCTCCGCTGCGTCCCCTGCCGAAGAAGATCCCCGCCGTCCTGCAGACGTACTACGAGCAGGACCTGAAGTGGGGCGAGTGCGGCACCATCGGCTTCGAGTGCGCGAACCTCACCGTGCCACTGGACTACGACGACCCCTCCGCGGGCTCCGACCTCCAACTCGCTGTGTCCCGCAAGAAGGCGCCGGGCGGGGGCGACCCCGTCGGCTCCCTGATGGTGAACCCGGGCGGCCCGGGCGGGTCCGCGATCGACTACCTGCAGCAGGCCGCTGCCGTGGGCTTCCCGCCCGAACTCCGCGAGAACTACGACATCGTCGGCATGGACCCGCGCGGCGTCGGACGCAGCGAGCCCGTCGAGTGCCTCTCCGACCGGGAGATGGACGGCTACACCCGCACCGACCAGACGCCCGACGACCCGGGCGAGGTCGACGAGCTGGTCACCGCGTACAAGAACTTCGCCGAGGGCTGCGAGCAGCGCACCAGCGGCCTCCTCGCGCACGTCTCCACCCGCGACGTCGCCCGCGACATGGACGTCCTGCGCGCCGCCCTGGGCGACGAGAAGCTGTACTACTACGGCGCCTCCTATGGCACCTACCTGGGCGCGACCTACGCGGGCCTCTTCCCCTCCCGCACCGGCCGCCTCGTGCTCGACGGCGCGATGGACCCCTCGCTGGAGGCCGTCGACATCAACCGGCAGCAGACGGGCGGCTTCGCCACCGCCTTCCGCGCCTTCGCCGAGGACTGTGTCGAACGGCGCAACTGCCCGCTCGGCAACGGCACCACCCGGCAGGCGGGCAAGAAACTCGGCGCGTTCTTCGAAAAGGTCGACGACAAGCCGCTGGAGACCGGCGAGTCCCGCACGCTGACCGAGTCGCTGGCCACCACGGGCGTCATCCAGGCCATGTACACACAGGTGTACTGGCCGCGTCTGCGCGCCGCTCTCGCCGACGGGATGGAAGGCGACGGCGCTGGCCTGCTTGCCCTCGCCGACGCCTACTACGAGCGCGCGGCCGACGGCTCCTACGGCAACATCATGTTCGCCAACCCGGCCGTGAACTGCCTCGACCTCCCGCCGGCCTTCTCCGGCCCGGCAGAGGTCAGGGACGGGGTGGCCTCCTTCGAGAAGGTGTCCCCCGTCTTCGGCCGCACCTTCGCCTGGGCCTCGCTGAACTGCGCCTACTGGCAGGTCGAGCACACGGGCGAGCCGCACCGCATCGCGGCGAACGGCGCGGCGCCCATGATCGTCGTCGGCACCACCCGCGACCCGGCCACCCCGTACGCCTGGGCCCAGGGCCTCGCCGGCCAGATGAAGACCGCCGACCTGCTGACCTACGACGGCGACGGCCACACCGCCTTCATGCAGGGCAGCCGCTGCATCGACGAGGCGATCACCCGCTACTACGTCGACGGCGACATGCCGCCCGAGGGCAAGCGCTGCTCCTGACACCCCTCACCCCCGGGGTGCCCCCGGTCCGGGGCATCCCGGCAAACCCTGTAGACTTCATCCCGCTGCTCACGCCACCATGGCACGAGCACACGCCGCCTTAGCTCAGTCGGCCAGAGCGACGCACTCGTAATGCGTAGGTCAGGGGTTCGACTCCCCTAGGCGGCTCACTTGAACCCCAGGTCAGATTCCTCTCTGACCTGGGGTTTTCTGCTGCAGGGGGCATGGAGGGGTCGGGAAGCCGCGAGCCTTCTCCGGCTCCGGCCGCCGGTGGCGTTCTCGCTCCGACCGGCCAGCCCCGGACATCGGCCAGCGCCGGTCGGAGCCGGTCGGAGCGATCCGCTAGCGGTCGTGGTGCAGTAGGAGTGAGCTGCCGGGCGGCAGGGCCGGCCAGACTCGTGCATCGCGCTCGAAGCCGGGCTGCGGTCGCTCTACCGAGGTGGAGCACGCACGCGAGGGTGGCATTTCGGCCTTCCCGACGGCGGCAGGGCGCTCGGACGCCGACGGTCGCGTTCACGCGCGGGGTGATTCGGAAGCCATGGTGGTGAACCTGCGTGTTGCGCGCCGCGTGAGGTGCGCCGGCGGGTGCCGGCTGTGATAGGCGAAGAGCATGCTCAGTGGAGTCCGAGCCCGGGTGTTGCCCGATTCCCAGCGCCGTTCTCTGGAGGAGCTGGCAGAGGATCTGGACCTGTCGTCCGGGGACAGCCGGGCCAAGAGGTCGGCGTTCTGGGCGATGCTGTTTCTGTCGGGGGTCATCGCGGCGGGAGGGGTGATCACGGACTCGACGGCAACCGTGATCGGCGCGATGATCATCGCGCCGCTGTCGACGCCGATCATGGGCGTCGCTCTGGGATCGGTGCAACGCCGCCGGAACGGAGCGGCGAGGCTCGTGCTGTTCGCCTGCCTGCTGGTGGTCGCGCTCGGTGCCGTGTTCTCCGTGGTGCTGCCCGATCACTATGCCCTGCTGGGAAACAGCCAGGTCGCGTCGCGGACGTCCCCGGGGCTGATGGATCTGGTCGCCGCGTTGGCGACGGGCTTCGCCGGAGCGGTGGCCCTCGCGCGGCGGGACGTCGCCGCCGTGCTTCCCGGAGTCGCGATCGCGATCTCCCTGGTGCCGCCGCTGGTGGTGGCCGGCGTGTGCCTCGGGCGTTTGGAGGGGTGGTTGGCGCTGGGGGCGCTGGTGCTCTTCCTGTCCAACCTTTTCGCGCTGGTCTTCGGAGGGATGGTGGTGTTCGCCGCTCTGGGCTACGGTCGCGGCGAGGTCCGGGCGACCGGACGGCCCGCTCGGCGGGCGTACGTCGCCATGTCCCTGCTGTTCGCCGTCGTCTTCGTGCCGCTGGCGGCGAACACCGCACTCACCCTTCTGCTCGACGTCTGGCGGGGGAAGGCGAAGCAGGCAGCGGAGCAGTGGCTGGCCGACGTGCCGGGCGCGTCGGTCACCGTGGTGGACACGACGTCCCGAACGATGCGCATCCACGTCCGTCTCCCCGGCGAGCTGCCCCCGGTGGGTGGTCTGCTCGACCGCCTCGCGGGGCAGCTGCCGGACGGCGTGCCGGTGCTGGTGGAGGTGGAACGCGGCCGGCTGGTCGATGCGGGGCGGGTCGGTGGCTGAGCGCGGGGCGGTCAGCCGGGGGCGGTGGTGCAGGTGGGGCAGCGGCCGCGGAAGGTGATCTCGGCGGTGGTGACCTGGAAGCCGTGGCGTTCGGCGGCGGGGAGGAGGTCGAGGGGGTCGCCGGCGGGGTGGACGTCGCGGATGGTGCCGCAGGCCGAGCAGGTCAGGTGGTGGTGGGGGCGGGCGTTGGGGTCGTAGCGCTTGGCGCGGCCGTCGACGACCTCGAGCACCTCGCCGAGGGAGACGAGTTCGCCGAGCGCGTTGTAGACGGTGGCGCGGGAGATCTCCGGAAGACGCGCGGTCGCGCGCGACAGTACCTCGTCCGCGGTGAGGTGGATGTGGTCGCCGTCGAGTACCTCGGCGACCACCCGGCGTTGAGCGGTCATCCGCCAGCCACGTGCTCGAAGCCGTCCCAGCAGGTCACTCATGGGCGCAACCTAGCAGCGTCGCGTCGAGGAATTGAAGACGTACGCGTCTGGGATGTGTATTGACTTGGACCCCGTCCACCATAGGATCGGGTCCGGCGACAGCCGAGGAGCCCAGGGGCCGCCTGCACCGGAAGGATTCCCATGTCCGAGAACCACGAGGCAATCGTCACAGACGCGAAGACGGAGGGCGGGGGTGGCTGTCCGGTCGCGCACGGGCGGGCGCCGCACCCAACCCAGGGCGGTGGAAACCGCCAGTGGTGGCCCGAGCGGCTCAACCTGAAGATCCTTGCCCAGAACCCCGCGGTCGCGAATCCGCTGGGGGAGGACTTCGACTACGCCGAGGCGTTCCAGAGTCTCGACCTCGCCGCCGTGAAGCGGGACCTGACCGAGGTCATGACGACCTCGCACGACTGGTGGCCGGCGGACTTCGGGCACTACGGCCCGTTCCTCATCCGGATGGCGTGGCACAGCGCCGGCACCTACCGGGTCAGCGACGGGCGCGGTGGCGGCGGTACGGGTCAGCAGCGCTTCGCGCCGCTGAACAGCTGGCCGGACAACGGCAACCTGGACAAGGCGCGCCGCCTGCTCTGGCCGGTGAAGAAGAAGTACGGCCAGGCCCTGTCGTGGGCCGACCTGATGATTCTCGCGGGCAACGTCGCCCTGGAGTCGATGGGCTTCGAGACCTTCGGCTTCGCCGGCGGACGCGAGGACGTGTGGGAGCCCGAGGAGGACGTGTACTGGGGCCCGGAGTCCACCTGGCTGGGCGACGAGCGCTACACCGGCGACCGCGATCTGGAGAGCCCGCTGGGCGCGGTCCAGATGGGCCTGATCTACGTCAACCCGGAGGGCCCGAACGGCAACCCGGACCCGCTGGCCGCGGCGCGCGACATCCGTGAGACGTTCCGCCGGATGGCGATGAACGACGAGGAGACGGTCGCGCTCATCGCCGGCGGCCACACCTTCGGCAAGACCCACGGTGCGGGCCCGGCGGACCGGGTCGGCCCGGACCCGGAGGCCGCCGGGATGGAGGAGATGGGCTTCGGATGGCGGAGCACGCACGGCACCGGCAAGGGTGCCGACGCGATCACCAGCGGTCTCGAGGGCATTTGGACCGACACCCCGACGACCTGGGACAACAGCTTCTTCGAGATCCTGTTCGGATACGAGTGGGAGCTGTTCCAGAGCCCGGCGGGGGCCAACCAGTGGCGGCCGAAGGACGGCGCGGGCGCGGGCACTGTGCCCGACGCCCACGACGCGTCGAAGAGCCACGCCCCGACGATGCTGACGACCGACCTGTCGCTCCGCTTCGACCCGGTGTACGAGCCGATCTCGCGGCGCTTCAAGGAGAACCCGCAGGAGTTCGCGGACGCGTTCGCCCGTGCCTGGTTCAAACTGACCCACCGCGACATGGGGCCGGTCCAGCGCTACCTCGGCCCGGAGGTCCCGTCCGAGACGCTGGTTTGGCAGGACCCGGTGCCCGCGGTGACGCACGCGCTCGTGGACGCCGAGGACGTCGCCGCCCTCAAGGGCAAGGTGCTGGACTCGGGCCTGACGGTGTCCCAGCTGGTGGCCACGGCGTGGGCGTCGGCGGCCTCCTTCCGGGGCAGCGACATGCGCGGTGGCGGCAACGGCGCCCGCATCCGCCTGGAGCCGCAGCGCGGCTGGGAGGTCAACGACCCGGAGCAGTTGTCGACCGTGCTGGGCACGCTGGAGGAGATCCAGCAGTCCTTCAACGCCGCGCAGAGCGGCGGCAAGCAGATCTCGCTGGCCGACCTGATCGTGCTCGCCGGATGCGCCGGCGTGGAGAAGGCGGCGAAGGACGCGGGTCACGACGTCCGGGTGCCGTTCACGCCGGGACGCAGCGACGCGACCCAGGAGCAGACCGACATCGACTCGTTTGCCGAGATGGAGCCGGCCGCCGACGGGTTCCGCAACTACCAGGGCAAGGCCAACCGGCAGCTGCCCGCCGAGTACCTGCTGATCGACCGGGCGAACCTGCTGACCCTCAGCGCGCCGGAGATGACCGTTCTCGTCGGCGGCCTCCGCGTCCTCGGCGCCAACCACGGGCAGTCGCAGCACGGCGTGTTCACCGGCACGCCCGGCCGGCTGACGAACGACTTCTTCGTCAACCTGCTCGATCTGGGCACGGAGTGGAAGGCGACGTCGGAGGACCAGCGGGAGTTCGAGGGCCGCGACGCCGCCTCCGGGAAGGTTCGGTGGACCGGCACCCGCGCGGACCTCGTGTTCGGCTCCAACTCCGAGCTGCGCGCGCTCGCGGAGGTGTACGCGAGCGACGACGCGAACGAGAAGTTCGTGACGGATTTCGTCGCGGCATGGGACAAGGTGATGAACCTCGACCGGTTCGACCTCGCCTGATCGCACAGGCCGACGGGTCGACGGGCGGCAGGTCGCACCGCTCGCACAGGACGCCCCCGGGAAGTCGCCTTCCCGGGGGCGTCCGGCGTCCCGGTGGTGAGGGGCAGAGGGGTGCTAGGACAGGCCGAGGGCCTGCTTGACGGGGTCGATGGCGAAGTACACGAGGAACAGCGCGGCGGTGCCCCAGAGCAGCCAGTGCACCTCGCGTGCCTTGCCCAGGCACGCCTTGATGACCACGTAGGCGATGAAGCCGGCGCCGATACCGTTGGTGATGGAGTAGGTGAACGGCATGACGGCGATGGTCAGGAACGCCGGGATGGCCAGCTCGAAGCGGTCCCAGTCGATGTGCCGGACCTGCGTCATCATCAGGAAGCCGACCGCGACCAGGGCGGGGGAGGCGGCCTGGAGCGGCACGATGGTCAGCAGCGGGGTGAGGAAGAGGGCGAGGGTGAACAGGCCACCGGTCACGACGCTGGCGAAGCCGGTCCGTGCGCCTTCGCCGACACCCGCGGCGGACTCGATGTAGGTCGTGGCGGACGAGGCGGAGGACGCACCGCCGGCGACCGCGGCCGCGCCGTCGATGAGCAGCACCCGGCCCAGGCCGGGGACCTGGCCGCGCTCGTCGAGGAGTCCGGCCTCGGCGGTGACGCCGACGACGGTGCCCATGGTGTCGAAGAAGTCCGACAGGATGAGCGTGAAGACCAGCAGGACCACCGTCAGAATGCTGACCTGTCCGAATGCCCCGAACACGTCGAACTCGCCGAGCAGCCCGAAGTCGGGGGCCGCGACGGGGCCGTCGGGCAGCGTCGGCGAGGTGAGGCCCCAGTTCGTTACCGTGGCCAGCTCGTTGATGACGACGGCGAGGACGGTCATCAGGACGATGCTGATGAGGATGGCGCCCTTCACCTTGCGGGCGAGCAGGACGACCGTCAGGAGCACGCCGAGGCAGAAGACGAGCATCGGCCAGCCGGTGAGGTTGCCGGTGCCGAGCTGGACGGGCACGGTGGTGTTCGCCGCGTCCGGGATGCGCGTGACGAAGCCCGCGTCGACGAAGCCGATCAGGGCGATGAACAGACCGATGCCCACGCTGATCGCCTGTTTGAGGGCCTGCGGGATGGCGTGCATGACCGCCTCGCGCAGTCCCGTCAGGACCAGCACGCAGATCAGCAGGCCCTCCAGGACGATGAGGCCCATCGCGTCGTCCCAGCTCATCAGGGGCGCGACCTGGAAGGCGACGACGGCGTTGAGGCCGAGGCCCGCGGCCAGGGCGAGTGGTAGATTGCCGCCGACGCCCATGATCACGGTCATCACGGCGGCCACAAGTGCCGTGGCGGTGGCGAGTTGGGTCGGGTCGAGCTGCTCGCCGAACTTGTCCTCGGCACTTCCGAGGATGATGGGGTTGAGCACGAGGATGTACGCCATCGTGAAGAAGGTGGCGAGGCCGCCGCGTATCTCCCGTGCGTAGGTCGAACCGCGTTCGCTGATGCGGAAGAAGCGGTCCACCGCGCCACCGCCTCCGGAGGGTGGCGCCTCGTTCTTGGTCGTGGTGCTGGTCTGCATTGCTGGGTCTCCTGGACCTGCTCGTGAGAAAGGGGAAAGCAGGGTGGTGCTGCCGGGGGAATGACGGCGAGGGCACGTACACCCATGCCGCACCATGCGAGGGGATCTCGCGTGGCAGGGGCACGTTCACAATTGTCTTGCGGAATCCCCTAGTCGACGTCGCCGCGCCATCCCTGTCGCTTCCTACAGAATCGGTGAAGACCTATCCCGCTATAGCGGGAAGGGGGCGACAGCGGCAGTGGAGTGGCCGTCGGTGACTCCCTACTCTCAGCGCGTGCATCCACCGATCCCCTTCGACGCGCGCGCAGCCCGCACCCTGCGCGAGAAACTCGGGATGGCCCACGGCCACGTCGCCCACGGCATGCGCGCCTCCTACGGTCTCGTCCACGTCAGCCCCGGCCACATCGCCGCGTGGGAGCGCGGTGAGGCCCTGCCGTCGGCGAACGAACTCACGGCCCTCGCGGGCGCCCTGTGGTGTGCGCCGGGTGAACTGATGGGGCGTCCCCGCACTCTGCTGGAACACCGTCTGGCACGTGGACTCGCCGCCGAGGACGTGGCCGGCTTCACCGGCGTCCCGCTCGACGCCTACCGCCACATGGAGGAGACCGGCCGCTGGGCCGGTGACGAACGGCAGTCCGCGAAACTCGGCACCCTGCTCGACCTTCCGGTCCCCGACCACATCGCCGTCACGGGTCTGGAGGGCGAGCTTGCCGGCCTCCTCACCGAGGCCGTCACGACGCGCTGGCAGGCCCACATCCGCGCGATCGCCAAGCTGATCTCCCTGGACAAGCGCGACCTGAAGGAACCCCTGCGCGCCATGCACCAGGAGTACCAGGGCCTGATGGCCGCCACCCTCAGCAGAGCCGGTAGCGCCGCCTCCGGCGAGCTGGGGCGGCGCTACCTCGACGACATCGTGCAGCACTTCTGGGACAAGCTCGCCGACCGCGGCTGAGTCGCCCCGGCCGCGCGGCTCCCCGGCGGGCCCACGGCAGGCGGGCGCACCGGGGCCCCGCCGTTCACCTGCGGACGTGCAGGCGGCGGGGTGCGGTGGCGGGGCGTGCCGGTGCGGGGAAGCCGTCCGGGCCCGGGGTGAGCGAGCCCAGCACGGTGGCCCGGCGGGCGCCGGTGCAGGGCGGGAGAGTGCCGGGAAGCCCGTGCGCGCTCAGCCAGCCGAGGACCGCGAAGGCGTACGCCTCCTTCGCCGCCGACGGAAGGCCCAGTTCGTCGGACGTGTGCACCGGCGTCCCCGAGCCCAGTTCGCGGCGCAGTGCCCGCATCAGCTCCGGGTTGCGGGTGCCGCCCCCGGAGGCGATCACCTGGTCGCCGCCCACGTCCCGCACCGCGTCGGCCACGGTGCGGGCGGTGAGAGCGGTGAGCGTGGCTGCCAGGTCCTCGGTGGGGACGTCCCGGCCGTCCAGCGCCCGGTGCAGGTAGGGGAGGTGGAACAGTTCCTTGCCGGTGGTCTTGGGGGCGGGCCGGGCGTAGTACGGCTCGGCCAGCAGGGCGTCGAGCAGGCCCTCTTCGACGTGGCCGCGGGCGGCCAGCGCGCCGTCGGCATCGTAGCCGAGGCGGCCGTCCGTGGCGTGGGCGACGGCGGCGTCGAGGAGGGCGTTGGCCGGGCCGGTGTCGAAGGCCAGCGGCACCCCGTCTCGGATCACCGTCAGGTTGGCGATTCCGCCCAGGTTGAGGGCGACGGGACGTCCCGGGCGTCCTGCGAGCCACAGCGCGTCGACCATGCTGACCAGCGGGGCGCCCTGCCCGCCCGCGGCCACGTCCCGGGTGCGCAGACCCGACAGCACGGGCAGGCCGGCGTGCTCGGCGATCCACGCCGGTTCGCCGAGCTGGAGGGTGCCGTGCACCCTGCCGTCGTCCACCCAGTGGTAGACGGTCTGGCCGTGCGAGACGGCCAGTTCGGCACGTCCGTCGCACAGCTCCGTGTTCGCCCGGCGGGCGGTGCGGGCGAACGCCCGGCCGATGCCGGTGTCCAGGCGGCACACGTCGTGCAGCGTGGTGCGGGACGGGGGCAGTGCGGCGGCCAGCCCTTCGCGCAGGGCGTCGTCGTAGGTCTCGGTGAGCATGCCCAGCGGGCGCAGTACCAGGGTGTCGCCCTCCAGGCCCAGGTCTGCTGCGGCGGCGTCGATGCCGTCGTGCGAGGTGCCGGACATGAGGCCGATGACGCGCCTCACCCGGCCGTCTTCCCGGTCGTCTCCGCCTCGGCCCCGGGCGCGGCCCCGGGCGGAGCCCCTGCCAACTCGGCGGCGGCCGTCCGGCGCAGCGGGCGCAGGTGGTCGTCGCCGCGCAGGGTCCACAGCGCGAGGGCACTGACGGCACAGGTCGCCGCGGCGTAGTAGGCGGGGATGTCGACGTCGCCGGTGCTCGCCACCAGCTCCGTGATGATCAGGCCCGCGCTGCCGGAGAACACGGCGTTGGAGAGGGCGTAGGACAGGCCGAGGCCGGTGTAGCGCACGGAGGTGGGGAACATCTCCGACAGCATGGCGGGCCCCGGACCGGCCAGCATGCCGACCGCCGCGCCCGCAGCGAACACCGCCACGCCCTTCGCCACGGAACCGGAGTCCGGGTCCTGCAGCAGGTTCAGCAGCGGCCAGGACAGCAGCGCGATCAGGACGGCGCCGGTGAGCATCACGGCCCGGCGGCCTACGCGGTCGCTCAGCCGGCCGGCGGGCAGGATCATCGCCGCGAAACCGGCGTTGGCCACCACGCTTGAGATCAGCGCCTGCTGGAAGGAGGCGTTCAGGGTGGCCTGGAGGTAGGACGGCATGACGACCAGGAAGGTGTAGCCGGCCGCGGACCAGCCCATGAGGCGCCCGGCACCCAGCAGGATGGCCTTCGCGGTCTGCCCCGTGGACGGCTTCGGCGCGGGCGGCGGTGTGGTCGGCGGCACGCCCGGCGCCCCGGCGGCGCCGTGCTCGCGGACGAACTCGGGTGTCTCGTCCAGCTTCAGCCGCACCCACAGGGCGACGCCGCCCAGCGGCAGCGTCAGCAGGAACGGCAGGCGCCAGCCCCAGTCGTTCAGGGCTCCCGCACTCATCACGGTGGCCAGGACGGCGGCCATGCCGGCGCCGGCGAGCAGGCCGAGGCCGACGGTGAACGACTGCCACGCGCCGTACAGGCCACGCCTGCCCGGCGGCGCGAACTCCGTCATGACGGACACGGCGCCGCCGAACTCGCCGCCCGCGGACAGGCCCTGGAGGATGCGCAGCAGCGTCAGCAGCACGGGGGCGGCCGCGCCCACCGTGGCGTAGGTGGGCAGGACGCCGATCAGGGTGGTGGAGACGGTCATCAGCATCAGCACCATGATCAGCGTCGGCCGGCGTCCGATGCGGTCGCCGATCCGGCCGAAGAGCGCCGCGCCGACGGGCCGGAAGAAGAAGGCGATGGCGAACGACGCATACGTCTTGACCAGCGACTCGAGGTCGCTCGCGCCGTCCGTGCTGAAGAAGTTCGCCGCGATGATGGTCGCGAAGTATCCGTAGACGCCGAACTCGTACCACTCGACGAAGTTGCCGACGGACCCGGCGACGAGTGCCCGGCGGGGTGGTGACGGGGGGTGCGGCGGGGCGGCGGCCGGTGGGGTGGACGGCATGGCTGGACCTCTTCCGGTGCCCGCGGCGGGGCGGTGTGATCGACGGTGACCCCCCGGGGGTGGAGTAGACCAATTCGCGGCGGGCGGGTCAAGGGGACGGACGTACCCTTCAGGCGCGGGGCAGCCCCGCTGTACGCAGACGTGACGGAAGGACGGCAGCAACGTGAGCGTTCCCGATTCCCCGATCCCGCGGTTCCACCTGGCCGTTCCGGTCGACGACCTGGAGGCCGCCCGCCGCTTCTACGGCGGCGTGCTCGGCCTGGAGCAGGGTCGCAGCGAGGAGACCTGGGTGGACTGGAACCTGCACGGCCACCAGTTCGTGACCCACCTCGCCCCCGGTGCCCCGCGCGGTGCCCACAACCCTGTGGACGGCCACGACGTCCCCGTCCCGCACTTCGGGCTGCTCCTGACGGTCGACGCCTTCCACGCCCTCGCCGAGCGCCTGCGCGCGGCCGGCACCGCGTTCGTGATCGAGCCCTACCTCCGCTTCGCGGGGCGGCCGGGCGAGCAGTGGACGATGTTCCTGCACGACCCGGCCGGGAACGCGCTGGAGTTCAAGGCATTCGCCGACGACACCCAGGTCTTCGCCGTCTGACCCGGCCGCCGCCCGACCCGGTCGCCGTTTCACTCCGGCTCGACGAGGACGCACTCCAGGGAGCGGGGGCCGTGCACGCCTTCGACGCGGGTGAGTTCGATGTCGCTGGTGGCGGACGGCCCGGAGATCCAGGTCTGCGGGCGCCTTGGGTCCAGCAGAGGGAGCGCCCGGGGGACGGACGCCACGATCCGGTCGGCATGGACGACGCAGACGTGGTGGTCGGGAACGAGGGTGAGAGCCCGGCGTCCCTGCGCGGGACCGGCGTCGAGCACCACGGTGCCCGTCTCGGCCACGGCCAGCGCGCAGCCGGTGAGCACGCTGTCGGCGGCGTCCAGCCGGGCGGCCGTCAGGGTGGGCGCGTCGCGCACGAGCTCCACGCCGTGGAGCGCGGTGAGCCACCGTGGCGGCAGGTCGGCCGGTACGGCCAGGGTGCGGGTCCCGCGCGCGGCCAGGAGCTCGGAGACGAGGGCGGGCAGGGCGCCGGACGTGGTGCGGTGGACGGTCGCCCGGTAGTCGGCGAGGTTCTCGGCGAGCAGCGTGCGCAGGGCGGCCGGGTCCTCGGAGGTGTGCGCGCTCCGGTAGGCGCGGGCGACCGGGTGGCCGCCCGGCGACTCCGCGGTCGGTACGTCCGCGAGGGCGGTGCGGATGCGGGCCAGGACGAGGTCGCGGGAGCCGTTCACCGGGCCTCCCCTCCTTCGCGGAACGGGGGTGCGCCGGGCCCGCCTTCGCCGTGCCGGGCGTCGCGCGGCCGGGCGCGGTGCGCCCGCCACCAGTCGCGGAAGGACGCCGCGGGCATGCGGGGCAGGTCGCGGGACGCGCTCCACGACCCGGCTGCCCCGGGCAGGCGCAGTCGTTCCGGCTGGAGACGCCGGGTGCGGGCACCGGCCCGCAGGGCTGCCGCGTACGCCGCCGGGTGGTCCAGCAGCCATGTCGCCGCCCGTACGCCCGCCCGCTCCCGGCGGTGCCCGGCGGCCTCCTCCGCGACCCGTTCCCGCAGGTGGACGAGGACCTCGGGGATGTCGATGGCGACCGGGCACACCTCGTAGCAGGCGCCGCACAGCGAGGAGGCGTACGGCAGGGAGGCGTCCACATCGCTCTGCAGACCGCGCAGCTGGGGCGTCAGGATGGCGCCGATCGGCCCGGGGTACGGCGAGCCGTACGCGTGGCCGCCGGCCCGCTCGTACACCGGGCAGACGTTCAGGCAGGCGGAGCAGCGGATGCAGCGCAGCGCCTGCCGGCCCACCTGGTCGGCGAGGGTGGCGGTGCGGCCGTTGTCGAGCAGCACGAGGTGGAAGGCGCGCGGACCGTCGCCCTCCGCCACACCGGCCCACATCGAGGTGTAGGGGTTCATCCGCTCGGCGGTGGAGGAGCGCGGCAGCAGTTGCAGGAACACCTCCAGGTCCTGCCAGGTCGGCACGACCTTCTCGATGCCGACGACGGAGATCAGCGTCTCCGGCAGCGTGAGGCACATCCGGCCGTTGCCCTCGGACTCCACCACGACCACGGTGCCGGTCTCGGCGACGAGGAAGTTCGCCCCGGAGACGGCGACCTTCGCGCGCAGGAACTTCTCCCGCAGGTGCAGCCGTGCCGCCTCGGCCAGGTCGGAGGGCCGGTCGGTCAGCGTGTCGGGCGCCGGCCGTCCCCAGCGGCCCATCGCCTCGCGGAAGAGGTCGCGGATCTCCCCGCGGTTGCGGTGGATCGCCGGGACCAGGATGTGCGAGGGCAGGTCCTCGCCGAGCTGCACGATGAGCTCCGCGAGGTCCGTCTCGTACGCGGCCACGCCCTCGGCGGCGAGCGCTTCGTTGAGGCCGATCTCCTGGGTGGCCATCGACTTGACCTTGACGACCTCCCGTTCGCCGGTGGCGCGGACCAGGTCGGCGACGATGCGGTTCGCCTCGTCGGCGTCCGCCGCCCAATGCACCTGCCCACCCGCCGCGGTGACGGCCCGTTCGGTCTGGAGGAGGTAGTGGTCGAGGTGGCGCAGCGTCCGGTCCTTGATGTCCTTTCCGGCCTGCCGCAACCGCGCCCAGTCGTCGATTTCGGCGACGGCGGCGGCCCGCTTGTCGCGGATGGTGTGCGTGGCGTGCGTGAGGTTGGCGCGCAGCCGCGTGTCGCGGACGGACCCGGCGGCGGCCCGGGGGAAGGTCGGCATCCCGAGGTAGGCGGTGTTCATCGCGGGGGCCTCCGGTCCGCTTTGGTGCCGGCGAGGATCTCGGCGAGGTGGAGGGGGCGTACGGGCGCGTCCTGCCGCCGGATCAGGCCGTCGAGGTGCATCAGGCAGGAGTTGTCCGCCCCGCACAGCGTGTCGGCGCCGGTGGCGAGGGCGTGGTCCACCTTGTCCCGTCCCATGGCCACCGACACGGCCTCGTTCTTCACCGCGAACGTGCCGCCGAAACCGCAGCACTCCTCGGCGCCGGGCAGCTCGATCAGGGTCAGACCGCGCACGGCCCGCAGCAGCCGCAGCGGACGGTCCCCCAGCCCCAGCGTCCGCAGCCCGTGGCAGGACGGGTGGTAGGTGACGGTGTGCGGGTAGTACGCGCCGACGTCGGTGACGCCGAGCACGTCCACCAGGAACTCGGTCAGTTCCCGCACCCGCGGCACCAGAGCGGCGGCGGCCGCGGCGAGGGCGTCGCCGCGGCCCTCGGCCCGGGCCCGATCCCCCATCCGCGGGTAGCCGTCGCGGACCATGGCGACGCAACTGCCGGAGGGCGCGACGACGTGGTCGTAGCCCGCGAACGCTGCGGCCGTGCGCCGCAGCAGCGGCTCGGCCGCCCGCCGGTGGCCGGTGTTGTACTGCGGCTGGCCGCAGCAGGTCTGGGCCGCGGGGAAGTCGACCTCGACGCCCAGCCGTTCCAGCAGCCGTACGACCGCCCGTCCCGTCTCCGGGTACAGCGCGTCGTTCACGCAGGTCACGAACAGGGCGACGCGCAGCCCGGCGCCCGGGCCGGGTGCGGAGGCGGTCACGTGCGGTCCTCCTCCGCCAGGGCGAGCAGTTCCGCGAGGTGCACGGCGCGGGCGCGGGCGCCCGTACGGCGCAGACCCTGCCGCAGCTGCCGGAGACAGCCGGGGTTGACGGCGACGACGAAATCGAGGTCGGCCTCCGCGAGGGCCGCCAGCTTCGGGTCCAGCACGGCACGGCTGTCCGCCGGCCGGAGCATCGCGTACGTGCCGGCGGCGCCGCAGCAGTCCCCGGCGCCCGGCACCTCCACGTACTCCGCGACGGCGGCGATCAGTTCGCGCGGCGGGCGGGTGACGCCGAGCCCGTTGCGCAGGTGGCAGGAGTCCTGCAACCCGACGCGGGCCGGGCGGCCGTCGACGGTCACCCGCCCGGCGGGCACGTGGCCCTCGCGGTGCAGGTGGTCGCCGAACTCCCGCACCCGGTCGGGGCCAAGGTGGTGGGCGAGGTGGGCGGCGCAGCCGCCTGCGGTGGTCACGAGGGTGCCGGGCAGTCGCCTGCCCAGCTCCTCGGCGAGCGCCTTTCCGGTGGCGGAGTCGCCGTTGTGGGCGTGCAGCGCACCGCAACAGCCCTGCCCCGGTGGCACGTTCAGTTCGGGCCGCAGCCGCAGTGCGGCCCGCGAGACCGCGGGGTACAGGCCGCGTTCGACGCATCCCAGCATCAGCGAGGGCCCGTCGGCCGGGCCGCCGCCGGACGGACGGGCGTGGCGGCGCACCAGCCCTTGGAGGCGCAGCAGGAACGGCCGGGCGACCAGCGCGGTCAGCAGGCGGACGATCCATGGCCGCTTCGGGCCGCTCCACTGGTGGTCCCGCCACTGTTCCAGCAGTTGCCCGTACTCCACGCCCGCCGGGCAGACCGTCTCGCACGCGCGGCATCCCAGGCAGTACGACGACTCCTCCGCCAGCGTGGGGTCGTCGGCGGGGAGTTCGCCGGTCTCCAGGGCGCGCATCAGTGTGATGCGGCCGCGCGGGGAGGACGCCTCGTCGCCGGTGAGGGAGTACGTGGGGCAGGCGGGGAGGCAGAACCCGCACGAGATGCAGCGGTCCAGCTGCTGCTTGTCGAAGAGGCCGCGCCCGGTGCCGGGGCCTTCGGCGGGCGGGCCGGGCTGCGGGGGTTCGGTCGTCATGAGCCGAGCTTTCCGGGGTTGAGGATGCCCGCCGGGTCGAAGGCGTGCTTGATGCGGCGCAGCAGGGCCATCTGGTCGTCGCCGAGGCGGTCGGCGAGGTAGGGCAGCTTGGCGGCGCCCACGCCGTGTTCGCCGGTGATGGTGCCGTCGAGTGCGAGGGCTGCGGCGAAGATCTCGCCGAACGCCTGGTGGGCGCGCTCCACGGCCCCGGTGTCGTCCGGGTCGACGACGCAGGTGGGGTGGAGGTTGCCGTCGCCCGCGTGTCCGAAGGTGGCGATGAGCAGGCCGTGCCGTTCGGCGATCTCGTCGATGCGCCCGACCATCTCGGCCAGCCGGTGCCGGGGCACGGTCGCGTCCTCCAGGATGGTGAGCGAGCCGAGCCGGGACAGGGCGGGCAGGCCGCAGCGCCGGGCGGCGAGCAGCGCGTCGGCCCGCGCGACGTTCTCCGCGAGGGTGACCTCCAGGGCGCCGGCGGCGGTGCAGACCTCCTGGATGCGGCTCAGGTTGCCGGCGACCACCGACGGGTCGCCGTCGTCGCCGAACAGCAGCAGCGCACCGGCGTCGGTGCGCAGGCCGAGCCCGGCGAACGCCTCGACCGCTTCGATGCACTTGCGGTCCAGGAACTCCAGCGTCGCCGGGACGACGCCCGCGGCGATGACGGCCGCCACGGCGCGGGAGGCGTCGGCGAGCGAATCGAAGTAGGCGACGCCGGTGCCGGTGTCGGCGGGCTTCGGCAGCAGCGCCACGGTCACCTCGGTGATCACCGCGAGGGTGCCCTCGGAGCCGGTGAGCAGGCGGGTGAGGTCGTAGCCCGCGACGTCCTTCCACAGCCGGCCGCCGGTACGCACGATCTCGCCGGTGGGCAGCACGGCCTCCAGGCCGAGCACGTAGTTGCGGGTCACGCCGTACTTCAGGCCGCGCAGGCCGCCCGCGCAGGTGGCGACGTTGCCGCCGACGGTGGAGACGGTGCGGCTGCCCGGGTCGGGGGCGTAGAGCAGCCCGGCATCACCGGCGGCGTCGGCGAGCTGCGCGGTCGTCACTCCGGTCTGCACCCGGGCGAGCAGTTCGCCGGGGCTGATCTCCAGCACGCGGTTCAGGCGGGTCAGGACCAGCATCACCCCGCCGTGCAGGGCGACGGTCCCGGCGCACAGGTTGGAGCCCGCGCCGCGCGGGACCACCGGCACACCGCGTTCGGTGGCCAGCCGCAGCACGGCGGCGACCTCCGCGGTGCTGCCGGGGAACACCACCACGTCCGGTGGCGCGTGGAACAGCGGGGTGGCGTCCCGGGCGTATGCGGCGAGCTGCCCGGGCTCGACCCGTACGTGTTCCCGGCCGACGAGCGCGGCGAGTGCGTCGGCGAGTTCGCCGGTCCGCCCTTCGGCGGCGGTGTCGGTCCGCTCACTCGGGGGTGTGGCGCGCCCGGCGGCCCGTTCGGTGTGCGCGGTCATCGGCCCGCCCCCGGGCGGCTCGTCGTCCCCATCGTTCCTCCGGTGTCTTCTCGTCGGCTGCGGGCGGATGGAGAGACCAGTGTGCTGCGTGCGGGTGATCCGCGACACCGTCGGGGCGAACGGGGACAGGGAGGCGGCGGCCGAGGGCCGGTGCCGGGTCGTGCCGCACCCCGCAACCGGCCCCCGCGGGCTCAGTGCCCGCCGAGCATCTTCCGCATCGCGGCGATCTCGGCGGTCTGCGCCTCGATGATCGTGTCGGCGAGGTCCAGGGCGGGCTGGTACGCGCCCTCCTTGAGCTCGGTCCCCGCCATCGCGACCGCGCCCTCGTGGTGCTCGATCATCAGACGCAGGAAGGCCTCGTCGAAGGACGTGCCCGTGGACTCCTCCAGCTCCGTCATGTCGTCGGCGGACAGCATGCCGGGCATCGGCTCCCCGGACCCGTGGCCGCCGTGACCGTCGTGACCGGAGGCGCCGTCCTGCCCGCCGTGGGTGTCGCCCGAGGGCACCTTCTCCCCCCACGTCCTCAGCCAGCGGGACATCGTCCTGATCTCCGGAGCCTGGGCCTTCTCGATCTTCTCCGCCAGCTCCCGCACCTCGCCCGAGGCGGCCCGGGTCCCAGACAGTCCGGACATGGTGACCGCCTGGCGGTGGTGCGGGATCATCCCCTGGGCGAAGGCGACGTCGGCGGCGTTGTGCCGCTGCGTCTCCTGCGGGGCGGAGGCGGACGGCGAGGCGGCGGCCTCGGCGCCGCGGCCGCCGCCCTGCCCGAAGGTGCCGCCTGCGCCGCCGCAGGCGGCGAGGACGAGGGCGGCGGTGACCGCGACAGCGGACCCCGCCGCCCGGTGGACGCGGGAACGGCGTGCGGTGAAACGGTTCGTGGTCATGGTGAAGCGACTCCTGTGCGTTGTGTGAAGGTCGGGCGGGCGGGGCCGCGCGCCGGGTGGCGTCGCGGCCGGGCGCGCCTATATGCGCAGGAGTTGCAGGGCGCTGAGGGAGGGCGGGGCGCGGGTGCCCCGGGTGTCGCTGCGGCCCGGGAGAGCGGGCGCGGCGTCCGCGACCGGGGCCTCGGCGGACCGCGGGAGGTCCGGCAGGGCGGGTGCGCCGGCCACGCCGGCGGCCGCGCAGGTGGCGTCCGCGTGCCGGAGGTGGCCGTCGTGACCGCCCTCGGTGAGCGCGGCGTTCCCGCACGGCGCGGATGCCCGGCCGTGCGCGGACGCGGGCGCTGTCACCGGAGCGGCGGCGTGGTGGCCGTGCCCCCGGTCTGCCGTGGGGGCCGGGGTCGGTCCCAGGCCGTGCATGGCCAGCACGCCGGCCAGCAGCACGAGCACCAGTACCGGCAGGGCTCGTGCCCGACCGTGCCGCGCCGAACGCCGCTGCCGCCCTGTCATGGCGGTCATCGTACGGGTGCCGGGAACGGATTTCGTGAATGGGCCGGGCATGCCGTACAGTAGGGATCACCGACGCGGGGTGGAGCAGCTCGGTAGCTCGCTGGGCTCATAACCCAGAGGTCGCAGGTTCAAATCCTGTCCCCGCTACTGAAGGCGAAGGCCCGGCAGATTCCTGCCGGGCCTTCGTGCTGTCGGTGTGCGGAAGTCAGGCCGACCCGCATGCCCCTTGGGCACACTGCCGCGCGCCCGTGCGCCGGGTTGACTTTGTCGCGACGTCAACGTTTCTACTGGCCGCATGCGGATCGGAGAGACCACCTCACCGCACTCGACGCCGACCTCGCACGCCAGGAGGAGGCGGTCCGGGGGTCGCTGGGGCGCACGGCGCTGGCGCGGACGCTGCGGTTCCACGCGGACGAGCCGAGGCCGCTCGTGGCCGCCGCCCTCGCCCCGCGCGAGCCCGAGGCGAAGCGGTAGCCGACTGCATCCCCTGCGGGGCGCGCCGAGCGGCGGGTGTCGGTGGGTGGTGGGACGCTGAGAGAGCAGAGGTGCTGCGACCGGAGGACAGAGGGGCTCCCCATGATCACCACCGACTTCGTGAACGGATCACCGTGCTGGCTGGACCTGGGGGCGCCGGACGTCGAGGCGGCTGCCTCCTTCTACAACGGGGTCTTCGACTGGGAGTACCAGTCCTTCGGCCCCGACGCGGAGGGCTACGGCGCGTTCCGCAAGGACGGCAGCACGGTGGGCGCCGTCGGAAAGCTCACCGAGGACGGTGCCCGCTCGGCGTGGATGGTCTACTTCCGCACCGACGACGCCAAGGCCGTCGCCCAGCAGGTGGAGAGCGCGGGCGGCGCGTTGCGCGGCGAGCTGATGGACGCCGGTCCGTGGGGCACGATGGCGCAGCTCACCGACCCGCAGGGAGGCCAGTTCGCGGTCTGGCAGCAGGGGGCCGAGAGCAGCGGTCTGGAGCGCGTGGACGATACGGGGTCGCTCGGCTGGATCGAGTTGTACACCCCGGACGCCGGAGGTGCGAAGGACTTCTACCGCGGGCTGTTCGGCTGGCAGTACGAGGACATGCCGATGCCGGGCGACGGCAGCATGACGTACACGCTGATCACCCCGGCCGGGAAGGAAGCCGAGCGGATGCACGGCGGGCTGATGCAGATGCCCGCCGACCAGCTTCCGCAGACCGGCGGCAAGGCCTACTGGCACCCCGTCTTCGGCACGGACGACTGCGACGCCACCGTGGCGCGGGTGCGGCAGCACGGCGGTGACCTGCTGATGGGCCCGGAGGACGCGGAGGGCGTCGGCCGGATGGCGGTCTGCACCGACCAGAACGGCGCCGAGTTCGTCGTCCTCAAGCCCGCGCCGATGGAGGGCTGACGCGGCGTCCGGCGGGGCCTGCGCCCGGCCGGTCCGAGGCGTGCACGATAATGGGCGCATGCGGATCTCGGCCAAGGCGGACTACGCGGTGCGGGCCGCGCTCGAACTCGCGGCGGCGGGGGACGCCGGTCCGGTGAAGGCCGAGGCGCTCGCTCAGGCGCAGGGCATTCCGCACAAGTTCCTCGAGGGCATCCTCGGCGACATGCGGCGCGGCGGACTGGTGGTCAGCCAGCGCGGAGGCAACGGCGGTTACCGGCTGGCCGCGCCCGCCGAGAACATCACCATCGCGGACGTGATCCGCGTCGTCGAGGGGCCGCTGGTGTCCGTGCGCGGCGCCCGGCCCCCGGAGCTCTCCTACACCGGCCCGGCGGAGTCGCTGCTGCCGCTGTGGATCGCGGTCCGGGCCAACGTGCGGCAGATCCTGGGCGAGGTCTCGCTCGCCGACGTCGCCGCCGCGCGGCTGCCCCGGCGCGTGCACGCGCTGGCCGAGGATCCGGACGCCTGGACGAACCCGTAGTACCGCGACGCTCTCGATGATCATGCTCTGACCTGCGGCGTTCTCACTCTTCGAGACCGCGCTTGCGGGGCGTCGCGTTCTCGTGGACTCTATTCCTGTAAAACCAGTAGGGAAACTAGGGAAACCAGGGGTGGTGCTCCCGGGCGGTTCCCGCGGTCGAGTGAGTGAGGTGGAGATGCGCACGCTGATCGTGCTGGCGCTGGCCGGCCTGGGGGCACAGCTGGTCGACGGGAGCCTGGGCATGGCCTACGGCGTCACCTCGACGACGCTGCTGCTCGCCGCCGGCACCAATCCGGCCGCCGCCTCGGCCACCGTGCACCTGGCCGAGATCGGGACCACGCTCGCGTCCGGCCTGGCGCACTGGCGCTTCCGCAACGTCGACTGGCGGCTGGTCGCCAAGGTCGGTGTGCCCGGCGCGGTCGGCGCCTTCGCCGGTGCCACCGTGCTCTCCGGGCTCTCCACTCAGATCGCCAAGCCGGTGATGGCGGTCATCCTCATCGTTCTCGGCCTCTACGTCCTGACCCGGTTCACCCTCGCCGGCCTCCCGACCGGCAATCTCGGCAAGCCGCTGCGGAACCGTTTCCTGTCCCCGCTGGGTCTGGTGGCCGGGTTCGTCGACGCCACCGGCGGCGGCGGGTGGGGGCCGGTCGCCAACTCCACCATCCTGGCCAGCGGCCGGCTGGAACCGCGCAAGGTCATCGGCTCGATCAGCACCAGCGAGTTCGTGGTGACCGTCGCGGCGAGCGCCGGATTCCTCCTCGGCCTGGGCACCGAGGGGGTCAACCTCGGTTGGGCGGCGGCCCTGCTGGTCGGCGGCGCGATCGCCGCGCCGTTCGCCGCCTGGCTCGTACGGCACGTGCCGCCGCGGGTCCTCGGCTCCGGTGTCGGCGGTCTCATCATCGTCACCAACGTCCGGACGCTGCTCGACGGCGACCTTCTCCCGCTGGGTGGTACCGCGACGACCGCCGTGTACGCCGCGCTGTTCGCGGTCTGGGCCGCCGCGCTGACGTACGCGGTCCGCGCCCACCGGCGCACCCGCGCCCGGGAGATCGAGGTGGCGCGCAGCCGCGTGTCCGGTGGCGCGGAGGAGCACGAGCAGCAGCGGGCGGTTCCCTCCGCCTGAGCCCGGCCCGGCCCTCGCGCCGCACGCCCGTCATCCGCTCACGGCTGTGCCCGTCGTGTCCGCCCTGGCCGTCGTGCTCCGCGCCGCGGTCGCCGCGGCCGGCCCGGGCGCGGCCGTGAGCTGTACGAGCACGGCCGCGATGTCGTCGTGCAGCGGCCGGGACGCGGCGGGCTCGGCGATCCGCTGCACCGCTGCCTCCAGGCCGCCGCCGGCCCCGTCCGGGCCTTCCGGCCCGCCCGGCGTGCCCGTGGCGGACCCCGCCGTACCGCCCCACCAGGCCAGACGTTCGCACAGGGCGGCCACCCCGTCCGCGTAGTCGCCGCCGCGGCGTTCCACCAGGCCGTCCGTGTACAGAAGGAGGGCGCCGCCACGCGGCAACTCGGTCTCCGTCACCGGGTAGTCGCGCTCCTCGAACGTGCCCAGCGGCACCCCTCCCGGCACCTCCAGCTGCCGCACCCGGCCGTCCCCGTCCAGGAGCAGCGGGTACGGGTGGCCTGCGCGGGCGAGGCGCAGCACGCCGTCGCGGGGGGCGATCTCCGCGACGCAGCAGGTGGCGAACCGGTCGGTGTCCAGCTCCTCCAGCGCGAGACCGCCGCGCACCAGCAGGTCGGCGGGCCCGTGACCCTCGGATGCGTAGGCGCGCATCGAGGTGCGCAACTGGCCCATCACGCCCGCCGCCTGCACGCTGTGCCCCTGCACGTCACCGATGATCACCGCGACCCGGCCCTCCGAACGGGGCACCACGTCGTACCAGTCGCCGCCCACCTCCAGGCCCGCCGAGCCGGGCCGGTAGCACGCCGCGACCTCCAGTCCCGGCGTCTGCGGCAGACGCATCGGCAGCAGCAGGCGCTGCAGCTCCGTCAGGTACCGGCGGCGGGTGTCGTGCAGCCGGGCACGGGCGATGGACTGGCCGAGGATGCCTCCGGCGGCGGTCAGCACCGTACGGTCGTCCGAGGTGAAGGAGCGCGGCCGGTCGTAGATCAGCGTGCAGACGCCCACCAGTCCTTCCGCCGACGTCATCGGCAGCAGCGCCCACGCCTGCTGGTCGGCGGGCGGTGTGAAGTGCTCGCCGGGCATCCGTTGCGCCCACTCGCGGGGCGACTCCACGAACATCGGGTTTCCGGAGCGGAGGGCGTCCAGCAGCGGGTCGCGGTGCACGCGGCGGGCGAGCCGTTCCATGCGCCGTGCGTCCGTCGCGTCGAACCCGGTGGAGCCGACCAGCCGCGCCGGGCCGTGCTCCTGGCTCAGGTACACCGCGAGCCACCGGGCGCCGAGGGTGGGCATCGCCTCCCGGATGACGGCCTGTACCACGTCGTCGGTGGTCACGGCCGCCGCCAGGCCGCGGGTGAGGTTGAGGACGAAGTCCCTGCGGGTGCGCCGTTCCGCCTCCCGCTCGATCTCCTCCGTGCGGTCCTGTGCGATGCCGGTCATGCCCCGCGCCTCGCCGCCGTGCAGGAACATCACCCGGCCCTCCGCGTCGATCCAGCGCACCGAGCCGTCGGGGCGGGCGATCCTGAACACGGCGTGGTACCTGCCGGTGGCCCGGCTCTCCGCCACGGCCTCCTCCACCACCCGGCGGTCCTGGGGCAGCACGGCGGCGAAGAACGTCTCGATCCGGCCGTCGAAGGCGTCCGGTGCGATGCCGAACAGCCGGCACAGCCGCTCGTCCCAGACCAGCCGCCCGCTCGCGAAGTCCCAGTCGAAGGAGCCGACGCCCGCGCCCGCCATGGCCAGGTCGAGCATCGAGACCCGGCCCCGGTCGGTGGCCAGCCCCACCGGAGGCTCCCGCTCCGTAGCCCCGCCGGACGCCACGGAGGCGCCGCGCGACCGCGCGGGCGACAGCCCGCCGACGTCGCCCGGGTTGCCGTCGCCGACCCCGTCACCGTCGCGGTCGCTGTCACCGTCGCTCGCGAGGATCCGCTGCTGCCGGTGCGCGCACACCGTGGCGACGGCCCGCAGCCTCGCCCGGTGCGCGTCCATCGCGGCGAACCCGGCGGGCAGCAGGAGGGCGAGGACGCCCAGGCAGTCGCCGTCCGCGAGCAGCGGCAGCGAGACGTAGACGTAGTCGGCGCCGGCCCCCCGCAGCCGTGCGACCGGCTGCACCAGGGTGCGGGGGAAGTCCGCGGCGGGCGAGTAGACCGGCACCCGCGAGCGCACCGCCTCCGCGACGGGGATGTCCCAGCTGACGGTCATCGTGGCGTACGCGCGGAGGGCGGCTTCGCTCAAACCGAGCGAGGCGTCCAACGTCAGCCGCCCGTCGGCGTGCTGACGGTAGAGCGCGCCGACCCGCTGGGCGTCCTCGGGCAGTGCGGCGTCCATCGCGGCGGCCAGGAGCGTCGGGGCGTCCACGCAGGTCAGCAATCGGACGAGGGCATGGTCGCGCCCCCACGTGATCGGGTCGCCTGCCATCTGCGGCTCCTCGGCACCGGAGCGTTCGCCTCCCTTGTCATGGTGGGGCAGAAGGGGCCCGACCGCACTCCCGGGACGGTGGGGACGGGGCCGGGCCGACGGCCGGCGAACCGGCCGAAAATCGTTCCCCGGAAGAGGCGGAAAACGCTGGCTCACGGGCGCCGCGCGAGGCACCATCGGCGGTACACCTTCTTGGTCGCCGGGGTCCCCCGGCCGGTAGCAGGAGACCGATCCCCCATGCGCGCATCCTGGACCACCGTTGTCCGCCTGTGCAGGGAAGTGGCCTACGGCATCGATGCGGTGACCGCGCTCAGGCACGGCAGGCAGCCGGGCGTGCCACCGTATCCGCCGCCGTCGCTCTTCAGCGCGCCGTCCGACGTTCCGCCGCGCGTTCCGCTGCCGCAGCCGCGGGCACCTCGGTCCTGACGAACGGGCAGCCGCCCGGGGCTCCCGGCGGTCCGCGTTCCGCTCCGGCCCACGGGTTCCCCGTGCGCCTCGTCAGGCGCGTGCGGTGGCGGCGAGGGGCCGGACACGGCCCTCGATCATCGCCGCCAGGCCCCGCACCGCGCACCCCGCCGGATCCTCCGTGACGTGCACCGCCATACCGGTGCTCGCCCGCAACCGGCTGTCCAGGCCGGGCAGCAGCGCAGTCCCGCCGGCCAGCACCATGCCCCGGTCGGCGAGGTCGGCGACCAGGTCCGGCGGGCAGCGGTGCAGCACCGAGCGGATCGCGTCCACCAGACCGGTCAGCGGTGCCTGGATGGTCGCGCGCACCTCGCCCGGGTCGATCCACACCGTCCGGGACAGGCCGGTGACCACGTCCCGGCCGTGCACCTCGGTGGGCCCGGCCGCCCCGGAGGCCGCTCCGTGCAGTGCCAGGTGCAGCGGTCGTACGGCCTGGTTGAGCAGCACGATCTCGTGCTCGTTGCGCAGATGCTGGACTAGGGCCGTGTGGATGGTGTCGCCGCCCATCGGCACCGTCGCCGCCGCCACCACCGCGCCCAGCGCGAGCACGGCCACCTGTGTGGTGGTGGCCCCGCAGACCAGGATCATGGTGGCCTCGGGCTGTTCCACCGGCAGTCCGCAGCCGATGCCGGCGGCGGTCGGCGCGTCGACCAGCTCGACCCGCCGGGCGCCCACGCCGACCAGCGTCTCGATGGCCGCGCGGCGGGCGAGCGGGCCCGCGTCGTGCGGCACGCAGGCGGCCGCCCGCAGCGTGGGCCGGAACCGCCAGGCACGGCGCACCTTCCCGCCGAGCATCGCCCGCAGCATCCGCTGGGCCATCTCGATGTCGCTCACCGTGCCGCCCGCCACCGGCCGGACGACCCGGATGTGCTCCGGAGTGCGCCCCTCCATCCGTTCCGCCGAGGCGCCCACCGCGATCAGCGCGCCGGAGAGGGTGTTGACGGCGACCACGGAGGGGGCGTCGACGAGCAGCCCCGCGTCCTTGACGTGCACCCGTGTTCTGGCGGCACCGACGTCGACGGCCACGGAGCAGCGGCGCAGCTGGTCAAGGCTGAAGGTCACGGCGGATCGGGTCCTTCCCGGTGGGTGGTCGGCGGGCCCGGGCCGCCCACCCCTGCGGCCCTCACGACCACTGTGCGGGCGTCCGGGCGGTCCCGCCCGCTGGGATGGTCCGGACGGGCGAGGCCCCGGTGGCGGGACGCCCCGCCCGGCCCTCCACCGCCTACTCCGCCTGCGCCACGTGGCGCTGACGTCGAGTCAGTCGCGGACGGCCCGGGTCAGCGCCCCGGGGGTGTCCTCCGCGTGCTCCTCCGCCTGCTCGCTGAACTGGGTGCGGTACAGCTCCTCGTACCGTCCTCCCAGGTCCAGCAGTTCGGCGTGCGTCCCGCGCTCCACGATGCGGCCCTCCTCCAGCACGAGGATCTGGTCCGCCGCGCGCACCGTCGACAGCCGGTGTGCGATGACCACCGAGGTGCGGTCCGCCAGCGCCTCGGCCAGCGCCTCCTGCACGGCCGCCTCGGAGGTGGAGTCCAGGTGCGCGGTGGCCTCGTCGAGGATGACGACGCGCGGCCGGGCGAGCAGCAGCCGGGCGATCGTGAGCCGCTGGCGTTCGCCGCCGGAGAGCCGGTAGCCGCGTTCGCCGACGACGGTGTCCAGGCCGTCCGGCAGGGCCGCGACCAGGCCGTCCAGGCGGGCGCGGCGCAGCGCGTCCCACAGCTCCTCGTCGTCGGCGTCCGGCCGGGGCAGCAGCAGGTTGGCGCGGACGGTGTCGTGGAAGAGGTGGCCGTCCTGGGTGACCATGCCGAGGGTCCGGCGTAGCGACTCGGCGCTCAGCTCCCGCACGTCGGTCCCGGCGAGCCGCACGGCGCCGCTGTCCGTGTCGTACAGCCGCGGCACGAGCTGGGCGACGGTGGACTTGCCCGCGCCGGACGAGCCGACCAGGGCGATCATCTGCCCGGGCTCGGCGCGGAACGAGATGCCGTGCAGCACCTCCTCGCCGCCGCGCCGGTCCAGGGTGGCGACCTCCTCCAGCGACGCCAGGGAGACCTTGTCGGCGGAGGGGTAGGAGAAGCGGACGTCGTCGAACTCCACCGACACGCCGCCCGCGGGGACGGCTGCGGGACGGGGCCGCTCGGCGATCAACGGCCGGAGGTCGAGCACCTCGAAGACCCGCTGGAAGCTCACCACGGCGCTACTCACCTCCACCCGTGCGCTGGCCAGCGCGGTCAGCGGTGCGTAGAGGCGGGTGAGCAGCAGGGCGAGGGCGACCACCGAGCCCGGGTCGAGCGTGCCGCGCAGCGCGTAGAAGCCGCCGAGGCCGTAGACGAGCGCGAGGGCGAGCGCCGAGACGAGGGTGAGCGCGGTGATGAAGTAGTGCTGGAGCATCGCGGTCCGCACGCCGATGTCCCGCACCCGCCGCGCCCGGGCCGCGAACTCGTCGGACTCCTCCGCGGGCCGTCCGAAGAGCTTCACCAGTGTGGCGCCGGGCGCGGAGAAGCGTTCGGTCATCCGGGTGCTCATCGCGGAGTTGTGGGCCGCGCGCTCGTGCTCCATGGCGGCGAGCCGGGTGCCCATCCGGCGTGCGGGCAGCACGAACACGGGCAGCAGGGCCAGCGCCAGCAGGGTGACCTGCCAGGAGAGAGTCAGCATGACGACCAGCGTGAGCAGCAGCGTCACGAGGTTGCTGACAACGCCGGAGAGGGCGCCGCTGAAGGCGCGCTGTGCGCCGATCACGTCGTTGTTCAGCCGGCTGACCAGGGCGCCGGTGCGGGTGCGGGTGAAGAAGGCGACGGGCATCCGCTGCACGTGGTCGTAGACCGCGGTGCGCAGGTCGAGGATGAGGCCCTCGCCGATCCGGGCGGACAGCGCACGGGTGGCGATGCCCGCCGCCGCCTCGGCGAGCGCGATGCCCGCGATCAGCGCCGCGAGGCCGAGCACCATGCCGGTCGACTCGTCGCCCACGATGGCGTCGATCACCCGGCCGGCGAGCAGCGGGGTGGCCACCGCGAGGCCCGCGACGACGCTGCTGAGCAGCAGGAAGAACAGGATGCGGCGGTGATGGGGGCGGGCGAAACGGACGATGCGGCCGAGGGTTTCCCGGGAGAACGGGTTCTCGCCCTCCTTGGCGTTGCGTGCGTGGTGCAGAGCGCTCCACGCGGTGATCTCCATGCTCATCGCGTTCGTCCTCCGTGAGGTCTCGCCGGGTGCGACAACTGCGACGCTAGTACGTGAACTTCACTTGAAGTCAAGGTGCGGGCGCCCGTCGCTGTTCCCGCCGGCGGACCGCAGGCGGCCCCGGCCGGCCGCTGTTGGCGCCGGGCGGGGGACCGCTGCGGGCGGAGGCTCAGCGTTCCGCGTAGACGATCCACACCTGCCCGCGGTCGAAGGGCATCCGCGCGCCGCCGGGCAGGGTGAACGCGGTGCCGTCGGCGGCCGAGGGCCGCTTCCAGCGCACGTCGTACGCCCGGCCGTCGCGCAGCACCTTCGCCCGCCCGGAGCCGACGCTCTCGATGTACGGCGTGACGGCCCCGGCGACGTCGCGGAACCGCGAAGGGCGCATGGTCACGTACTGCACGACCACCGTGGGGGCGCCGAGCCGGTCGCCGTCCGCGCCGCGTGCCGGTGCGCCGTCCATCGAGACCAGCCAGCGCTCCTGCCCGGCCGACCAGGTGAAGCCGAAGCGCGCGGCGGGGTAGCGCACGGTGTGGCTGCCGTCCTTCTTCCCGCCGTCCGGCGCGGGGCCGAAGCGGAACCCGATGTCGCGCGGCCGGCTCGGGTCCTCGGCGGCGCGCAGGGCGGCCTTCGGGCGTACGTAGAGATTGTCGGGCACGGCCCGGCCGGAGGAGCGCGTGTACGCGTTCGGCGACTCGCCGGCCGGCACCCGGCGGACGGGCGACTTCCGCAGGTCGTCCTTGAGGGCGCTGCGCACGCCCGAGTAGGCGAACGCGGGGTGGCCGAACTGCCGCAGCAGCTCCAGATCGGACTCGCGGGCGCTGCGCACCGGGCCGACCCGGTCGGGCGTGCGGCTCGCGTAGACGGCCATGAGGCGGCTGAGGCCGCCCTCGACCTTCTCCACGTACACCAGGTCGGCCGCCCGGAGGCCGGTGTGCGGGCGGGCGGAGGGGGTGTTGCCGAGCTTGACGGCCAGCACGCCGTGCTGCCTCCCCTCCTCCCCCGTGAAGGGGGAGACCGCGGGCGCGTCGGGTGTGCCGGTCGGGGGCTGGGCGGTGGGCTGCGGGGGTGGGGTGGAGGGGGGATCCTCGTCGCCGTTCTGGCCGGTGCAGGCCGCGGCGGCGAGTGCGAGGACCAGCATCCCGGCCGGGACGGTGAGACGCCGCGCTCGCCGACGCCGTCGCCTCGGTCGTATGTCGTCGTCCCTGGCGAGTGTCCCCACGGCAGCCACCTCCCGTACGGGTCGTTCTGATGTTCGACCCCTGCCTGCAGTGGTACCCCTGAACGGGGAGCCGCACCGCAGGTGGGTCTGGTGAAGATCCTCCGCTCCGTCCGGCCGCTTCGCACGCGGGTCTATCCGCCGATGGTCTACGGAAAGTGATTCCGCAATTCCGCATTGCACCGTCCTTCGGGTCGGGGGCGCGATTTCGACCGCCGATATCCACGTTCCGTCATGCAGTGCCTGCACGCCGCACGCAAGG
The DNA here is from genome assembly GCF_004795255.1 of Streptomyces sp. RKND-216. Lineage (NCBI taxonomy): Bacteria > Bacillati > Actinomycetota > Actinomycetes > Kitasatosporales > Streptomycetaceae > Streptomyces > Streptomyces sp. RKND-216. Next base: position 2,514,317 of record NZ_SSBQ01000002.1, on the reverse strand, counting down.
GCGGTGGATGGAATTCCGCTTTCCCTCGCGGTCTTCCTCGCACCTCTCTGACCGGCTGTGATGGCGTCACGACCTGGAGTCGCGCCTGGGATTCACGCATGCGGAAGCGGCGGCAACATGGTTATGATTCACGGCAGTTGAATCGTCAGCGTCATGCGGGCCACCCAACTTCCCTGCGTTTCACGGAGATTGCAATGCCTCACCCGTACAACGGCATGACCGCCGCCGACCTGCGCGACGTCGCTTGGCAGAAGAGCCGCTTCAGCAACCAGCAGGGTACGTGTGTGGAATTCGCGAAGCTGCCGGGCGGCGACGTCGCGGTGCGCAATTCCCGGTTCCCGGGCGGCCCGGCGCTGGTCTACACACCGGCCGAGGTGGAGGCGCTGCTGCTGGGCGTCAAGGCGGGCGAGTTCGACCACCTCGTACACGACTGACCGAGTCCTGAAGGGCTGCTCCAGGGCTGTCCCGGACGCGTGGTGCCCCGGGCCCGTGACGGCAGGGCGGACCCGGCGCCGGGGATTCAGGCGCGGGACGTTCCCGGCCGGGGTGAGCGGGGCGCGTAGCGGAACATCGCCCACACGACCTTGCCGGTCCGCACCCCGGTCAGCCGGTGCCAGCCCCAGCCGTCGCTGAACGAGTCCACCAGATACAGCCCCCGTCCCGATTCGGCGGCGAGTCCGGGGCACGCCTGAAGGGCGTCGAGGTCGGCGAACTCGGCCAGGTCCCGCAGTTCCTCGCTCAGGCCCGCCGCCTCGGTCGGCACACCCGGCGCGGACCGCCGGCCGGGCGCCGGGCGCGCGGCGTCGGGGCAGTCGGCCGAGGAGGGGCCGCTCTTCTGCGGGGGCGCCTCGCTGGGGTCGCGCACCGCGCACACGAGCCGGGCCGACCAGCGCATCAACTGGAGCCGCACGGCCTTTCCGTCCCGGTCCCCGGGCTCCTGCCGCGAGGGTCGCGGGTCAGGGTGCCGTGCGTCCGGACGGCGCTGGTCCGGAACGCGCCGGTACCGCGCTTCCGGGGGCGCCGGGTGTGCGGGGCCCGGCGGGGCGTCCGTGCGCAGCTCCAGGCCGTGTCGCAGGGCGTTGGTGACCAGTTCGGACACGACCAGGGCGATCTCGTCGAGGTCGCGGGTGATCTCCCAGCGCTCCAGGGTCCGACGGGTGAAGTCCCGAGCGCTGCGCACCGCCTCGTGGCGCGGGGGCAGCGTGCAGGTGGCGGAGCCCGACAGTGTCTCGGAACCGAGCGGCGGGAGGCCGCGCCATAACGGCTCGATCACGGCGGTCGTTCGTTCGGTCCCCATGACGAGCCACTCCAGGCATGTGCGGTCGTGAACGATCCTGGTCGGATCCGGTCGTTCGTGTTCCCCGTGCGCGCGGTCCTGCCCGTGGTGTGGTCGAGGATTCAACTTCTATGGCCGCGCGTGCACTTGTGCGATGTCATCGTTCCGAATGCTCCGTACATATGCAAGGGCAGATGCACGTGCATCTGTAAGTTTCCGTCGTGTGTAACCGCACGGGCACGGAACGGAGCCCGAGATGGCAGACTGCTCCGTTCAGGGGTGGAGGTTGACGAGATGGACACCAGGACGGCGGGTGCCGTGGGCGGCGCAGCGCAGGGCGCCAGCGGTTCGATGGTCCGCCGCATTCTGCTCGGATCCCAGCTGCGGCGACTGCGGGAGGCGCGCGGGGTGACCCGGGAGGCCGCGGGTTGGTCGATACGCGCCTCCGAGTCCAAGATCAGCCGCATGGAGCTCGGCCGGGTCGGCTTCAAGACCCGCGACGTCGAAGACCTCCTCACCCTCTACGGCGTGACCGACGCCGACGATCGCGAACCGCTGCTCGACCTGGCCCGGGACGCCAACAAGGCCGGCTGGTGGCACAGTTACAGCGACGTGCTGCCCGGCTGGTTCCAGACCTACGTCGGACTGGAGAGCGCGGCCTCGGGCATCAACACCTACGAGGTGCAGTACGTCCACGGCCTCCTCCAGACCGAGGAGTACGCCCGCGCCGTCGTCACCAGCGGCCGGAACGGGCTGCCCGCCGAGGAGGTCGAACGCCGGGTCGCGCTGCGCATGGAGCGGCAGAGACTGCTGCTCGCCGACGACCCGCCCCGGTTCCTCTGCGTCCTGGACGAGGCCGCTCTGCGGCGACCGTTCGGCACCCCGGCCGTGATGAACCGGCAGCTCGAACACCTCGCCCAGCTCTCCGAGCGCGACAACGTCACCCTCCGGGTCTTCCCGCTCGGCGCCGGCGCGTACTCGGCGGAGAGCGGCGCCTTCACGCTGCTGCGCTTCCCCGAGTCCGACCTCTCCGACATCGTCTACATCGAGCAGCTGACCAGCGCGCTCTACCTGGACAAGCCGGAGGAGGTCGAGCGCTACGACGGCGTCCTCTCCCGCCTTGTGGAATACGGCCGCTCCGCCGCCGAGACCCGCGACCAGCTGCTGCGCCTCCGCCGCGCCGACTGAGCTGCCCCGCCTCCGCCGGTCTCCGGGCGGCCATCCCCGGCGCCCGCCTCGCCGCCCCGCCCCGCCCCAGCTTCCTGCCGCCTCGGCGCTCTCCCCGCACGCCGCGCTCTTCGAGGACCGAAATCGTCCGCAAGTCTCCGTAGCGTGAGAGGTGACGGGAGAGGGAGGCCGATTCCCCGGCTCGCGACGCGCGAGTGGGCGGCGGCCCCGACGAAAGGTGGCGATCATGCCGGTCGTGGTGGAGAACGAGGCCCCGGGCGACGAGCGCGGCGCGCTCCTGGCCTACCTGGAGGCCCAGCGTGGCGGTGTCCGCCGAGCCCTGCACGGGCTGACCGAGGAGCAGGCGCGCAGCTTGCCGTCGGCCAGCGCCCTGTCGGTACTCGGCGTGCTCAAGCACCTGGCGCACGGCGAGCGCGGCTGGCTGCGGACCATGCGCGGCGAGACGACCGACTACGAGGAGGCGAGCAAGGAGTGGGAGGACAGCTTTACGCCGCACGCGGACGAGACGGTCGAGGCGCTGCTGGCCCTCTATGACGAGGTCGCCCGCGAGACGGAGGAGTCCGTCCGAGCGGTGATGTCCATGGACGCGACCTTCACCGTGCCGCCCGCCCCGTGGGACGCCGGCGGCGACCGGAGTTGGCGGTGGGCGCTGCTGCACCTGATCGAGGAGACCGCGCGGCATGCCGGGCACGCGGACGTGATCCGCGAGTCGATCGACGGCAAGGGCGCGTTCGACCTCGTCTTCGAGACCGGCGCGATGCCGGAGCCGGACTGGTCCGCCTTCGAATGAGGCACCCGTCCCGGAGGGCCGTGTGCGGAGGGCTGCGCCGAGGGTTCGAGGCATCCCCGCCCGCGGCCCTCCACGGCGGGGGTTTCACCCGTATGAAGGTGTGATATCCCCAACAGGGGGTTTCACCCGTTTCGGGGTATGCCGGGGCATGCGGCATGCTGGCCGGGGCGTGCGGAGAGACATCACCTCGACCGGGTGCCCACTCTGGTGCCTCCTGTGACGGACATCGCAGTTTCGGTGTGCCCTCTGCGGGAACGGCGGGGGCCGGAAACGGCGTTCTCCCCCTCGGCGTCCAGGGTGGACGGCGAGGTATCGAAGGAGCAGGAGGACAGTGGCCGGGGAGCCCAGGTGGAACGGCGCCGACGCACAGGCGGAGGACGCGAAGCCGCAGTCGGACGAGGCGCACAGCGCATTCACCCCACCGCAGGGGCTGCCCCTGCGGCCGCCCTCCGAAAGCGACCATCCCTCCTCCGAGTTCACGATCCCGGAAGGTCTGCGCACCCAGTCGGCGTACGAACCCGGCAGGCACTTCACCCCGCCGGACGGGGTCCCCGTCCTCGCCGGACTCGACCGGCCCGGCCTGCTTTGGCAGGACCGGATGCGCACCATGGTGCGGATGCCGCTGGCCGAGCGACCGGCGCCGGAGCGCCCGGTGCGCACCGAGGACGGCGAGAGCGGCCCGTCCGTGCCGCGTGTGCTCGACCTGACGCTCCGTATCGGCGAGCTGCTGCTGGCCGGTGGCGAGGGAGCGGAGGACGTCGAGGCGGCGATGTTCGGTGTGGCCCACGCCTTCGGGCTGGACCGCTGCGAGCCCACAGTGACCTTCACCCTGCTGTCCGTCACCCATCAGCCGTCGCTGGTCGACGACCCGGTCACGCTCAGCCGTACGGTGCGGCGCCGCGGCACTGACTACACGCGGCTCGCCGCGGTCTTCGAACTCGTCACCGACATCTCGCACGGCGAGGTGACGCTGGAGGAGGCCTACCGGCGGCTGGCCCGCATCCGCCGCAACCGGCACCCGTACACCAAGGGCGCGCTCACGGTGGCCAGCGGCCTGCTCGCCGGCGCGGCCTCCCTGCTGGTCGGGGGCGGGTGGCTGGTGTTCCTGCTGGCCGCGCTGGGCGCGATGCTGGGCGACCGGTTCGCCTGGTACCTCGCCGGGCGCGGGCTGCCGGAGTTCTACCAGTTCGTGGCCGCGGCGATGCCCCCCGCCGCGATAGGGGTCACGGTGGCGCTGGTGAGTTCCGGGCTGACCGCCGACATCCGGGCGGGGGCGGTGATCACCGGTGGGCTGTTCGCGCTGATCCCCGGCCGGGCCCTGGTGGCGGCCGTGCACGACGGGCTGACCGGCTTCTACATCACCGCCTCGGCACGCCTGCTGGAGGTCGTGTACCTGATCGTCGCGATCGTGTGCGGCGTGCTGCTGGTGCTGTACGCGGGCGACGAGCTGGGCGCAAAACTGGACCCGGAGAACCAGCTCCACCTGGAACGTCCGGCGACGCAGCTCGTCGCCGCCATGCTGCTGGCGCTGGCGTTCTGCGTCCTGCTGCAGCAGGAGCGTCACACCGTCCTGCTGGCCACCGTCAACGGCGGCATCGCCTGGCTGATCTACGGCACGCTGCACGACCTGGCGGAGCTGAACGCCGTCGCGTCCACGTTCGTCGCCGCAGGACTCGTCGGCCTCTTCGGCCAGCTCGCCTCCCGGTACCGGTTCGCGTCCTCACTGCCGTACATCACGGCGGCGATCGGGCCGCTGCTGCCGGGCAGCGCCACCTACTTCGGTCTGCTGAACGTGGCCCAGGGCAACGTCGGCGCCGGCATGGGGGACATCGCCCGCGCCGTCGCGCTGGCGCTGGCCATCGCCATCGGCGTGAACCTCGGCGGCGAACTCGCCAGGCTGTTCATCAAGACGCCCGGTGTGGAGACTCCGCTGCCGGGTCGCCGGGCGGCCAAGCGCACCCGCGGGTTCTGACCCGCGGGGAGGCGCGTCTCGGTTCCATCTCCCTTGCCGTATCGGGGCCGTAACGCGCCTGGCGTGGCTACCATGGCGTCTCAGCAGGCGGGGCCTCCGGAGCAGGGGGCACACTGGAGTCGGCATGGCGTCGATCGGCGCGATGGGAGGCCAGCACGGTGAACGGCGGCAGCCGCGCCCGGCGCCTGACCAGTCGTCTGGCCGCACAGGGAGCCGTCTTCGGCAGGGGGTCGGCGGCCCGGCGCTTCCGCATCCGCCGCACCCTCGCCGCGCAGGACGAGGGGTTCACCACCCGCAGCCGGCTCGGCTGGCTGAACGCCGCCGGCACCCGCATCGGCACCACCCTCGACCTGGAGCGCACCGCGCAGGAGCTGGCCGAGTACGTGGTGCCGCGGCTCGCCGACGCCGCCGCCGTGGACCTGCTGGAGTCCGTGCTGCGCGGCGAGGAGGGCGACCACGTCGTCGGCACCGGGGTGCCCGTCACCCGAGCCATGGCGGTGGCGGCCGTGGAGGCGCTGCGCGAGCTGGAACCCTCGCCGGTCGGGGAGATCGTCGACCGCGAGCACCGCCGCGAGACCCTGCTGACCACCCGTTGCCTCGGCGCCCGTGAGTCGGTGATGGTCGCCTCGATGACGGTCGAGGACCTGGACCGGGTGGCTCCCACGGAGAGCGCGGCGGCGGCGATGCGCCGGCAGGGCGTGCACAGCTACATGGCGGTGCCGCTCATCGCCCGCGGGGTGCTGCTCGGCTCCGCCGACTTCGTACGGGCCGGGGACAGCCCGCCGTTCACCGGCACCGACCTGGCGCTGGCCGAGCAGCTCGCCTCGAAGGCTGCCGTCTACATCGACAACGCCCGCCTGTACGGGCGGGAACGCGAACACGTCGTCTCCCTCCAGCGCAGCCTGCTGCCCCGGGCGACCCCCAACACCCCAGGCCTGAAGGTCTCCACGGACTACGCGCCCGCGGTCGACGCGCGTGGCGTCGGCGGCGACTGGTACGACGTGGTCGCGCTGCCGAGCGGCCGCACGGCGCTCGTCGTCGGCGACGTGATGGGTCACGGACTGCCCGCGGCCGCCACCATGGGACGTCTGCGGTCGGTGGCCCGCACGCTGATGACCCTGGACATCGCTCCCGACCGGGTCCTCGCCCGGCTCGACCTCGCCACCCGCGACCTGGAGGACGACCAGGTCGCCACCTGCCTGTGCGCCGTCTACGACCCCGCCGACGCCAGCTACACCCTCGCCAGCGCGGGGCACCCGCCGCCGCTGCTGATCGAGGGCCCGGACGGTGTGCCGCGCTTCCTCGACGTGCCGACCGGTGCCCCGCTCGGTACCGGCGTCATCCCCTACGACCCGCTGCGGCTGGAGAGCGCGCCGGGCAGCCGGCTCCTGCTCTACACCGACGGGCTGATGAAGACGCGTACCGAGGACGTCGACGCGCAGCTCGCCGGGCTGCGCGCGGCCGTGACGGGGATGACCGAGGAGCAGCTCGCCGACGGCGGGCTGCTCGCCGCGGCGCCGCAGGGCGACGGGCGCTTCGACGAGGCGGTCCTGCTGGTCGCGCAGGGTTGCGGGCCGGCCGCCGGGACGGACCTGCGCACCTGGACGCTGCCCGAGGGCGGCACGGCGGCTTCCACCGCCCGCCGTCTGGTCACCGAGCAGCTCGCCGCGTGGAACCTCGGCGAGATGGCGGACGTCACGGAGCTCGTGGTCAGCGAACTGGTCGGCAACGCGCTGCGGTACGGCGGCGGGCCGGGGCAGCTGCGCATGCTGCGCAACGAACGCCTGATGGTCGAGGTCTCGGACACCGGGCCGGACCTGCCGCAGATCCAGCACGCGGACGTCAGCGACGAGGGCGGGCGCGGGCTCCAGCTCATCAACATGCTCTGCCGCCGTTGGGGCTCCTGCCGCACAGCTGTCGGGAAGGTCGTCTGGGCGGAGCAGAACATCCCCCGCGGGTAACCGTTTCTCCGTGGTCAAGCAACCGGGTCCGGTGTGTCGCGGGCCGGTCGGGTGGTAGGGCGCGCGAAGGCTCAAGAAGCCTGGTTTTCGCGCCGATTCTCATCTTGTCGGATCACGAGCTCACGGCTCGTGGCGATTCTCTGAGGAATAGAGGAGAAACCATGCGTAAGTTCCGCTCCGCGGCTGCCGTCGCCGCCCTCGTCGCCGCCCTCGGTACCGCCGGTGCCGGTACCGCCGTCGCGGGTGGCCCGGCCGTCGAGTTCGAGCAGGAGAACGGCGCCGTCTGCAAGCAGTCGGTCAAGCAGGCATCGCAGTCCCTCATAGGGGACATCAACCTCGGCCTGGGCATCGGCGTGTTCGGCGAGGGCGAGGGCGAGGCGGTCTCCGACCGCTCCGTCGAGGTCGAGTGCGAGATCGCCCAGGGCAACGAGGTCGACTGACCTCGTCCGCGGCCCGGACGGAAGCGCTCCGGTACCGGCGGCCCCGCCTCGTGGGGTGCCGGTACCGGAGCGCTCACCCGTTCCGGGGCGGACCCGCGGGCGACACCGGCGACGACGTCGTGCGCGAGGCCGCGGCGAGCGCGGCCCGCGCCGCGGGAAGGGCGCGCTCGCGGTCCGCGGGAACCAGCCCGACGCGCGTACGGCGGTCGAGCATGTCGCCCTCGTCCAGCGCTCCCTCGCACCGTACGGCCCAGGCCAACTCGGCCTCGGTCACGCCCGCGGCGACCTCCGTCGCCGCCCCGCAGCCGAGCACCTCGGGAGCCTCCGTCCCGTACCGCGCGACGAGCCGCGCGGGCGCGGGCACCCGCGACAGCGCCGCCGCCGACCCCGCGCCGACCAGTGGCAGCCGGCCCGTGCGGCACTGTCCGGCGGCGAGTCCGCCGCCCGCCACCGCTGCGTCCACCGCGTCCTGGGCCATCCGCCGGTAGGTCGTCAGCTTGCCGCCGACGACGGTGACCACGCCGTCCGGCGAGGTGAGCACCGCGTGCCGCCGGGACAGGTCGGCACTCGATCCGGTGCCGTCGCCGGACTCCAGCAGCGGTCGCAGTCCCGCGTACGAGCCGAGCACGTCCTCCCTGGTCAGACGTGTGTCCAGGGCATCGCCCACGACGTCCAGGAGGAAGTCGACATCGCTCTGCGGGACGGTGGGCACGTCGGGCACCGGACCGTCCAGTGGCTCGTCGGTGAGGCCGACGTACACCCGGTCACCGCCCTCCTGCGGCAGCACCATGACGAACCGGCTGAGCGCCCCGGCCACCGGGATGGTCAGCGCCGTGCGCAGGCCGCCGAACCGCTCGCCGGACAGCACCAGGTGGCTGCCCCGACTCGGACGCAGCCGTACGCCCGGCACCAGCCGGTCCGCCCACACCCCGGCCGCGTTCACGACCGCACGCGCGCGGATCTCCAGCCGCTCGCCCGTGAGTTCGTCGCGGAGCACCGCACCCCGGCCGTGCAGCTCCTCCGCCGCACAGCGGGTCAGCACCGCCGCGCCCTCCCGGGCGGCCGTACGCGCCAGGCCGACCACCAGCCGGGCGTCGTCGACCAGTTGGCCGTCGTAGGCGAGCTGGCCGCCCCGCAGCCCGTGGGCCCGGACCGACGGGGCGAGGTCGAGCACCCGTTCGCGCGAGACGCGGCGCGCGCGGGGCAGCACACCGCGCCGCGTACCGGCGGCGACGCGCAGCGCGTCGCCGAGCACGAAGCCGGCCCGGGTCAACGCGGCCTGCGCCGGGCCCACGCTCTCGTGCAGCGGCAGCAGCATCGGCAGCGCCCGCACCAGGTGCGGAGCCGTGCGGGAGATCAGCACGTGCCGCTCGCGCGCGCTCTCGTACGCGATGCCCACCCGGCCCTTGGCGAGGTAGCGCAGCCCGCCGTGCACCAGCTTCGAGCTCCAGCGGCTGGTGCCGAAGGCGAGGTCGTGCCGTTCCACCAGCACCGTGCGCAGTCCGCGCGCGGCGGCGTCCAGAGCGATGCCCGTGCCGGTCACCCCGCCGCCGACCACCAGCAGGTCCACCTCGGGACGGTCGGCGAGGCGTTCCAGTTCGCGGGAGCGGCGGGCGGCGTTCAGCGCGGCGGCCTCGCGGGCCGCGCCGCGCGCGGCGGCAGCGGCGGCCGCGGCCGGTGTGGGAGTGGGGGTCGGGGCGGCGGAAGGAGCTGGGGGCATGGCGCTCAGGCCTCCTCGGGGCGCAGGTAGGAATCCAGCAGGCGGCGCAGTTCCTCGGTGAGCCGGTCCAGCGGCAGCACGTCGTCGACGAGCCGCCAGGACAGGGCGGTTGTCTGGACCTGGAGCATGACCATGCGGGCGAGCGCGTCCGGGTCGCCGGCGCGGACGGTGCCGTCGGCCTGGCCGGCGGTGATCTGCGGCTGGAGCAGTTCCAGCGCGCCGCGCTGGCTGGAGCCCAGCCGCTGGAAGGTGTATGTGACCAGCGCCTCGGGCTCGGTCTCCAGGATCCGCGTCAGCAGCGGGTGTTCGCGCAGCGCCCGCAGCAGCTCGGACGCCTCGCGCACCAGCCGCTCGCGGACGCCGCCGGGCCCTTCGGCAGGGCCGGCCTGCTGCGCGGCGGTCACCAGCGCCGCATGCATCTCGCGGGTGAGCAGGTCGGCGACGAGCGTGTTGACGTCCCGCCAGCGCCGGTAGACGGTCGGGCGGCTGACGCCCGCCTGCCGCGCCACGTCGGTGAGGGTGATCCGGCGCAGTCCGAACGCGGCGATGCAGTCGTACGCGGCGTCCAGCAGCGAACCGGCCACCGGGTCCTGCGGAGTGTCGTTCTCGTCCTCGTTGCTGATTGACATCACATGTAAGACTGTAACGCATGACGACTCCCAGCACCCCGGTCGGCGAGATGTCCTGGAACGCCTGGGGCGACCCCGACCGCGCCTCCGCCCTCCCCGAGTCCGTACGCGGCCTGGTCGCGTCCGTCCTCGGTGTCGCCCTGCGCGACGCCTCCGCCGTCGAGGAGTCCGCCCTCGCCGTCCCGCCCTCTGTCCTGCCCGCCGCCGCGCGCGACGCCCTGGCCGCCGTCGTCGGCCCGGATCACGTGGACCTCTCCGACGCCGCCCGCGTCCGGCGCACCGGTGGGAAGAGCACACCCGACCTGCTGCGCCGCCGGGCCGGCGACGTCGCGGACGCCCCCGACGCCGTCGTCCGGCCCGCCTCGCACGCGCAGGTGCTCGACGTGCTCCGGGCCTGCGCCGAACACCGTGTCGCCGTCGTGCCGTTCGGCGGCGGCACCAGCGTGGTCGGCGGCGTGGAACCGCTGCACCCCGGCTTCGAGGCGGTGATATCCCTCGACCTCGGCCGGATGAAGGCGCTGCTCGCCGTCGACCCGGTCTCCCGCACCGCCACGCTCCAGCCCGGCCTGCGGACCCCGGAGGCGGAAGAACTCCTCGCCGCGCACGGCCTGACGCTCGGTCACCAGCCGCAGAGCTACGAGTACGCGACCATCGGCGGCTACGCCGCCACCCGCTCCTCCGGCCAGTCCTCGGCCGGGTACGGCCGGTTCGACGCCATGGTGCTGCACCTGCGCGCCGCCACTCCGCGCGGCACCCTCGACCTCGGCCGCTCGCCCGGCTCCGCCGCCGGACCGGATCTGAAGCAGCTCCTCCTCGGCTCCGAGGGCGCGTTCGGGGTGATCACCGAGGTGACCGTACGGGTGCGGCCGCTGCCCGAGGCCCAGCGTGACGAGGCCTGGACCTTCCCCGACTTCGCCACCGGAACGGCCGCCCTGCGCGCCCTCGCCCAGGGCGGGGTGCCGCCCACCCTGGTCCGGCTCTCCGACGAGACCGAGACCTTCGTCAACGCGGCCCTTTCGGGCGGACAGGCGACCGGCGGCTGCCTCGCCGTCGTCGCCCACGAGGGCACCGCCGACCAGGTCGCCGCCCGCCGCGCGGAGACCGCCGCGGCGCTGGAGGCCGCGGGTGGCACCTGCATGGGGGAGGAGCCCGTCGCGCAGTGGCGGCACAGCCGCTACGCCGGCCCGTACCTGCGTGACGGGCTGCTCGGCGCGGGCGTGCTCGCCGAGACCCTGGAGACGGCCACCACCTGGAACCGGCTGCCGGACCTGCGCGAGGCGGTCACCGAGGCCCTGGCCGGCGCGCTCGCCGTGGACGGCACGCCCCCGGTGGTCAACTGCCACATCTCGCACGTCTACCCGGAGGGCGCCTCGCTCTACTTCACGGTGGCCGCGGCCGGGGGCGACGACCCCGCCGGCCGCTGGGAGCGCGCGAAGAGGGCGGCCGGCGACGCCATCGCCGGGCGCGGCGGCACCATCACCCACCACCACGCCGTGGGAGCCGACCACCTGCCCTGGATGGCCGACGAGATCGGTGACCTGGGAGTGGAGGTGTTGCGCGCGGTCAAGCGCACCCTCGACCCGGCGGGTGTCCTCAACCCGGGCAAGCTCATCCCGCCGCCCGCCCCGACGGCCGCCGCCGTCGCCGAGGCCCCGGCAGGCGACGCGTGAGCGCCACGGGCGCGCGGCGCCGGGTCGCGATGCTGGTCAACCCCGCGGCGGGCGGCAGCCGCGGCACGGACCTGGCGGCGACGGCCGCCCGGCGGCTCCTCGCCCGCGGCGCCGAGGTCGAACTGATCGCCGCGCAGGACGTCGGCGCCGCCCGGGACCAGGCGCGCCGCTGCGTCGCGGACGGCGTGGACGTGCTCGCCGTCGTCGGCGGAGACGGCATGGTCCACCTGGCCCTCCAGGCCCTCGCTGCCGCAGGCGGCGCTCCCGGCCACGGGACGCCTGCTACGGCGGGGACGCCCGCCCTGGCCGTGGTGCCGGCCGGCACCGGGAACGACTTCGCGCGGGTGCTGGGCATCCCCCGACGGGATGCGGAGGCTGCCGCCGACCTGGTGCTGGACGGCGAGGAACGCACTCTCGACCTGGGCCGCGTCACCGGCGACGGCGCCCCGCCGCGCTGGTTCGGCACCGTGCTGACCAGCGGATTCGACGCACTCGTCACCGACCGGGCCAACCGGATGCGGCGCCCGCGCGGCCGGATGCGCTACAACCTCGCCATGGTCGCCGAACTGGGCCTGCTGCGGCCCCTGCCGTTCGTCCTCGACGTGGACGGCGCACGGCACGAGCTGGAGGCCACGCTGATCGCCGTCGGCAACACCACGACGTACGGCGGCGGCATGCGCATCTGCCCGCACGCCGCCCCGGACGACGGGCGCTTCGCGGTCACCGTGGTCCCGGCGGTGGGGCGGGCCGAGCTGCTGCGGGTGTTCCCGCGGGTCTACCGCGGCACCCACACGAGCCACCCGGGGGTGCGGACGTTCACCGGGCGGCGGGTGCGGGTGGAGACGGCGGACATGCGGGCCTACGCGGACGGCGAGCCGGTGGGGGCCCTCCCCCTGGAGGCCGAGGCCGTCTCCGCCGCGGTGCGCGTCCTGGTCCCGCCGCGCTGACGTCGCGACGCGCATGCGTGAGGGGCCGGGCGGGTCGACATCCGCCGGCCCGCCCGGCCCCTCACGCACGGGAAGGTCCGGCCGAGCGTCGGCCGGACCTCCGCGGGAGACTCAGTGGCCGCCCCGCGCCTCGAGCCGCTTGACCGAGGCCTCGACCTCCGCCTCCGCCTCCGAACGGCCGACCCAGTCGGCGCCCTCGACCGACTTGCCGGGCTCCAGGTCCTTGTAGACCTCGAAGAAGTGCTGGATCTCCAGCCGGTCGAACTCGCTCACGTGGTGGATGTCGCGCAGGTGCTCCATCCGCGGGTCGGACGCCGGCACGCAGAGCAGCTTGTCGTCGCCGCCCGCCTCGTCCGTCATGCGGAACATGCCGATGGCGCGGCACTTGATGAGACACCCCGGGAACGTGGGCTCGTCGAGCAGCACCAGCGCGTCGAGCGGGTCGCCGTCCTCCCCGAGGGTGTGGTCGACGAAGCCGTAGTCGGCCGGGTACACGGTCGAAGTGAAAAGGTGACGGTCCAGCCGGATGCGACCGGTCTCGTGGTCCACCTCGTACTTGTTCCGCGAACCCTTCGGGATCTCGATGACGACGTCGAACTCCAAGGGAGGCTCCTCCGTGATCAACACATGTTCTGGTGATTAAGTGTCCCTCACGCAGGTTCGTGCTCGCGAAAGGGGCTGGTCTTCCGATGCCTGACGACACGGTCCGGGCACGTGCCGCGGCCGTCGCCGGCTCCGCGCGCCGCAGCGTGCGGGGTGCCCCGGCGGCGCTCCGGCGGCGGTGGCGGACCGCTCCGCCGCACCAGCGGCAGACCTGGCGGCTGTCCGTGACCTCCGCCGTGGTCGGCCTCGTGGTCGCGTTCACGGCGGTGGCCGTGGCGGGACCGTGGGACTCGGGTCAGCGTACGGCCGAGCGGACGCGTGCAGGCACCTGGCCGGACGACAGTGGCAGGGACCACACCGCCGGGGACCCGGCCCTGCCCGAACCCGCGCCGAGCGCACCGGAGGTGCTGCGAGCCCTCGGCGCCGCGCCTGCCGACGGCGCCGAGGGGGCGGGCGACGACGCGCCGCCGCCCGCGCCCACCGCGACCGCGCTGGCCGACACCCTGGAGCCGCTGCTGGACGACCCGGCGCTCGGCCCGGTCGTCTCCGCCTCCGTCGTCGACGCCCTCACCGGCAAGCAGCTCTTCGGCGAGGACGCGGCCCGCCCGGTGACGCCCGCCTCGACCGTCAAGATCGCCACGTCCGTCGCGGTGCTCTCCGCGCGCGGTCCCGGCCACCGCATCGAGACGCCCGTCGTCCGGACTGGCGAGGGGCGCATCGTGCTCGTCGGCGGCGGCGACCCGACGCTCACCGGGAAGGACCTCGACGCCCTCGCCGCCGACGTCGCACGGGCGCTGAAGCGGGCAGACGACACCCCCGGCGTCCGCCTGGGCTACGACGTCTCGCGGTACTCCGGGCCCGGCCTGCACCCCATCGGCCCGAACGACAACCTGGCCCCGGTCAGCCCGCTGATGCTGAACGAGGCGCGGCTCGACGGCAGCGACCACGGCCCCGCCCCCCGCGCCGCCGACCCCGCGGCCGAGGCCGCGCGCACGTTCGCACAGCGCCTCGACGACCACGGCGTCACGGTCTCCGGCCGGCCCTCGAAGGTCACCGCCGGGGACGACGCCGAACGGATCGCCGTGCACCGCTCCGCGACCGTCGCCCGGCTGGTGGAGCGGACCCTGACCCACAGCGACAACGACCTCGCCGAGGCCCTGGCGCGGCAGACCGCGCTCGCCGTCGGCGAGCCGGCGAGCTTCGACGGCGCTGGCGAGGCCGTCCGCGCCCGGTTGCTGGACCTGGGCCTGCCGGTGCGCGGCGCCCGCTTCGCGGACGGCAGCGGCCTCGACCGCACGGGCAAGGTGACCGCCGAACTCCTCACCGGGCTGCTCGCCCTCGCCGCCGACCCCGGACGGCCCGAGCTGCGCGTCGCCCTCACGGGCCTGCCCGTGGCGCACTTCACGGGCACGCTGCACGGGCGCTACGAGGGCGCGCGCGGCGCCGGCGTCGTCCGGGCGAAGACGGGGACGCTGACCGGGGTGAACACCCTGGCCGGGACAGTGGTGGACGCGGACGGACGGCTACTGGCCTTCGCGTTCCTGACGACGGGCACGAAGGACCGCTACGGCGCGCAGGCCGCCCTGGACCGCATGGCCTCCGCTCTCGCGAACTGCGGCTGCAGGTAGGTCGTCTGCCGCGGAGTCCCCCCGCCCTTCGGCCCGGGGCGGTCCCGTCGCGCCGGAGGGACTCTGCTCCGTCGGCTGCCGCACCGCGCGGCGGGCACGTACCGTGAAGGCATGACGAGCCTCGGTGGTGTGCAGATGGTCGACTGGAACCTCGCGGTCACGACCGCGACCCGGCTCGTGCGGCCCGGGCCGGAGATCAGCCGGGAGGAGGCCCGCGCGGTCGTCGCCGAGCTGCGCCGCCACGCCACCGCCTCCGAGGAGCACGTGCGCCGCTTCACCCGCATGCATCCACCCGTCCCGGACGGCGGCCCGTCCGGGAACGGCGACGCGGACGCCCCGGTGCTCGTCGTGGACCGGGCCAGCTGGGTACGGGCCAACGTGGCCGGGTTTCGCGAGCTGCTGGCGCCGCTGCTGGGCAGGATGAGCGAGCGCCGCGCGGGCAGCCCCGGCGGCGCGGTGCTCGGCGCCGTCGGCGGCAAGGTCACCGGTGTCGAGGTGGGCATGCTGCTGTCGTTCCTCGCCTCCCGCGTGCTCGGGCAGTACGAGACGTTCGCACCGGTCTCCCGCGATCTGCCGGGCGCGGCGGACGGCGGCGGCCGGCTGCTGCTCGTCGCCCCGAACATCGTGCACGTGGAACGGGAACTGGAGGTCGCGCCGCACGACTTCCGGCTGTGGGTGTGCCTGCACGAGGAGACGCACCGTACGCAGTTCTCCGCGGTGCCGTGGCTGCGGGACCACGTGCGCGGCGAGATCCAGGCGTTCCTCGCCGAAACGGACATGGACGCGTCCACGCTGCTGGAGCGGCTGCGGGACGCCGTGCAGTCGCTGACCGGCGCCCGCCCGCAGGGCGAGGAGGGCGAGGAGAGCGGCGAACGCAGTTTCGTGGAGCTGGTGCAGACCCCGGCCCAGCGCGAGATCCTCGGCCGGCTGACGGCCGTGATGTCGCTGCTGGAGGGCCACGCCGACTACGTGATGGACGGCGTCGGGCCGCAGGTGGTGCCGTCGGTGGTGGAGATCCGGGAGAAGTTCACCAAGCGGCGGGCCAGCGGAGCCGGGCGGCTGGACCAGGCGCTGCGCAAGCTGCTCGGTCTGGACGCGAAGCTGCGCCAGTACCGCGAGGGCGAGCGGTTCGTGCGCACCGTCGTCGACGAGGTGGGCATGGAGGGTTTCAACAAGGTGTGGACGTCGCCCAACACGCTGCCGACCAAGGCGGAGATCGCGGACCCGGCCGGCTGGGTCGCGCGCGTGCACGGTAAGGGCGAGTGAGCCGTCGGGGGCGGCCGGACAGGTCCGGCCGCGCCACGTAATCACCCGTCCGAGGGACCGTCCGCGCGGGGTCGGCGTGCGATGCTCGGGGAACGCAACTCGTCTCTGTCACCATCGACGCACCCACCGTGATCGGGGCGGGCGTCGTATCGGCTCGCATCGGCGCGATCAGACTCCTTCGAGGAAGTGAATCGGACATGGGTCCCCATCCCGCGGTCGCCGCAATACGCCTGGCGGTCCGCCGCGTTCTCCACGACGTCCTCCGGGACGCGACCCGGGGCCGGGCGGCCCTGGTCGGCCCGCACCTCCGCGGCGGCGGGACCGAGCCGCCGCTCGCCCTCGTCGCCTGCTCCGGCGGCGCCGACTCCATGGCGCTCGCCTCCGCCGTCGCCTTCGAGGCGCCCCGCCTGGGCCTCCGGGCCGGCGCCGTGACCGTCGACCACGGTCTCCAGCCCGGCTCCGCCGGGCGCGCCGCCGAGGTCGTCTCCCGCCTCGCCTGCCTCGGACTGGACCCCGTCGACTCCCTGGCCGTGGCCGTCGGCCGCGAGGGCGGCCCCGAGGCCGCCGCCCGCGACGCCCGGTACGCCGCGCTCGACGCCGCCGCCGAACGCCACGGCGCCGCGGCCGTCCTCCTCGGCCACACCCGCGACGACCAGGCCGAGACCGTTCTGCTCGGCCTCGCCCGCGGCTCCGGCACCCGCTCGCTCTCCGGGATGGCCGCCGTCTCCGGGCCCGGCGGCCGCTACCGCCGGCCGTTCCTGGCGCTGGACCGGCAGACCACTCGCAAGGCCTGCCTGGAGCAGTCCCTGCCGGTCTGGGACGACCCGCACAACGCCGACCCCGCCTTCACCCGCTCCCGGGTGCGGCACGAGGCGCTGCCCAGCCTGGAGAAGGCCCTGGGTCGCGGCGTGGTCGAGGCCCTGGCCCGCACGGCCCGCCTCTCCCGCGACGACGCCGACGCCCTCGACGCCTGGACCGACGAGGCGGAACGGTCCTCCCGGGCCGACGACGGTGCTCCCGGCGAGCTGGACGTCGGCCGGCTGTACGCCCTGCCGCCCGCCGTGCGCCGCCGTGTGCTGCGCCGTACGGCCGTCGCGGCCGGTGCACCGGCCGGGTCGCTGTTCGCCCGGCACATCGAGGAGGTGGACCGGCTCATCACGGCCTGGCGGGGTCAGCGGGCCATCAATCTGCCGGGCCGGGTCGAGGCGCGCAGGCAGGGTGGCAGACTGGTCATCCGGCAGAGCTGAGCCGGGCCGGGGCGCGGCCGCGCGTGGCGGTGCGGACGGCGGCCGGCGTACCGACATCGAGCGAGAGCGGCTACCGGGTGGACGAGAAGGACATGGGCACCGACCTGAAGAAGGTGCTCATCACCAAGGAAGAGATCGACGCGAAGCTGGCCGCCCTGGCCGAGCAGATCGACGCCGAGTACGCGGGCAAGGAGCTGCTCCTGGTCGGCGTGCTCAAGGGCGCGGTGATGGTGATGGCCGACCTGGCCCGAGCCGTGCGCACGCCCGCCACCATGGACTGGATGGCGGTGTCGTCCTACGGCGCCGGAACGCAGTCCTCCGGGGTGGTGCGCATCCTGAAGGACCTGGACACCGACATCCAGGACAAGCACGTGCTGATCGTCGAGGACATCATCGACTCCGGCCTGACGCTCTCCTGGCTGCTGTCGAACCTGGGCTCGCGCGGCCCGGCCTCGCTGGAGGTCTGCACTCTGCTGCGCAAGCCGGACGCCGCCAAGGTGGCGATCGACGTCAAGTGGGTCGGCTTCGACATCCCCAACGAGTTCGTCGTCGGCTACGGTCTCGACTACGCGGAGAAGTACCGGAACCTGCCGTTCGTCGGCACTCTGGCCCCGCACGTCTACGGCGGCTGACCCGTCCGGGGGCCGTACGGGAACGTACGGCCGTCCCCTACCGTTGGTGAGGGGAGGGCATACGGTTGCCCGTCTGCGGCGGCACCTCGCGTCGATGCTGAGGTACCGTCCGAACGTCAGGCTATTTCAACTCACTGTGGCAGGAGGGACGGGGCGCGAGCCGCTCCGTGTGGATGGACGTGAAGAGATACTTCCGCGGGCCGGTCATGTGGATCGTGCTGGCCGTCCTCGCCGTAGTCGTGTTGATGCAGTTCGTCAGCTCGTCCGGCGGCTACAAGACGGTGGACACGGGCCAGATCGTCAAGGCCATCAGCGACCAGCGGGTGGCCTCGGCCGAGATCACGACCGGCGACGAACAGATCGTCAAGATCGACCTCAAGGGCGACCAGAAGATCGAGGGCGCCAACAAGGTCAAGGCCAGCTACATCGACGACCAGGGCGTCGACCTGCAGAAGCAGCTCCAGGCGCAGTACCAGAGCGGCGACCTGCGGGACGGCTACACCGTCGCGCCGACCGAGCAGAACATGTTCGTCGGGTTCCTGCTGTCGGTGCTGCCGTTCCTGCTGATCATCGTCGTCTTCCTGTTCCTGATGAACCAGATGCAGGGCGGCGGCTCCCGGGTGATGCAGTTCGGGAAGTCGAAGGCGAAGCTGATCACCAAGGACACACCCAAGACGACCTTCGTGGACGTCGCGGGCGCGGACGAGGCGTGCGAGGAGCTCCAGGAGATCAAGGAGTTCCTCCAGGAGCCCGCCAAGTTCCAGGCGGTCGGTGCCAAGATCCCGAAGGGCGTCCTGCTGTACGGCCCGCCCGGCACCGGTAAGACGCTGCTGGCGCGCGCCGTGGCCGGCGAGGCCGGCGTACCGTTCTACTCGATCTCCGGTTCCGACTTCGTCGAGATGTTCGTCGGCGTCGGCGCCTCCCGGGTCCGCGATTTGTTCGAGCAGGCCAAGCAGAACGCCCCGGCCATCGTCTTCGTCGACGAGATCGACGCCGTCGGCCGCCACCGCGGCGCCGGCATGGGCGGCGGCCACGACGAGCGCGAGCAGACTCTGAACCAGCTGCTCGTCGAGATGGACGGCTTCGACGTCAAGGGCGGCGTCATTTTGATCGCCGCCACCAACCGGCCGGACATCCTGGACCCGGCGCTGCTGCGCCCCGGCCGCTTCGACCGCCAGGTCGCCGTGGACCGCCCGGACATGCAGGGCCGGCTGGAGATCCTCAAGGTGCACCAGAAGGGCAAGCCGGTCGCCCCGGACGTCGACCTCGGCGCCGTGGCCCGCCGTACGCCCGGCTTCACCGGTGCGGACCTGAGCAACGTCCTCAACGAGGCCGCGCTGCTCACCGCCCGCAGCGACCGGAAGCTGATCGACAACCACTTCCTGGACGAGGCGATCGACCGCGTCGTGGCCGGACCGCAGAAGCGGACCCGGATCATGAGCGACAAGGAGAAGAAGATCACCGCGTACCACGAGGGCGGACACGCCCTGGTCGCGGCGGCCTCACCCAACTCCGACCCCGTCCACAAGATCACGATCCTCTCCAGAGGCCGTGCCCTGGGCTACACCATGGTCCTGCCGGACGAGGACAAGTACTCGACCACGCGCAATGAGATGCTCGACCAGCTGGCGTACATGCTGGGCGGGCGCGCGGCCGAGGAACTCGTCTTCCACGACCCGACCACGGGCGCGGCCAACGACATCGAGAAGGCGACCGCGACCGCCCGCGCGATGGTCACGCAGTACGGCATGACCGAGCGGCTCGGCGCGATCAAGTTCGGCTCCGACAACTCCGAGCCCTTCCTGGGCAAGGAGATGGCCCACCAGCGCGACTACTCCGAGGAGGTCGCCGGGCTGGTGGACGAGGAGGTCAAGAAGCTGATCGAGACGGCGCACAACGAGGCCTGGGAGATCCTGGTCGAGAACCGGGACGTCCTGGACAACCTCGTGCTGGCGCTGCTGGAGAAGGAGACGCTCAACAAGGAGGAGATCGCCGAGGTCTTCGCCCCCATCGTGAAGCGCCCGGCCCGCCCGGCGTGGACCGGATCCACCCGCCGCACGCCGTCGACCCGGCCCCCGGTCTCCGTGCCGGCCGCCGTGTCCGCCAACGGCGAGCACCCGGTGCTGGAGAAGGGCAAGGAGATCGGCCCGACCGACTCCGTCGAGCTCCTGGAGGACCCCCGCAAGGAGTCCTGACCCGCCCGGAATGCGGAGCCGCGCCCCCAGGGTTCTACCCTGCAGGGGGCGCGGCTTTCTGCTGCACTGGCGCGAGAAACGAGGCACACATGACCGATCCGGTGACGCTGGACGGCGAGGGCACCATCGGAAAGTTCGACGAGAAGCGGGCCCAGGACGCCATCCGGGAGCTCCTCATCGCCGTCGGTGAGGACCCCGACCGGGAGGGCCTGCGGGAGACCCCGGCCCGGGTCGCACGTGCGTACCGCGAGATATTCGCCGGTCTCTGGCAGGAGCCCGAAGACGTCCTGACCACCACCTTCGACCTCGGCCACGACGAGATGGTGCTGGTCAAGGACATCGAGGTGCTCAGTTCCTGTGAGCACCACCTGGTCCCCTTCGTGGGGTTCGCCCATGTCGGCTACATCCCGTCCGCCAGCGGCAAGATCACCGGCCTGTCCAAGCTGGCCCGTCTGGTCGACGTCTACGCCCGCCGCCCCCAGGTGCAGGAGCGGCTCACCACGCAGGTCGCCGACTCCCTGATGGAGATCCTTGAACCGCGCGGTGTCATCGTCGTGATCGAGTGCGAGCACATGTGCATGACCATGCGCGGGGTGCGCAAGCCCGGCGCGAAGACCCTCACCTCCGCCGTTCGCGGCCAGCTCCGCGACCCCGCCACCCGCTCCGAGGCCATGAGCCTCATCATGGCCCGCTGAGGCCCGCTCTCCGCGCGCTCAGACCCCCAGCCGCACCGGCAACGCGTACAGCTCGTTCTGCGTCACCGTCGGCTTGTTTCGCAGCTCGGTCGCCGGCACGGCCAGCTCCAGCCCGGGGAACCGCTCGAACAGCGCGGGCAGCGCGATCCGCGCCTCCAGCCGTGACAGCCCCGCCCCCGGGCACACGTGCGGCCCGTGCCCGAACGACAGGTGCCGGTTCGGGGAGCGCGTGACGTCGAAGCGGTCGGCGTCCTCCCCGTGCTGCTCCGTGTCGTGCCCGATCGCCCCGTACGACATGATCACCGCGTCGCCCTGCGGAATCACCGTGTCCCCGACGGCCACGTCCTCGGTGGCGAACCGGATCAGCACGTGCGAGGTGGGCGCCGACCAGCGCAGCGTCTCCTCGATGACCTCGTCCCAGCCGACCCGGCCGTCCCGCACCATGGCCAGCTGCTCCGGGTGCGTGAGCAGCGCCACCACCGCGCTGACGATGAGGCTGATGGTGGTCTCGTGCCCGGCGGTGACCATCACCTGCAGTGTGGAGACGATCTCCGCCTCGCTGAGCCGGTCACCGTCTTCGCCCGCGGCGATCAGCGCACTCGTGAGGTCGTCGCCCGGTGCCTCCCGCTTGCGGTGCACCACGCCGGAGTAGAACGTGCGCAGCTCGCCGATGACCTGCTGCACCAGTTCCGGTCGGGTGAGGCTGGAGAAGAAGCTGTCGTACAGCTCCAGCAGCCGCGGGTGGTCGGCGGCGTCGATGCCCATCAGGTCGCTGATCACGGCCATCGGCAGCCGGTACGCGAAGGACTCCTTCAGGTCGACGCGCCCCTCCGCGTCGGCCCGGTCGCCGGCACGGTCGAGCAGCCCCGCCGTGATCTCCTCGATCCGCGGCCGCAGCTCCTCCACCCGGCGCGGTGTGAGCGCCTGGGCGACCAGCGTGCGCAGTCGCCGGTGGTCGGCACCGTCGAAGGTCAGCATGCTCGGCCCGGGGGCGGCCAGCCCGATCAACGGCCAGGTCTTCGGGATCTCCCCGCGCTGCCAGGCCGCCCAGTGCGCGATGTTCTTCACCAGCCGCGCATCGGTGAGCAGGCGCCGGGCCTCGGCGTGGTGTGTCACCGCCCACACCGGCACCCCGCCGGGCAGCTCCACGGCGGCGACCGGGCCGGCGTCGCGCAGGGCCGCCGTCTCGGCGGCCAGGTTCCGCACGAGCGGGTCGATGGCGATACGGCCGCCCGCGCCGCCGGAACCCCCGGCGGTACCCGCCGCGCTCTGCCCCGTGGCCGTCGTCTGCGACGTCTGTCCGGGTCCGGTCACCGTGAGCCTCCAGCGATGTGCGTCGGGGTGAAGTGGACGGGCAGGCTGACCAGCCCCCGCAGCCAGGGCGACGGCCGCCACACCAGGTCGTGCTCCGCGACCGCGAGATCGACGTCGGGCAGCCGGTCGAGCAGCACCTCGATGCCCTTGCGGGCGATGGTTTCCGCGATCTCCTGGGCCGGGTAGGGGCAGCGGTGCTCGCCGTGGCCGAAGGAGAAGAAGGCGTTGTTGCCCCCGGTCAGCGCGTGCTGGTCGGGCCGTACCTGCGGGTCGCCGTTGGCGGCGGCGAAGCTGAGCACCAGCAGGTCGCCGGACCGGATGCGGGTGCCGGCCAGGCGTGTGTCGCGGGTGGCCCACCGGCCGGCGATGTTCTGAGTGGGAGTGTCCTCCCACAGCACCTCGTTCATCGCCTCGGCGACGCTGTGCCGGCCGCCGGTCAGCGACGCGGCGAACCGGTCGTCGGTGAGCATCAGGCGCAGCGAGTTGCCGATCCAGTCGGCGGTCGGCTGGTGCCCGGCGGTCATGATGACCCGCATGTCCTGGACCAGTTCGTCGAGCGTGAACTCTCCGGCGTTCGCGTGCGCCAGCATCCGCCCCGCGACGTCCGCGGGCGGCCTCGCCGCACCGGGCTCCGCGCGGCGCGACTCCAGGAGCCCCTGCATCGCCGCGGTGGCGTGCCGGGCGCCCGCGATGGCGTCGGCGCCACCGTTGACCAGGGCGTTCACCGCGTGCGCCAGCTCCTTGCCGTCCGTGTCCGGGAAGCCGTAGAGACGGGCGAGGACCAGGGCCGGCAGCATCTTGGCGTAGTCGGCGGCCAGGTCGGCGCCGCCCCTGCCGCAGAAGGCGTCGATGAGGTCGTCGGCGAAGCGTTCCACGTGGTCGCGCAGCTCGAACGGGTCCACGCCGGCGAGGGCGTCACCGAGCACGGCCGAGCGCCGCCGGTGCCGCTCGCCGACGGTGTAGAGGATGGACGGCTGCTTGCCGACCATGGGCAGCATCGGCCAGTTCTCCGGGACGCGGTCCCACATGTTCCACAACGCGGAGTCGCGGCTGAACAGCACCGGGTCAGAAGTGACCTGGTGCACCTCGCGGTAGCCGAGCACCAGCCACGCGGGAACGCCGCCGGGCAGCTCGATCGGCGCCACCGGGCCGTGATCGCGCCGCAGTTCGCGGTAGAACCGCGCCGGTCCGGCCAGGAAGCGCTCGCCGCCCAGCGGCACCGGGCAGCCCGCCGCCTGCGCCTGCCCCTGGGCCTGCGTGGGTACGGTCGGGCCGTTCATCGGGCGATCTCCTCCTCGGCGCCGTTCTGCGCGTAGTGCGCGGTCGCCAGGGCGTGCAGGTGGTTCACCAGGGTGAGCAGCACGTCCTTGCTGGACTCGCGGGAGCGGGCGTCGCAGTCGATCAGCGGCACGTCCGGGGAGAGGTCCAGCGCCTCGCGGATCTGGTCGTGCGTGTGGTGCGGGCCCCCGAAGTCGTTGTGCGCCACGATGAAGGGGGTGCCGTGGTGCTCCAGCCTGTCGATGGAGTACCAGGAGTCCGCGAGCCGCCGCGTGTCGACCAGCACGACCGCGCCGAGCGTGCCCGAGAACAGCCGGTCCCACAGGAACCAGAAACGTTCCTGTCCGGGGGCGCCGAACAGGTACAGCACGGTCTGCTCGTCGATGCCGATCCGGCCGAAGTCGAACGCGATCGTCGTGGTGGTCTTCCCCGCTACCGCGCTCGGGTCGTCGATGCCCTCGCCGGCTCGCGTCATCGTCTCCTCGGTGTTCAGCGGACGGATGTCGCTGACCGAGCGGACCATGGTCGTCTTGCCGACTCCGAAGCCGCCCACGATCACGATCTTGAGGCCGTTCTCCGCGCTGTCGCGCAGCGGTGGGCGCCAGGTCCGCGCCGGCACCTCGGGGAGCTCCGTCGGGACACCGCGGTCCGAGGCGCCCCCTTGCGGGGAGGCACCGGAGAAGCGGGAGGTCGGGTCAGAGGTTGCGGAGGCCAACGAGCACCTGCTTCAGAAGTTCGGGGTCGGGCATGCGGTCCGTCGCCGCGGCGGCCGTACGGGGGTGGCGGGCCGTGATCCGGCCGGCGGACAGCAGGTCGCCGAGCAGGATGCGGACGATGCCCACCGGGAGGCCAAGGTCCGCTGCTACCTCCACCACCGCCGTCGGGTGGCGGCAGATCCGCAGGATCGCGGCGTGCTCGGACTGCATCGCCGGGGTGGGGTCGCACTCGGCGACGACCAGGGTCACCAGGTCGAAGGTGAGGGTGTCCGAAGCGTCCGGCCGGCTGCGGCCACCGGTGACGGTGTACAGCCGGTCCGGATCGTCGTCCCGTCCCGGGCGCATCAGGCGGCGCCGCGGTCCGTGCGGTCGCGCCGGGTGCCGTCCCCGTCGCCGCTTTCGCGGGGCGGGGCACTGAGGTGCTCGCCGATCTGCTCGACGAGCTCGTTCATGTTGTGCCCGACCAGGCCGACGTCCGCGTCCTCACCCGCTACGACCGCCAGGTGCGCGCCCTCGCCCGCCTCCACGACGAACAGGATGCCGCCGTAGAACTCCGTCATCGCCTGCCGAACGCCGCCCGTGCCGTCGCCGAACTCCACGGAGGCGCCGTGCGACAGGCTCTGGATGCCCGCGGCGATGGCCGCGAGCTGGTCCGCCTGGTCCACGGACAGCTCCGGCGAGCGGCACAGCTTCAGTCCGTCGCGGGACAGCACCAGCCCGTGGCGCGCTCCGGGCGTCCGCTCCAGCAGGTTCTCCAGCAACCAGTCCAGCTTGCCGTCGGTCATCATTCCGGGCGTTCCTCCGCGCGCGAATCGGAAAAGGTGGGCGAGGCGGCGGCTTCGGTGGCCGCCTCGGTGGTCGCCGGGCCGTTACCGGGCGGTGCGCCGGGGCCCGTGGTGGCGGGTGCCGGAGCGGTGTCCGTGCCCGCCGCGGGGGTCTCGCCGCGCACGGCCCGCCGGAAGGCGCCGAGCCGGGAACCGGCGTCGGCCGCGGTGCGTGCGCGGCGCGGGCGTTCGGCGGCGGTCTCGGCCGCCCGCCGTGCCGCGGCGAGCGTACGACCGCGCCGGCGGCGGGGCAGCCCGCTCTCGCCGTACTGCACCATCTCGTCGCCTCGAGCCTCGTCGGCCACGTGCCGGTGCTCCCGGCCCTCCGGCGTCTCGACGGTGTCCGCCTGGCGTCCGGCATGGTCCGGGGTCCCGGGGTAGCGGGGGATCACCATGGTGGCGTCGTCCGTGGCGGGCTCCGCGGTGGCGCCCGGGCCCGGGGTGAGGCCTGCGCCCGCAGACGCTCCCGCGCCCGCCCCGGCGGCTGCGGGGGCTGCCGTGCCGGCGCCCGCCTCCGTGCGGGTGCGGTCGGGTGCGGGCGGAACGTGCCCCACCCCGCCACCCTGCCGGGCAGCGGGGTGGGGGAGTCCGCGGCCGTGGGTCTCGCCGGACGACGGCGTGCTCTCGGTGACCAGCTCCTGCGGAATGCGCAGCAGGACGCCCGTACCGCCGTGGGCGGAAGGGCGGAAGGAGACGGACAGGCCGTGCTTGTGCGCCAGGCGTCCGACGACGGAGAGGCCGAGACGGGTCCCGGGCAGGGCGCTCAGATCGCGCGCCGAGCGAGGCTCCACCGCCTCCTGGGCGCGGCGCAGCGCGACCTCGCCCATCACCAGGCCCCCGTCCTCGACGGTCACCACGACCCCGGCCGACACCTGCTCCACGTACACGTGCACCTCGGCCGTGGGCGGGGAGAAGTTCGCCGCGTTGTCCATGATTTCGGCGAGGGCGTGCATGACGCCCTCCGCCGCGTGCCCGGCGACCGCGACGGTGGACGTCGAGTGCAGCCGCACCCGCTGGTAGCCCTGGATACGGCCCATCGCGCCGCGCAGGATGCTCTCCATGCGGATGGGCTTGGCCCAGCGGCGTCCCGAACGGGCGCCGGTGAGCACCGCGATGCTGTCCGCCAGCCGCCCGGTCTGCGCGGTGCGGTGGTCCAGGTGCAGCAGGTCGCCGAGCACGTCCGGGTCGGAGTGCCGGTGTTCCATCTCCCGCAGGTCGGCGGCCATGGATGTGGTCAGCGCCTGGACGCGGCTTGCCGCGTTGGCGCAGGCGGCCATCGCGGCGGCCCGGCGGCTCTCGCCGCGGTGCACCTCGGTGGCCAGCGTGCCCAGCACGCGGCGCTGCGCGTCGTCCTCGACGCGTCCGGCCGCGGCGAGCGCGGTCTCCGCGGAGGCGCCCTCGCGCAGCCGGCGCACCACTTCGGGCACGGTGATGTCGGCGAAGCGTTCGGTGGCGGCGCGGTGTTCGGCGGCCTCGGCGTCCCGTGCGGCCAGCTCGCCGCGCAGGCGGCGGGCGGTCAGCCGCTGGTACGCGGCCACGGCGACGCAGACGCACAGCAGCAGCGCGACGGCGCCGGACGTCCAGGCGATCTCGGGGCGTAGCGACGTCGGAGCCAGGTACACCGCGAGCAGGCAGGCGGGCGAGGTCACCGTCACCGCGATCAGCAGGGCGAGCGCGGTCCCCGTCGCCGCGCCGGCAGTCGCGGACGGACTGTTCCGCCGGGGGGCGTTTTCGGTCGTCATCTCTTCTGGTCCTCGGGACTGGTCAGGTCCGGACAGCGTGACCGTGATCAATAGAGGACCAATATAGAAGAGTTCACGTCAATAAGAGGTGTCCGGTAGGGGAACAACCGGACGGGCGGGGGCGGTTCGTGACCGCTCTGGCCCGTTTCGGGCGCCGGCTTGACCGGACGGGCGTCCGGCGGGCCCGAACGGGACCCGTCAGGCGCCGAGTTCCTCGCTGCCGTCGTCGTCCTCGCCCTCGACCAGGACCGGCGAACCGTGGTGCGACCACAGCTTCCAGCTCCCGTCCTCCACGCGGCGGAAGACGTTGGTGGCCACCACCAGTCCGCCGACCAGCGGACCGAGGTCCCCGTCCTCCTCGGCCTGACCGCCGCTGAGGATGTTCTCCGTGCAGCTGACCACCGCGGTGTCGCCGATGACGGAGATCTCCACGTCCGTCAGGAAGAACTGGATGTACTCCGTGTTCGCCATGATCAGCGCATAGCTGCGCATCACCTCGCCGCGGCCGGTGAGCACCGGCCAGCCGGGGTGCACGACGCTGACCTCCGCGTCCAGCCACAACCCGCCGAGCGTCTCCAGGTCACCGCGCTCGACCGCCTCGTACAGCGCGGTGTTGGCCTCCTCGACGGCCTCGATGTCCGTGCGGGCGCGGCTCACGCGGCTCCCTCGACGGCCCGCGCGACGCGCACGGCGTCGGCGCTCGCCCGCACCTCGTGCACCCGCACCGCCCAGGCACCCTCCCGGGCGGCGAGCGCGGTCACGGCAGCCGTGGCGGCGTCCCGTTCCCGGGCGGGCGGCGGCACCGCGTCCTTCTCGCCCGCCAGCACCCGGCCGAGGAAGCGTTTGCGCGAGGCGGCCACCAGCAGGGGCAACCCCAGTTCCGCGCGGAACCGCCCCAGCGCGGCCACCAGCGCCAGGTCGTGACCGGCGTTCTTGGCGAAGCCCAGGCCCGGGTCGACGACGATCCGTTCCGCCGCGATGCCGCCCGAGACCGCGCCGTCCACGGCCGCGCGCAGTTCGTCGAGCACCTCGCCGACCACGTCGCCGTACACCGCCCTGTCGTTCATGTCGACGGACCGGCCGCGCCAGTGCATCACCACGAACGGGGCACCCGCCGCGGCCACCACCGGCACCATCGTCGGGTCGGCCCGGCCGCCGCTGACGTCGTTGACCAGCGACGCGCCAGCCGCCAGGGCCCGTTCGGCGACCGAGGCGCGCATGGTGTCGACGCTGACCAGCACCCCCGCGGCGGTCAGGTCGCGCACCACCGGCAGCACCCGGCGCAACTCCTCCGCCTCGTCCACCCGTGTGGCCCCCGGCCGGGTCGACTCCCCGCCGACGTCGACCAGGTCCGCGCCCCGGGCGACGAGGTCCAGCCCGTGCTTGACCGCCACCTCGTGATCGAACCACCGGCCGCCGTCCGAGAAGGAGTCCGGCGTGACGTTCACCACGCCCATCACCGCACAGCGGTCCCACTCCGGCAGACCGGCGACCCGGCCACGCAACGCTCTCATGGCTCCAAGCCTAGGCCGTCGGACCGTCGCGGCGTCCTACCCGTCGCGGCCGGGGCCGCACGTCAGCGCGAGGCCCGCGGACCACTCCTTCGTGCCCACCGGGGGGCGTGTGAGACTGTGCCGCCACGCTGCCGGGTAGGTCCCGCGCACCACGGCGCGGAGCTGTCGACCGGCCCCGCGCACGGGCGCCGGCGGAGCTCGCGGGTAGATTCGACCCGCGGCGCGCCCCGGCGCGCCGCGTGTCCGTCCGGACACGTACCGACATGCACCGACCCGTCCCGGCCCGCACCGCTGTGTACCGGCGCGCGACGTGTACCGGCACGCACGCGCCCGTGACGGAACGGGCGGCCAGGACCGCACCGGACCCGGAGGAAGGAAAGACGCGATGGACCGAGTGGCGCTGCACGGCCTGCGTGCCCGCGGGCATCACGGCGTGCTTCCGCGGGAACGGGAAGAGGGACAGACCTTCGTCGTGGACGTCGACATGGGCGTGGACACCCGCGCCGCCGCGACCGGCGACGACCTGGCCCGGACCGTGCACTACGGCGTGGTGGCCGAGGAGGTCGCGGCCGTCGTGTCGGGCGAGCCGGTCGACCTGATCGAGACGCTCGCCCAGCGCATCGCCGACGTCTGCCTCGCGCACGAGGCCGTCGCCGAGGTGCGGGTCGTGGTGCACAAGCCCGACGCCCCCGTCACCGTGCCCTTCGACGACGTGACCATCACCATCCAGCGGAGCCGCGCATGACGCCGAACAGTGACCCGACCGTACAGCCGGTGCCCGCCTCCGTCGTGCGCCAGGTGGATGCGGCCGACATCACCCTCAGCAACCCCAAGCACGCCGTGATCGCCCTCGGCAGCAATCTCGGCAACCGCCTGGAGACGCTGCAGAGCGCCGTCGACGCGCTCGCCGACACCCCCGGCCTCAAGGTGAAGGCGGTGTCCCCGGTCTACGAGACCGAGCCGTGGGGCGTCGACCCCGCGAGCCAGCCGGCGTACTTCAACGCAGTCGTCCTCGTCCGCACCACGCTGCCACCCGGCTCGCTGCTCGAACGCGGCCACGCCATCGAGGAGGCGCTGGAGCGGGTGCGCGACGAACGCTGGGGGCCGCGCACCATCGACGTCGACATCGTGTCCTACCAGGACGTGATCTCCGACGACCCGCTGCTCACCCTGCCGCACCCGCGCGTGCACGAACGGGCCTTTGTCCTCGCGCCGTGGCACGATGTCGACGCGGAGGCCGAGGTGCCCGGCCGCGGCCAGGTCGCCGACCTGCTGACGGCCGTGGGGCGCGAAGGGGTCTCCGCGCGCAACGACCTGGAACTGAGCCTGCCCGACTGAGCGTTGGTGTCCGCGTGAGAGAACTGCGAATCAGGGTTCTGGCGGGCGTCTTCGCGGTCGCCGCCGTCCTCGGCTGGGCGCTGGCCGGACTGCTCGATCGCTGGGGCGCGCTGCCGAGCGTGCCGGTCGCCGCGCCCGTCGTGCTGGCCGTCATCGCGACCGTGCTCCTCGCGACCGCGCTCGGCCTGCGCGCCCGGCTGAAGGCGCAGCGGGAGCGGCAGCCCGGTGCGAAGGGCGTCGACCCGATGATGGCCGCCCGCGCCGTCGTCTTCGGCCAGGCCAGCGCGCTCGTCGCGGCGCTCGTCGCCGGCCTCTACGGGGGGACCGGCGTCTTCCTGCTGCTCAGCGACATCGAGGGGCCGGCGCGTCGCGCGGACACGCTGTACGCGGGCCTGTCCGTCGCAGCGGCCGTCGCCGTCGTCGCGACGGCTTTCCTCCTCCAGCGCGTCTGCCGCCTCCCGGACGACGACAACGACGACCCCCAGGCTCCCGCCGCCGCGTAGCGCCGCGCCCGCCCGCCCCGTCCTGCGTGCGGGCGCCCACGTGGTGCTTGGGTCGTGCTCGCGTCGTGCCTGCGAGAGCGGGGAGCGGCTACGCGCCGGTGATGGAGTGCAGGTCGACGTCCTCGCGGGGGACGTCGCGTTCGTCGGCGTCGACGGACCGGCGCAGCGCCTCGTGCAGCCGGGCCGGGGTGAGGACGCCCGCGAAGCGGGAGCCGTCGCCGTCGAGGACAGCGACCCAGCCGGCGTCGTACTGGAGCATCGTGCTGAACGCCTGCTTGAGGGAGGCCCCGAGCGGCAGCCACGCCTTCATCCGGCGGGCGTGGTCGCGGACGGTCCCGCCGCCGGAGGCGGAGACCTCGTCGGCGTCGATCCACCCGTGCAGGCTGCCGTCGTGGTCGAGCACGACGGCCCACCGCGCCCCGTCGGCGCGCATCCGGTGGGCGGCGTCCGACACCGCGTCGTTCCTGCGCACGACGGGCGGCTGCACCAGGTCGCCGGGCTCGATCGGTGTCACCGACAGCCGCTTCAGCCCGCGGTCCGCGCCGACGAAGTCCGCCACGTAGGGCGTCGCCGGGGCGCCCAGCACTTTCGCG
Source organism: Streptomyces sp. RKND-216 (assembly GCF_004795255.1). NCBI lineage: Bacteria > Bacillati > Actinomycetota > Actinomycetes > Kitasatosporales > Streptomycetaceae > Streptomyces > Streptomyces sp. RKND-216. The sequence continues at coordinate 2,483,636 of NZ_SSBQ01000002.1, read as the reverse complement.
GGCGGGTCGAGTTGCTCGATGCGCCCCTCGCCGTAGACGGCCATCCGGTCGCCGAGCCGGACGGCCTCCTCGATGTCGTGGGTGACGAAGAGCACCGTCTTGCGCACCTGCGCCTGCAGTTTGAGGAACTCGTTCTGGAGGTGTTCGCGCACGACGGGGTCGACCGCGCCGAACGGCTCGTCCATCAGCAGGACGGGCGGGTCGGCGGCCAGTGCCCGCGCGACGCCGACCCGTTGCCGCTGCCCACCGGAGAGCTGGTCGGGGTAGCGGTCGCCGAAGACCGAAGGGTCGAGTCCGACGAGGTCGAGCAACTCCGCCGCCCGCTTCCGCGCCTGCGCCTTCTTCACGCCCAGCAGGTGCGGCACGGTCGCGGTGTTGTCCAGCACGCTGCGGTGCGGGAAGAGCCCGACCTGCTGGATGACGTAGCCGATGCGCCGCCGCAACTCCACCGGGTCGACCCCGGCGATGTCCTCGCCGTCGACCAGGATGCGGCCGGAGGTCGGCTCGATCAGGCGGTTCACCATCTTCATGGTGGTGGTCTTGCCGCAGCCGGACGGGCCGACGAGCGTCACCATCTCGCCCTCGGCCACCTCGAAGGTCAGGTCGTCCACGGCGACCGTGCCGTCGGGGTATCGCTTGCCGACGCTCTCGAAACGAATCACACTCGTCATACTGACAGGTGATCGTGAGGCGTGTCCGGGTACGTCCGCCCACAGACCGGAAAGCGCGCGCACCGGCGAAACGGGATGGGAGCCCTGGTGGCCTCGAGGGACTGCCTCAGAGACAACGACTGGATATGCGCCGAGTACCTGCGCTCCCGCAGCGGAGAACTCGCCGACGCGACGATCCAGCACATCGGCATCGCGGCCGTCTCGGTCGTGCTCGCCGTGCTGGTCGCCTTCCCCCTGGCACTCGCCGCCCGCCGCTGGCGGGCCGCTCGCGAACCCGTCCTGGGGCTCACGACGGTGCTCTACACCATCCCGTCGCTGGCGATGTTCGCGCTGCTGCTGCCCGTCTTCGGTCTCTCCGTCTCGGTCGTGGTGACCGGGCTGGTGCTGTACTCGCTCACCATCCTGGTGCGCAACATCCTGGCCGGCCTCGACGGCGTGCCCGCCGAGGCCCGGGAGGCGGCACGCGGCATGGGGTACGGCCCGGGACGGATGCTGTTCGAGGTGGAACTCCCGCTCGTCGTCCCCGCCCTCATGGCGGGCGTAAGGATCGCCACGGTCTCCGCCGTCTCGCTGACCACGGTGGGCGCCATCGTCGACTACGGCGGCCTCGGCAACCTCATCTACAGCGGGCTCCAGACCGTCTTCAGGGCACAGGTGCTCACCGCGTCCGTGCTCTGCGTGGTGCTCGCCGTGCTAGCCGACCTGCTGCTGCTCTGGCTCCAGCGCGCGCTGACGCCGTGGACCCGGCACCGGGCCACCGCGGGGAAGGGCTGAACCATGGGCGTAATCCAGGGAGCCTGGACCTGGCTGACGACAGACGGCAACTGGACCGGCGACGGCGGTGCGCTGGCGCTGCTCGGCGAGCACCTCTACCTGACCGCGGTCTGCCTCGGTATCGCCGCGGCCGTGGCGCTGCCCACGGCCGTGTGGCTCGGCCACATCGGACGCGGCGGGCCGCTGGCCATCAACCTGTCCAACGTCGGCCGTGCCGTCCCCACCTTCGCGGTGCTCGTGCTGCTGATGCTCACCCCGCTCGCCACCGTCGGCGGCGGCGACCTGCCGACGATCGTCGCGCTCGTGCTCTTCGCGATCCCGCCGCTGCTCACCAACGCCTACGTGGGCATGCGCGAGGCCGACCGGGAGGTCGTGGAGGCGGCCCGTGGGATGGGCATGTCCGGTGGACAGTTGCTGTTTCGCGTCGAACTGCCGCTGGCGTACCCGCTGCTGATGACCGGAGTCCGGTCGGCCGCCGTGCAGGTGGTCGCCACCGCGACGCTCGCCGCGATGGTCGGCGGCGGCGGCCTGGGCCGCATCATCACCGCCGGCTTCAACACCTACGACACCGCCCAGGTGGTGGCCGGCGCGGTCCTGGTGGCCCTGCTGGCGCTCCTGGTCGAACTGGCGATGATCGCACTCGGCCGCGTCCTGGACCCGATGCGCGGACGTCGCGGCGGCACGCGTACGAACGGCCGCGGCGGGGAACCGGCCGACGAGGACGGTCACGACCGTACGGGTGCCGCACCGGAACGCGAGTCGCTGAAGGCGCCCGTCTGACCGCCTTCCGTGGCATGCTGACGCCTCGCACATATCGAACAGATGGACGGTGAAGAACGTGATCGGGACGACCAGAGGGACCCGCGCACGCCGCGGCGCGCGCGCCGCGGCGGCCGCCGGGACGGTGGCGCTGCTGGCCGCCGGCCTGGCCGCCTGCGGCGGCGGGGAGAGCCTGGAGGAGCAGGGCGGCGCCTCCGACGGAGGCGGCGGGAAGTCGCTGGTGATCGGCTCGGCCGGGTTCACCGAGTCCAAGGTCCTCGCGAACCTCTACGCCCTGGCGCTGGAGGACGCGGGCTTCGACACGACCATCAAGACGGTCGCCAACCGCGAGCTGTACGAGCCGGCGCTGGAGAAGGGCCAGATCGACGTGGTGCCGGAATACGCCGCCACGCTCGCCGAGTTCCTCAACGCCCAGGTCAACGGCGCCGACGCCCCGGCCGAGAACCCGGTGGCCTCCAACGACGTGGAGACGACCGTCGCTGCCCTGGAGAAGCTCGCCGGGAAGCGGGGCCTGAAGGTGCTCGACGCGGGCGAGGCCGTCGACCAGAACGCCTTCGCCGTCACGAAGGAGTTCGCGGCGAAGCACGATCTGGAGACTCTCTCCGACCTCGGCGAGGCCGGCGTCGAGGTGCGCCTCGCCGCGGGTGACGAGTGTGTGGAACGCCCCTTCTGCCAGCCGGGCCTGGAGAAGACCTACGGCATCGACGTCTCCGAGGTCGACCCCAAGGGCGTCGGCACCACCCAGGCCAAGCAGTCGGTGAAGAACGGCACCAACGACATGGTGCTCACCACCACCACCGACGCCACCCTGGAGGACTTCGGGCTGGTGCTGCTGAAGGACGACGAAGGCCTCCAGAACGCCGACAACGTGCTCCCCGTCGTCAACGCGAAGGACGCGGGCGGGACGAAGGTCGCCGAGGCCCTCGACGGCGTCACCGCTGCGCTCACCACGCAGGACCTGATCGGCCTCAACCGCCAGGTCGACGCCGACCGCCGCAAGCCGGAGGACGTCGCCCGCACCTACCTGGAGGACGAGGGACTGCTGGACGGCTGACCGCCGGGGCCGCACGGGACGCGCCCGCCGGACCGATGACCGGCCGATAACAATGCCTTCGTGAGGTGTCGCACAGCGGGGCACACACGGTAAATTTCAGGCCATGCCACGTGGACGTCATCGCCATGAGCAGCCACTGCACCGTCTCCTCCCACCAGCGGCGGTCGCGGCGGCTGCTCTGGCGTGTGCGGGCGGCGCCTGGCTCGTCGGCCCCGCCGGACTCGGCGACACCGACACCGTGGTGCTGCGCGGCCTGGCCGCCGCTGCCGCACTCGCGGCCGTGACCGGCGCCGTCCTCACCCGCCGCTGGGACCGTCGGGCGGGCCGTCGCGTCGCCGAACTCGACGCGCGCCGCGCGAGCATGGAGTGGCGCGCGGAGGAGCGGGAGGCCGAGCACGAGGCGGCACTCGAGGAGGCGCGCGAACTGCGCGCCGCGGTGGAGCGGAAACTCACCGCCAGGCGGGCGGAGTTGGGCCGCCTCCGCACCGAGCACGCTGCGCTGCTGCGGCGGTATGCCAACGCCGAGACCGAGCGGGCCAGCGCCCTGGAGGGCCGCCGCCTGCTGGAGCTGGAGGCTGCGGCGCCCGTGCGCGCGGCGCTCACCTCCGGCGCGGCCGACCACCGCAGCGCGTCGGGAGCCCCGACACCGCTGACCTACCTTCAGGCGAGCGAGGCCCTGCGGCATCTGCGGCGCAGCGCGGAGCGGCAGCGGAGGCTCCGGGCCGTCGAGGGCAGCGAGGCTGACGGGCCGCCGACGTCGGCATCCCCGGCCGCTGCCGCCGTGCCGGTGCCGCCTCCCGCGGTGCGTCCGGCGCCCGACCCCCGCCGGCCCGGCGGCGGCTTCGACTTCTTCGGAGCCGCCGGGGCGAAGCCCGCCGGGGCCGGCCGTGCGTCGGGCCCGGCGCCGCGCCGCGACGCCGGTTCTCCCGGAACCGCGGAGGACGCCGAGCCCGAACCCGCTCCCCGCTCCCGCCGGGCGCACGCGGCGGGCAAGGTCGTCGACCTCGCCGACGGTGCCGCCCTGGACATCACCGAGCTCCGCGGCGCTCTCCCCTGATACCGGGCTGCGGGTCGCGGGCCGCCGCCCGCGCCGGCCGACCCCGGCCGCCGCGCGTCAGCGGGACCCGTCGCCGGCGCGGACCAGGCCCGTCTCGTACGCGAGGACGACCGCCTGCACCCGGTCCCGCAGGCCCAGCTTCCCCAGGATGCGCCCCACGTGCGTCTTCACCGTCGCTTCGGACAGCACCAGCCGCGCCGCGATCTCCCCGTTCGACAGGCCCTGGGCGATGAGCACCAGCACCTCGCGTTCCCGGTCGGTCAGCCGTTCCAGCTCGCGGGCGACGGGCTGTTCCACCGCCGAGGGCAGCACGGTGGAGAAGCGGTCGATAAGCCGCCGGGTCGTGCTGGGCGCGACGACCGCGTCGCCGCTGTGCACGGAGCGGATCGCGGACAGCAGCTCGTCCGGGGGCACGTCCTTGAGCATGAACCCGCCGGCCCCCGCCTTGAGCGCGCTGAACGCGTACTCGTCCAGGTCGAAGGTGGTGAGGATGAGCACCTTCGGCGCGCCCGGCCCGCCCTCGCCGCCGCAGATCCGCCGGGTGGCCTCGACACCGTCGAGGTTGGGCATCCGCACGTCCATGAGCACGACGTCGACCGCCCGGGAGCGCAGCACGTCGAGCGCCTCCGCCCCGTCGCCCGCCTCGGCGACCACCTCCATGTCCGGCTGGGCGGCCAGCACCATGCGGAAGCCGGTGCGCAGCAGTGCCTGGTCGTCGACCAGCATCACGCGGATGGTCGTCGTCATCGTGTTCCCTTTCCCACGGTTCCCCCCTCGGAGCCCGGCGGCCGGGCGCGGTCTCACTGCGTTCCGCCCCTGAGCGGCAGGAGGGCGCTGATCCGGAAGCCGCCACCCGGTCGCGGCCCCGCCTGGAGGCTGCCGCCCACCATGCCGACGCGTTCCCGCATGCCGATGAGGCCCTGCCCGAGCCCGTCCGCGCCGCCGTCCTCGTACAGCTCGGACTGCGCGCCCCGTCCGTCGTCCTCGGCCAGCAGTTCCAGCTCGCCGTCGCCGTACGTCAGCCGCACGTTCGCGCCCACGTGCGGGCCGCCGTGCTTGCGGGTGTTGGTCAGCGCCTCCTGGACGATGCGGTACGCCGTCAGTTCGACGCCGCTGGGCAGGGGGCGGGGCGTCCCCTCGATGGCGAACTTGACCGTCACCCCGGTGCCGCGCACCTGGTCGACGAGTTCGGCGAGCTGTTCCACGCCTGGCTGCGGCACGTACTCGTCGCCGTCGCGGCCCTGCTCGCCGTCGCCGGTGCGCAACACGCCTAGCAGACGGCGCATCTCGGCGAGCGCCTGCCGCCCGGTGCCGGAGATGGTCTGCAGCGCCTGGCGCGACTGCTCCGGCGCGCTGTCCAGCACGTACGCGGCGCCGTCCGCTTGGACCACCATCACCGACACGTTGTGCGCCACGACGTCGTGCAGCTCGCGCGCGATGCGGGCCCGTTCGGCGGCCACCGCGACCTTCGCCTGGGCCTCGCGTTCCTTCTCGAGCCGGGCGGCACGCTCCTCCAGCTGCTGGTAGTACGCCCGGCGGGTGCGCAGCGAGTCGCCCATCACCCAGGCCAGGGCGAAGGGCACGGTGAGGAACAGCCAGCCGAGCACGGTCTGCGGGGCGGACTGCTCGGGCGGCCAGCGCAGCGTGGCGATGAGCGGTGCCAGCAGGCCGCCGACCAGGGCCAGCCGCGAGGCCCAGCGCACGTGCCGGGAGGCGACCGTGAAGATGATCACCAGGAAGGCGAAGTCGCCGGGGTTGGTCTCCACCCCGGTGATCAGCTGGGCGATGCCGGTGCCGATCGCGAGCAGCAGCATCTTCTCCGGGGCGCGCCGCCGCAGCGCGACCACCAGCGACAGCGCCAGGGCGATGGGGACGGCCGCGATCCGCTGAGCCGTGCTGTCCGCCATTCCGGTGGCCTGCGGGGGTGCGGCGATGCTCGCCACGATCCACACCGCCGACGGCAGGAGCAGGACGAGCGCCCAGAGGCTGTCCACCCAGGTCGGGTGACGGCGGACGAACTCGTAGATGCGGTGCACGTGACCCAGCGTATGCAGGCCGGGCACGTGCCGGGGTCAGCCGTGAAGCGGATCCTCCGGCCCGCGCCTACTCCGCAAGGTGGAGGCGCCGCCCGCCCCCGCGCCGCGCCCCCGCGCGTACCGTGAGCTGCGTGACGGACGCAGAAACGGAACCTCCGCGCCGGTGGCGGACGGCGATGACGGACAGCCTGTACGCGACACCGCACGGCTTCTTCGTGCGCGAGGCGCCTGGAGCGCACTTCCGTACCTCCGTCCACGTGTCGCCGCTGTTCGCACGGGCGGTGACACGGCTGCTGCTGCGCCTCGACGAGGCGCTGGACCGGCCCCGCGAGCTGACCCTGCTCGACGTCGGTGCCGGGCGGGGCGAGCTGCTCGCACAGGTCGCGGAGGCCGTGGCGGAGGACGATCCGCACGGTCTCGCCCGGCGGCTGCGGCGGGTGGCCGTGGAACGCGCGCCCCGCCCGGACGGGCTGGACCCCGGCATCGCCTGGCAGCACGTGCTGCCGCCGCCCGGCTCCGTCACCGGACTCCTCTTCGCGAACGAGTGGCTGGACAACGTGCCGCTGGACGTCGTCGAGGCGGACGACGCGGGCGTCGTGCGGTACGTCCATGTGGACCGGGAGGGGAGGGAGTCCGCAGGCGAGCCCGTCGCCGAGGAGGACGCCGCGTGGCTGCGGCGCTGGTGGCCGCTGGACGCCGAGCCGGGTCTGCGCGCCGAGATCGGCCTGCCCCGGGACGTCGCCTGGACGTCGGCCGTCCGCACGCTCCGGCGCGGACTGGCCGTCGCCGTGGACTACGCGCACACCCGGGCCGACCGCCCGCCGCTGGGCACGCTCACCGGATACCTCGACGGCCGGGAGGTGCCGCCCGCGCCGGACGGGGCCCGTGACCTGACCGCGCACGTCGCCGTCGACGCGTGCGCGGCCGCCGCGGGCGGGCCGTGGCGCACGCTCACCCAGCGGGAGGCACTGCACGACCTCGGCGTGCACGGCGGAAGACCGCCCCTGTCTAGGGCGTCCACGGACGCCCTGGCGTACGTGCGGGGGCTCCGCGACGCCTCGCAGGCGGCGGAGCTCACGGACCTCGCCGGCTTGGGCGCCTTCACCTGGCTGACCCGTCCGGTCGACGTGCCCGACCTCTTCGGCGCCCCCGCGCAGACTCACGCCGTGGCCGGGCCCGGCGGCTGACGCCGCCCGGCCCGTGCCCGTGCGGTCCGGGGCGATCCGCCGGACAGGGCCTACGTCAGCCAGCGCTCCGGGCGGGCCGTGCGCCGGCCCGTGCGGGACCGCTCGGCCTGGGCGGCGACCAGGGCACGGGCCTCGTCCGCGTCGCGCAGCCGCGCCCTCGCCCAGCCGTTCGCGCCGTGGTCCACGGCGACGTCGGCCAGCCCCAGCCGCCGCTGCCACGGCCCCTGTTCGGAGCGGACGCTCTGCACCTTCGCGTGCGGCACCAGCTCGGTCTGCCGGCGCACACGTCCGCTGCGTGTGGCGAAGACGGTGGCGGTCACGCCGTGGGCGTAGGAGCGCCACCAGAACGGGGCGCACCAGCGGGCCCGCGGCGGCGCGGGCGACAGTGCCGCGGCGACCGCGTCCAGCTCCACGCCGGGCAGCGCGCGTGCCAGCACCCGTGCGGCGTCCGCCCGGGTCGCCACCGGCAGCAGCACGCCGCCGCGCTCCTTCCCGGCGCCCGCGACCTGCAGCTCGACCCGCACCCAGCCGCGTCGCCGCCACAGCAGCGGCTCGACGACCCGCACGTACTGGATGCGGCCGGGGGGCACCGTCTCGTGCGCCCGGTCGAGCAGGCCGCGATCGATGCGCAGGCCGTCCGGCGACTCCTGGACGGTCCAGTCGAACTCCTTCAGCACCCGTCCGGCGGTGTTGCCCCACATCGCGCCCGCGAGCGGTAGGACGGCCGCCAGCGCGGGCCACACGTTGCCGGTGGCCGTGTAGATCAGGGCCGGGACCAGCACCACAGCCACGAGCAGCAGCCAGCCGCCGGACAGCAGCAGCACTGAGACGATCAGCATCCGGGGGGTGACGCGCAGCAGGTCGCGGGCCGGGGCCTCGCCCGCCGTCGGTGCGGCCTCGGGCGCCATCCCGGCGGCGCGGGCGAGCAGTTCGGCGCGGAGCGCCACCGCCTCCTGTTCGCCGAGGAACGCCAGCTCGTCCTTGGCATCGGCGCCGACCACGTCCAGTTTCAGCTTGGCGACCTGCGCGATCCGCGCCAGCATCGGACGGCCGACGTCCACCGCCTGGATGCGGTCCAGCCGGATGTGCGCGGTGCGGCGGAAGAGCAGGCCGGTGCGGATGCGCAGCTCGGTGTCCGTGACCAGGTAGCTGGTGTACCACCAGGACAGGAAGCCGTACGCGGCGGCGACCGGCACCAGCACGGCGAACGCCGCCAGCAGCCAGCCGAGCGTCAGCTGCTCGAACCACTGCCGGGTGCGTTCGAAGTCCTGGAAGGTGAAGGCGGCCAGGCCGGCGATCGGCGCCCAGGTGCGGCGCCAGGGCGTTACCGGGTGCAGCCGCTTGCCCTCCGGCCGTCTCTCGGCCGCCCCCGAGCCCTCCGGCCCACGGCCGGTGCCCTTCGCCTCTGCGTCGCCCTCGATGACGGGCCGGGTGACCGGCGCGCCCTCCCCGCTGCTCACAGCCCCGCCGATCGGGCCTCGCCCAGCTCGGTCAGCCGGTCCCGGAGCCGTTCCGCCTCCTCGGGGGTGAGCCCGGGGATCGTCGCGTCCGTGGTGGCGGCCGCGGTGTGCAGCTGGAGCGTGGCCAGCCCGTACCGCCGCTCCAGCGGGCCGGAGGTGACCTCGACCAGCTGCATCCGGCCGTACGGGACCACCGTGATCTCGCGCCACAGGACGCCGTGCGCGATCAGCAGGTCGTCCGCGCGTTCGGCGTAGCGCCAGGACCGCCAGTTGCGGGCGAGGGCGCCCCAGCCCCAGGCGGCGAAGCCGAGCGGCACCAGCGCGGGCAGCGCCCACACCGGCCCGGCCAGCAGGCCGGGGAGCCCGCCGGCCAGCGCGGCGATCGGGAGCAGCGTGCTCAGCAGCACCACCCGTCGCAGCGGCAGCAGCGCGGGTTCCAGGCCCCGCCACTCGTCGGTTGCGGGCAGCGGGGCCGCCGCGTCCCGTGCGCCCGGGGCGTCCGGGGTGCCTCGTTCACCGTGCCCGTCATCCGTCGCCGTCGTCATGCGCTCAACCCTAGGTTCCCGCACCGCCGCCCGTATCCGCCCGGAGGAGGACGTGCGGGCCGCCCGTCTCCTCCTCGCCGCCGCGGTGCTGACAGACTGGACGTCATGACGCAGACGACGACGGTCGGCATCGGGGGCGCCGCGGAGAGCACCGATATGGTGCTCAACATCGGCCCGCAGCATCCGTCCACGCATGGTGTGCTGCGGCTGCGGCTCACCCTGGACGGCGAACGCATCGGCGCGGCCGAGCCCGTCATCGGCTACATGCACCGCGGCGCGGAGAAGCTGTTCGAGGCGCGTGACTACCGTCAGATCATCGTCCTGGCCAACCGCCACGACTGGCTGTCCGCCTTCTCCAGCGAGCTGGGCGTCGTCCTCGGCGTCGAACGCATGCTCGGCATGGAGGTGCCCGAGCGCGCGGTGTGGCTGCGCACCCTCCTCGCCGAACTCAACCGGGTCCTCAATCACCTGATGTTCCTCGGCTCCTACCCCCTGGAACTCGGCGGCATCACGCCCGTCTTCCACGCGTTCCGCGAGCGCGAGGAGCTGCAGAACGTGATGGAGGAGGTCTCCGGCGGGCGCATGCACTACATGTTCAACCGGGTCGGGGGCCTGAAGGAGGACCTGCCCGCCGGCTGGCTCGGCCGCGCCCGCCGCGCCGTCGCCGACGTCCGGTCCCGGATGGACGTCTTCGACCGCCTCGTCCTCGGCAACGAGATCTTCCGCGGCCGCACCCGCGACGTGGGCATTCTCGCGCCGGAGACCGTGCACGCGTACGGCGTCAGCGGGCCCCTCGCCCGTGCCTCCGGCGTCGACTTCGACCTGCGACGGGACGAGCCGTATCTGGCCTATGGAGAGCTGGGCGACGTGCTCCGGGTGGTGACCCGCCCGGAGGGCGACTGCCTGGCCCGGTTCGAGGTGCTGCTCGGCCAGGCCCACAACTCCCTCGACCTCGCCGACGCCTGCCTCGACCGCATCGCCGACCTCCCGCCCGGTCCCGTCAACCAGCGGCTGCCCAAGGTGCTCAAGGCCCCCGAGGGCGCGACCTACACCTGGACCGAGAACCCGCTCGGGCTCAACGGCTACTACTTGGTCTCCAAGGGCGAGAAGACGCCCTACCGCCTGAAACTGCGCTCCGCCTCCTACAACAACATCCAGGCCCTCACCGAACTGCTCCCCGGCACCCTGGTCGCCGACATGGTCGCTATCCTCGGCTCCTTCTTCTTCGTCGTCGGCGACATCGACAAGTAGCGCACGGGGCGCCGCTCCGGCTCGCGGATCCCGGCGGACGGGCCGTCCGGCTCGTCACACCGCGCCCGGCCCGGCCGCGGCCAGGGCATAACATGGCCGGGAACGTCCGGTACCCGGCAGCGGACCGGAACGGCAAACGGAAGGTTCCACTCCGTGCACCCACAGCACCCGTCCGGAACGGGCCGGCAGCCGGAGGCCGCGCGCGCCGAGGACCGGCCGGCGCGCCTCGCCGTGGGCGTCGTCGGCGCCGGCCGCGTCGGCTCGGCGCTGGCCGCCGCGCTGCGGCAGGCCGGCCACCGGCCGGTGGCCGCGTCCGGCGTCTCCGACGCCTCCCGCCGCCGCGCCGAGACCCTGCTCCCCGGAGTGCCGCTGGTCGACCCCGGCGAGGTGCTGGCCCGGTCCGACCTCGTCCTGCTCACCGTCCCCGACGACGCGCTGCCCGGCCTGGTCACCGGACTCGCCGGGACCGGCGCCGTACGGCCCGGCCAGCTCCTCGTCCACACCTCCGGCCGCTACGGCATCGACGTCCTCCGGCCGGCGCTGCAGGCAGGAGCCCTGCCACTCGCCCTGCACCCGGTGATGACCTTCACCGGTACGCCGGTCGACGTGCAGCGGCTGGGCGGCTGCTCGTTCGGCGTGACCGCGCCGGAGGAGCTGCGGCTCGCCGCCGAGGCGCTGGTCATCGAGATGGGCGGGGAACCGGAGTGGATCGCCGAGGAGGTCCGCCCGCTGTACCACGCCGCCCTGGCGCTCGGCGCGAACCACCTGGTCACCCTGGTCGCCCAGTCGATGGAACTGCTCCGCGAGGCGGGCGTCGGCGCCCCCGACCGGATGCTCGGCCCGCTGCTCGGCGCCGCCCTCGACAACGCGCTGCGCTCCGGCGACGCGGCCCTCACCGGGCCCGTCGCCCGCGGCGACGCCGGCACGGTAGCCGCCCACATCACCGAACTCCGCGCCCACGCGCCGCACGCTGTCGCCGGCTACCTCGCGATGGCCCGTACGACCGCTGACCGGGCGCTCGCGCACGGCCTGCTCAAGCCGGAACACGCCGAGGACCTGCTGGACGTGCTGGGCGCGTCCGGCAACGAGAGCGGAGGCACGCGATGACGACATCCGGCTCCGGAAGCCGTACGGACACGCGTCCCGGGGCCGCCCCGGCCGTCACGCCCCGCCTCGCCCGCAGCGCGGCCGCGCTGCACGCGGCGCTGCCGCGCCGGCGAGGCGCCGACGCCGGACGCCGTGCGGTCGTCATGACCATGGGCGCCCTGCACGACGGCCACGCCGCACTCGTCCGCGCCGCGCGCGAGGCCGTGGGAGACCGCGGGCAGGTGCTCGTCACCGTCTTCGTCAACCCGCTCCAGTTCGGTGCCGGAGAAGACCTCGACCGGTACCCGCGCACCCTGGACGCCGACGTCGTCCTCGCCGTCGACGCGGGCGCCGACGTGGTCTTCGCCCCCGGCGTGGGCGAGGTCTACCCCGGCGGAGAGCCGCAGGTGCAGATAGCCGCCGGACCCATGGGGGAGCGCCTGGAGGGTGCCTTCCGCCCCGGCCACTTCGACGGGATGCTCACCGTCGTCGCCAAGCTCCTCCACCTGACCGAGCCCGACCTGGCCTTCTACGGCCGCAAGGACGCGCAGCAGCTCGCCCTGATCCGCCGCATGGTGCGGGACCTGAACTTCCCGGTGGACATCGTCGGCGTGGACACGGTCCGCGAACCCGACGGTCTGGCGCTGTCCAGCCGCAACCGGTACCTCGCGCCGCAGGAGCGGCGGGCGGCGCTCGCGCTGTCCCGCGCACTGTTCGCGGCGCGCGACGCGGTGGCCCGGGGCGCCGGACCGGAGGACGCCCGCGCGGCCGCGCACCGCGTGCTCGCCCCGGCGGCCGACGGCACGCCCCCGGTGACCCTCGACTACCTCACGCTGGTCGACCCGTCCGACTTCACGGAAGCCGCTGCCGCCTTCACCGGCGAGGCGGTCCTCGCCGTCGCGGCCCGCGTCGGCACCACGCGGCTTATCGACAACATCCCCCTCCCCTTTCCGGAGGGTTCCACGTGATCCGGCCCCCGGCGTTCCCTCCCCCGTCGTTCCACGTGGAACCGTCCGCCGCTGCCGGTGCGGGGCCGCAGCCTTTCCGTGCCGCAGGAGGCCCCGCATGAGCAGCCGCACCGGCATACCCGGCGCCGGCCCGGGAGGGCGCGCGCCGCGCGCGGCGCTCGTCGCCCCCGCGCCCGGCTGGACCCTGGACGCGGACGTCGTGGTCGTCGGCTCCGGCGTCGCCGGCCTCACCGCCGCCCTCCGCTGCGCGGACACCGGCCTGCGCACCGTGGTCGTGACCAAGGCGCGGCTCGACGACGGTTCGACCCGCTGGGCGCAGGGCGGCATCGCCGCGGCCCTGGGCGAGGGCGACACTCCGGAGCAGCACCTCGACGACACCCTGGTCGCCGGGGCCGGCCTCTGCGACGAGGAGGCCGTGCGCACTCTGGTCACGGACGGCCCCGCCGCCGTCCGGCGGCTGATCGCGGCCGGCGCCCAGTTCGACCTCTCCGCCACCACCGGCGAGATCGCTCTCACCCGCGAGGGCGGGCACCACCGCAGCCGCATCGCGCATGCCGGGGGCGACGCGACCGGCGCGGAGATCTCCCGGGCCCTCGTCGCCGCGGCCCGCGCGAAGGCCGTCCGCACCGTCGAGAACGCGCTCGTCCTCGACCTGCTCACCACCCCGGACGGCCACACCGCGGGCGTCACGCTGCACGTGATGGGCGAGGGCCAGCACGACGGCGTGGGTGCCGTGCGGGCGCCGGCCGTCGTCCTGGCGACCGGCGGTATGGGGCAGATCTTCTCGGCCACCACCAATCCGGCCGTCTCCACCGGTGACGGCGTCGCCCTCGCGCTCCGCGCCGGCGCGGAGGTCAGCGACGTCGAGTTCGTGCAGTTCCACCCGACCGTGCTCTACCTGGGACCCGACGCCGAGGGGCAGCAGCCGCTGATCTCCGAGGCGGTACGCGGTGAGGGCGCGCACCTGGTCGACGCCGACGGCGTGCGGTTCATGCAGGGGCAGCACGAACTCGCCGAACTCGCCCCCCGGGACATCGTCGCGAAGGGCATCATGCGGCGGATGCGCGAGCAGGGTGCCGCCCACATGTACCTGGACGCCCGCCACTTCGGTGCGGTGATGTGGGAGTCGCGGTTCCCGACGATCCTCGCCGCCTGCCGTGCGCACGGCATCGACCCGGTCACCGCCCCGATCCCGGTCGCCCCCGCCGCGCACTACGCGTCCGGCGGCGTGCGCACCGACCTGCACGGCCGGACGACCGTCCCCGGGCTGTACGCGTGCGGCGAGACCGCGTGCACCGGCGTCCACGGCGCCAACCGCCTGGCCTCCAACTCCCTTCTGGAGGGCCTGGTCTTCGCGGAGCGCATCGCGGACGCCGTGGCGGACGCGCGCATGACGGCTTCTGCCCCCGAAGAGGCGCGCGAAGAGGCCACGCCCGGCGCGACCGCCACCGCGCACGCCCCGCTGCTCCCTCCCGAGGCACGGGCCGAGATCCAGCGGATCATGACGCACGGCGTGGGCGTGCTCCGGTCCGCGGACAGCCTCGCCCGTGCGTCCGCCGCGCTCGACGCGCTGCCCGCCGCCGGTTCGGCCGCCGCCCCCGCGAAGACCGCCGAACCCGGCGTCGACACCTGGGAGACCGCCAACCTCCACCTGGTCGCGCGCGCCCTGACCGCCGCCGCCCTCCGCCGCGCCGAGACCCGCGGCTGCCACTGGCGCGAGGACCGTCCCGACCGGGACGACGCCGCCTGGCGCCGCCATCTCGTCATCACCCTGCGCCCCGACGCGCAGAGCCCTACGCTCGACACGCTCGACCTCACCACGACCGACTCGACGGTCTTCCCGCCCGTAAGCCCGGTCATCCGCAAGGAGTACCCGTGACCAGCCCCTCCTCCGACGAAGAACGCCGTCCGCAGCCCGTGGACGTGCCGCTGCTCCAGATCGGCGGCCCGGCCGCCGGTGCCGCCCCGTCCGCGTCCGGCGGCTGCGGCGACGCGTGCGGCTGCGGTGCGGGCGGAGCGGACGACGACGTCTTCGACCCGCTGGACTGCGGTCTCGACCCCGACCTGGCCCGGCTGCTGGTCGACGCCGGTCTGGACCCGGTGCAGGTGGAGGACGTCGCGCACCTGGCCATCGAGGAGGACCTCGACCACGGCGTGGACGTGACGACCGTGGCGACCGTGCCCGAGGACGCCGTCGCCGTCGGCGACTTCACCGCCCGCGAGGCGGGCACCGTCGCCGGTCTGCGCATCGCCGAGGCGGTGCTGTCGGTGGTGTGCACCGACGAGTTCGAAGTCGAGCGGCACGCCGAGGACGGCGACCGCGTCACGCCGGGCCGGAAGCTGCTGACCGTCCGCACCCGAACCCGCGACCTGCTGACGGGCGAACGCAGTGCCCTCAACCTTCTCGGCCGCCTCTCCGGGATCGCCACGGCCACCCGCGCCTGGGCCGACGCCCTCGCCGGCACGTCCGCCCGGGTGCGCGACACCCGCAAGACGACCCCCGGGCTGCGCGCGCTGGAGAAGTACGCCGTGCGCTGTGGCGGCGGCGTCAACCACCGCTTCTCCCTCTGCGACGCGGCGCTGATCAAGGACAACCACGTCATCGCGGCCGGCGGCGTCGCGCAGGCATTCAAGGCGGTGCGGGAGGAGTTCCCCGGGCTGGAGATCGAGGTCGAGGTCGACCGCCTCGACCAGATCGAACCCGTCCTCGCGGAAGGCGCCGACCTGATCCTGCTCGACAACTTCACCCCCGAGGAGACCGCCGAGGCCGTCGGCCTCGTCGCCGGGCGCGCCCGGCTGGAGTCGTCCGGACGGCTGACCCTCGCCGACGCGGCCGCGTACGCCGCGACCGGCGTCGACTACCTCGCCGTGGGCGCGCTGACTCACTCCTCACCCGTCCTCGACATCGGCCTGGACCTGCGCGACGTCACCGGCGACCGGCCCGCCGGCGCGGGGGAGGGCGCCTGACCATGCTGCTCACCATCGACGTCGGCAACACGCACACCGTCCTCGGCCTCTTCGACGGCGAGGACATCGTCGAGCACTGGCGCATCTCCACCGATGCCAGCCGTACGGCCGACGAACTGGCCGTCCTGCTCCAGGGCCTGATGGGCATGCACCCGCTGCTCGGCGAGGAGCTCGGCGACAACATCGAGGGCATCGCCATCTGCTCCACGGTCCCGGCCGTGCTGCACGAACTGCGCGAGGTCACCCGCCGCTACTACGGCGACATCCCCGCCGTGCTCGTCGAGCCCGGTGTCAAGACCGGGGTGCCGATCCTGATGGACCACCCCAAGGAGGTCGGCGCCGACCGCATCATCAACGCGCTCGCCGCCGTCGAGCTCTACGGCGGCCCCTGCGTCGTCGTCGACTTCGGCACCGCCACGACGTTCGACGCGGTCTCCGCGAAGGGGGAGTACGTCGGCGGCGCGATCGCCCCCGGCATCGAGATCTCCGTCGACGCGCTCGGCGTCCGCGGCGCCCAGCTGCGCAAGATCGAGCTGGCCCGCCCGCGCAGCGTCATCGGCAAGAACACGGTCGAGGCCATGCAGGCCGGCATCCTGTACGGCTTCGCGGGCCAGGTCGACGGTGTCGTCCGGCGGATGGCCGCCGAGCTCGCGGACGACCCCGACGACGTCACGGTCATCGCCACCGGAGGGCTGTCGCCCATGGTGCTCGGCGAAGCCGAGCTCATCGACGAGCACGAGCCCTGGCTCACGCTGGTGGGCCTCCGTCTGGTCTACGACCGCAACGTCGCGCGCTGAGGGCGGCGGACGCCGCCGCGCCTGCGGGCCCCCGCCGCGGGGAAGGGCGTGGAGGACGTCCGTCCGCCACGCCCGCAGAATGGGCGATAATGCACTTTAGTCGGACAAGCTCGTACAGTCGGACCATGCCTACGCCCTACGGTTCCCGAGGTGGCATGGCGTTCAGCGCGGACGAGCTGCGTGTGCTCCGAGGCGCCCTCGCCGTAGCCCTCCAGTCCAGCCGCGCCTCCGCATGGGAGGTCCGGGAGGTCCTGCAGCTCACCGAATCCCTCGACGAGGCCGAGCGCGAGGGGCACCGGCTCCGGTCCTTCCTCCTCGCGGATCTCGCCCGCTACCGCGCCGCCCTGCCGGGCACCGCGGGCGGGTACCTCGACCTGCTCGACGGCGCCCTCGCGGCCGGCTACCTGCCTCGTCCGGAAGACCTGAACGCCCTCCGTACGCTCGCCCGGGCGCCTGCCGGGCGGACCGCGTCCGAACGCCGCGCGGAACTCCTGCGGCGCTGCGAGAGCCTCGCCGAGCAGGTCGTACGTGGCCGGCTGCTCGTCCTGCCCGGCGGGCGCGCCGCCGTGCGGGCGGAGCCGGACCTGGCCGAGGAGAAGCCCAAGCGGGACCCGAAGAAGGAGCCCCCCAAGGAGCCGCGCCGGGAACCGGCCAAGCCCGCGCCGCAGCCGGGCCGCCGCCCCGTCCCGACCCCCGGCGAGGTCTTCCCCCCGCGGCGCCGCCCCTCCACCACCCCGCCCGAGGAGGCCCACGCGCTCCCCGCCTGACCGCCGTACGTCGTCGCCGAACACGACCCCGCCCCCATCGGTCGGCACTGGGCGGACGGGGCTTCCTCGAGCCGTCCGGGGTCCGGTGGAGGGGAGACGCACCGAACGGGATGCCCGAGGGCCGCTCGCTCGCCGTGGCCGGTACCCGTGCCGGAACGGTGCAGGGGGCTCGCCTGCCACGCCCTGCGTCGCGGTGCGGCGCCCGGACCCGGCACGCAGGGGTGCAGATGCCGCCCGCCCCCCAGATGCCGGCGGCCCGGCGCTAGGCTGAAGGGCGCACATGCGCCCGCACGCGCCCCTTCGCAAGGAGCCCCCGGCATGGACTACGTCGCCGCCCTCACCCCGCCCCTCGTCATGGCGATCGGCTTCACCGCCCTCGTGGTGACGATCGTGAAGAACCAGGGCGGTGCCAACAAGGCGAAGGAGGACGCCGCCGTCGACGCGGCACTGGACTCCGCCGCCGACGGCGCGCACCGTCCGGTCGCCGCCCGCTCCGCCTCTTCCGCGGACGCGGCCGCGCGCGCAACGGACAGCTGAATTCATCCCATCTGCGCCTATTATTCTCCCGTGCCTCGGCCATTGGGAGAGTTGGAAGACGCCGTGATGACGCGGGTATGGCAGTGGAACCGCCCAGTCACCGTGCGGGAAGTCCTGGAAGATCTGCAGGAGCAGCGGACGATCGCGTACACCACCGTGATGACCGTAATGGACAACCTTCACCAGAAGGGCTGGTTGCGACGGGAGCAGGAGGGGCGGGCCTATCGATATGCGGCTGTCTCCACGCGGGCCGCGTACTCCGCTGCCCTGATGCATCAGGCGTGGTCGGCGAGCGGCAACAGTGCCGCCGCTCTCGTGGACTTCTTCGGCATGATGTCGGCCGAACAGTCGGAGGCGCTGCGGGCTGCTCTGCGGGTCGTACAGCTGAGCGGTGTGCGCGTCGACTCGACGTAGAGATAGCGTCGCGGTATGGCAGATCCCCGGACCACTCCAGAAGCCGCGACGACCGCCCCTTCACCGAACGTCGACCGGAACGCGAAGCGGAACACCGACCGGAACGCCGACGCAAACGCCGGGACGAACGCGGCGCGCGACCGGGCAGACGCGCACGGTCTCGAGAAGGCGCCTGTCGCGGTGACGGTGCGGCGCGCGCGAACGAGTGATGTCCGTACCGTCCGCCGGCTCCTCGACGCCTACTCGCGGGACCGCATCCTGCTCGACAAAGCCACGGTGACGCTTTACGAGGACATCCAGGAGTTCTGGGTGGCGGAACGCGACCACGACGCGGAGGTCGTCGCCTGTGGTGCGCTGCACGTGATGTGGGAGGACCTGGCCGAGGTCAGGACGCTCGCCGTGGACCCCGGTCTGAAGGGCACCGGCGTCGGCCACCAGCTCCTGGAGAAGCTGGTGCAGACCGCGCGCTGGCTCGGAGTGCGCCGCATTTTCTGCCTCACCTTCGAAGTCGAGTTCTTCACCCGGCACGGCTTCACGGAGATCGGTGAGACGCCGGTGGACGGTGATGTCTACAGCGAGCTGTTGCGTTCCTATGACGAAGGCGTCGCGGAGTTCCTCGGTCTCGAACGGGTGAAGCCGAACACCCTCGGCAACAGCCGGATGCTCCTGCATCTGTAGCAGTCAGATGTCCGAAAGGTCCCGCTGTGCGGAGCGGCGATCGCCCGGGAAGTCGGCCGAGGGTTTGTGTTTCCCGGAGAAAAGCGGTTTCCTTCCATCGTCGGTATCTGTAATCCGTATTCGAAGACGAATGGGAGAACCCCGTGGCGCAGAAGGTGCAGGTGCTTCTTGTCGACGACCTCGACGGCGGCGAGGCGGACGAGACGGTGACCTTTGCTCTGGACGGCAAGACCTACGAGATCGACCTCAACACCGGCAACGCGGACAAGCTCCGTGACGCGCTGGCTGACTTCGTGAAGGCCGGTCGCCGTACCGGTGGCCGTTCTTCCCGCGGAAAGGGCGGGCGTTCCTCGTCCGGTAGCCCCGACACCGCGAAGATCCGCGCCTGGGCGAAGGAGAACGGTTACGAGGTCAACGACCGCGGGCGCGTTCCCGCGACCGTGCGGGAGGCCTACGAAAAGGCCAACGGCTGACGCCGGAGCAGAGCGCGGTGGCATTCCGTCGCCGCGGCGTCGACGAGGCGTACGAGATCGGGCGCACCCGCGGTCGGGCGGCCGATCGACACGGCGGGGAGCCGCTGCCTCCCGTCAGGTCCCGGCTGGGGAGGCCGCAACCACACCGCGGCCTCCCACGGACTTCCGCCGCCCTCCGGCCGGCCTGCCCCGCCGACGGGTGCGGGCATGCGGGCGCCCGCGCCCAGGGCCGCCAGCCCGGCCCTGTGGGGCAGCGTGCCCCACTCGAGCCAGCGAAGCAGCCCTGGGAGCTCCTCGGCGGCCCCCTCTGCGACGATCAGCCACATGTCCGCCCCGGCCCGCACTGCGGGCCCCGCGGTCCGCGTGCGGGCCAGCAGCGGCATCCCGGCCGCCGCGGAAAGCCGAAGGGCGTCGAAGCACACGCCCAGTGCGAACCAGGGCGCTCGCCCCGGGGCCGGTGGGTCCGCGCGCTTCCTCCCACCACTCCCACGACGCCCGCCACTGCGATTCCGGAGTGCGCGGCTGCGGGATCAGCGGGCTCCGGGCCGGTGGGCGAGGACGGTGCGCCCGCTGCGGGTCCGGCGGACGCGGGCCGGTCGGCGCGGCGGCCCGGTCGGCAGGGGGTTGTGGTGCGCGAAGCTGATTCGGTCATGGCCGGAGCAACTGCGGAAGCCGCCCCCGGTCACGCCCCGGTCCTGTTGCGGCCGCCGCCCCGCCGTCGGCCCGGCCCGCAAGAGTGTTCGCCATGAGCTGATCCGTTCGCGACACAGCGTGCACGACGCATGGACTGTCGGTGCCGGAGGGTAAGAAGTCCCTAGTGGGACGGGGGTGTGAGACGACGATGGAGGACCATGGCGGGCGTGTCGACGCGGGGCCGTTCGCCGTCGGCGTAGTGGATCAGGGTGAATGCGCCTGGCCTGCGGGAACATCGTCTCGCACCATCGGGTTGGTACTGGTGCCGGCCGTCCTGGGCGGGAGCCTGCGGGCGGCTGTCGGCAGTTGGAATGAGCGGTCCCCCGTTGCGGGACTAAGCTGCGGAAGGACGGGGAGGGGACCGACCCCTTCTTGCCTGACCGCTCTGAGGAGCGATTAACGATGTTCGAGAGGTTCACCGACCGCGCGCGGCGGGTTGTCGTCCTGGCTCAGGAAGAAGCCCGGATGCTCAACCACAACTACATCGGCACCGAGCACATCCTTCTGGGACTGATCCACGAAGGAGAGGGTGTCGCCGCTAAGGCCCTGGAGAGCCTCGGGATTTCGCTCGAGGCAGTCCGCCAGCAGGTGGAGGAGATCATCGGCCAGGGCCAGCAGGCGCCCTCCGGCCACATCCCCTTCACGCCTCGTGCCAAGAAGGTCCTGGAGCTGTCGCTCCGCGAGGCCCTTCAGCTCGGCCACAACTACATCGGGACCGAGCACATCCTGCTCGGCCTGATTCGCGAGGGCGAGGGTGTCGCCGCCCAGGTCCTCGTGAAGCTGGGCGCGGACCTCAACCGGGTGCGGCAGCAGGTCATCCAGCTGCTCTCCGGTTACTCCGGCGGCAAGGAGGCGGCCACGGCAGGCGGCCCCGCCGAGGGCACGCCGTCCACCTCTCTCGTGCTGGACCAGTTCGGCCGCAACCTGACGCAGGCCGCCCGCGAATCCAAGCTCGACCCGGTCATCGGGCGCGAGAAGGAGATCGAGCGGGTCATGCAGGTGCTGTCCCGCCGCACCAAGAACAACCCGGTGCTCATCGGCGAGCCCGGCGTCGGCAAGACCGCCGTCGTCGAAGGGCTGGCGCAGGCCATCGTCAAGGGCGAGGTGCCCGAGACCCTCAAGGACAAGCACCTCTACACCCTCGACCTGGGCGCGCTGGTCGCCGGTTCCCGCTACCGCGGTGACTTCGAGGAGCGCCTGAAGAAGGTGCTCAAGGAGATCCGCACCCGCGGCGACATCATCCTGTTCATCGACGAGTTGCACACCTTGGTCGGCGCCGGCGCCGCCGAGGGCGCGATCGACGCCGCCAGCATCCTCAAGCCGATGCTGGCCCGTGGCGAGCTGCAGACCATCGGTGCCACGACGCTCGACGAGTACCGCAAGCACCTGGAGAAGGACGCGGCCCTGGAGCGCCGTTTCCAGCCCATCCAGGTGGCGGAGCCGTCGCTGCCGCACACCATCGAGATCCTCAAGGGCCTCCGCGACCGGTACGAGGCGCACCACCGCGTCTCCATCACCGACGCCGCCCTGGTCGGCGCGGCCACACTCGCCGACCGGTACATCTCCGACCGCTTCCTGCCGGACAAGGCGATCGACCTCATCGACGAGGCCGGCTCGCGCATGCGCATCCGCCGGATGACCGCGCCGCCGGACCTCCGCGAGTTCGACGAGAAGATCGCGAACGTCCGCCGGGACAAGGAGTCCGCGATCGACTCGCAGGACTTCGAGAAGGCCGCCTCGCTCCGCGACACGGAGAAGCAGCTCCTCGCCCAGAAGGCGAAGCGGGAGAAGGAGTGGAAGGCCGGCGACATGGACGTCGTCGCCGAGGTCGACGAGGAGCTCATCGCCGAGGTCCTCGCCACGGCCACCGGCATCCCGGTCTTCAAGCTGACCGAGGAGGAGTCCTCGCGCCTGCTCCGCATGGAGGACGAGCTGCACAAGCGCGTCATCGGGCAGAGGGACGCCATCAAGGCGCTGTCGCAGGCCATCCGGCGTACCCGCGCGGGCCTCAAGGACCCGAAGCGGCCCGGCGGCTCGTTCATCTTCGCCGGCCCGTCCGGCGTCGGTAAGACGGAGCTGTCCAAGACGCTCGCCGAATTCCTCTTCGGCGACGAGGACGCGCTGATCTCCCTCGACATGTCGGAGTTCAGCGAGAAGCACACCGTCTCCCGGCTGTTCGGCTCCCCGCCCGGCTACGTGGGCTACGAGGAGGGCGGCCAGCTCACCGAGAAGGTGCGCCGCAAGCCGTTCTCCGTGGTCCTCTTCGACGAGGTCGAGAAGGCCCACCCGGACATCTTCAACTCGCTGCTGCAGATCCTGGAGGACGGTCGCCTGACCGACTCCCAGGGCCGGGTCGTGGACTTCAAGAACACGGTCATCATCATGACCACCAACCTCGGCACCCGTGACATCTCCAAGGGCTTCAACCTCGGCTTCGCCGGCCAGGGTGACGTCAAGACCGGCTACGAGCGCATGAAGGCCAAGGTCAACGACGAGCTGAAGCAGCACTTCCGCCCGGAGTTCCTCAACCGTGTCGACGACACGGTGGTCTTCCACCAGCTCACGCCCGAGGACATCATCCAGATCGTGGACCTGATGATCGCCCAGGTCGACGAGCGGCTGAAGGACCGGGACATGGGTATCGAGCTGTCCACGGAGGCCAAGGAACTGCTCGCCAAGAAGGGCTACGACCCCGTGATGGGCGCCCGGCCGCTGCGCCGGACGATCCAGCGCGAGATCGAGGACCTGCTGTCGGAGAAGATCCTCTTCGGCGACCTGCGTCCGGGCCACATCGTGGTCGTCGAGACGGAGGACGGCGAGGACGGCGAGAAGGGCTTCACCTTCCGCGGCGAGGAGAAGTCGACGCTCCCCGACGCGCCTCCCGCGGAGGCTGCGGCCGGCGGCTCGACGCCGAACCTCTCGAAGGAGTAATCCTCCTCCGACCGCTCACCGACCCCCGGGGCCTGGCATCACTGATCACTGATGCCGGGCCCCACCCCTTTCCCGCAGCGGGGCGGGCCCGGCCCTCCACACCTCACGCCGCCCCATGGCGCCCTCGCAGGGCGAGGCACCGCCGTGCTCGGGTTCAGTTCCGGAGGAGCAGCGCGTCGCCGACCGCCCGCTCACCCGCCGGGTCGGAGGGGCGCGTCAGCAACGCGCCCCGCAGGGCCATCGCGGTCGACCCGCCGCCGTCCAGGTTCATCGCGCCGCGCGCGCCGAGGGCTTCCATGAAGCGTGCCGCCTCGTGCAGCGACAGCCCGTCGCTGTATCCGGGGTGGCGTCCCGTCGCGGAGACGAGGAGCAGGCGCCCGCGTCCGTCCACGCCGACCATCGTCCGCGGATGCCGCTTCAGCGCCCACGCGTACGCGAAGCCGGGGCCGTCGGGGTGGGCGAAGCCACCCGCGCCCGTGGTGAGCGCGACGCGTCCGTCGCGGACGAGCTGCGGTCCGCCGTTCACCACGTCGTCGCCGTCACCGAGTCGCACCGGGCGCCCCCGCGCATCCTCGACCCGGTGCGTCAGACACCCGCGTGCCCGCCTCCGCGTGCGCCCGCAGCCAGTCCGCGCCGCCGCCGGTGCCCGCCAGGACGCTGCCGCCTTCCGGCACCGATCCGCCGCGGGGCCGCAGCTCCGTCACCCGGCCCGCGTCGAGCACCGCCTCGACGCCGCCCCCTCCGGCGTTGCCGCTCCCAGCTCGTCGGTGAACTGGACGACTTCGTGCGCGTCCGTGCAGGTGACGTCGTGCAGCGGGCGTTGCGTGGGGCGGTCGCCGCCGACACCGCCGCAGTTGCGGATCGATCCGGGGCGCCGGTTCACGCCGTCCAGCTCGCGTCGTGCCCCGTCGGCCGAGATCCGCGAGACCGTCGACAGCCGCCCGAGTTCCGCCCCTCAGCCCGTCGCCGCGCAGAACGAGCGCGATGCGGCCGTTCACCGCCGAGGACTGGACCTCGCCGTCGTAGACCCCGATGCCGGCGGGCGCGCCGGGCACGCCGTCCCGGTCCTCCATCACGAAGAAGCCCGCGTTGACGGCGAGCAGCGCGTCGCCGACATGCCGGCTGCCGCCATGTCGGTGACCTTCTCGCGCCCGGCGACGCCCTCGCCGTGGCTCGCCGCCAGTGAACCGCCGAAGCGCCGGGGGTCGACGACGGCGACGTTCACCCGTGTCTCGCCGGTGCCGGTGTTGCCGTCCGAGCCGGTCCATTCCACGATCGCGTCGAAACCGTCCGCCGCGAGGGCGCGCTGCAGCGCGTCGGCGCCTTCACGTTCCTCGAACGTGCCGACGCGCACCCGCACACCGAGCAGCCCGCTGCGGTCGGAGCCGCGCGGCCAGGTGACGCGTTCCGTGTCCGGGGAGTGGCCGGCGCCCCGCAGCCGGGCGGATTCCATGGGCGCTCCCGGGCGGTGGTCGGCGGTTCACGGGCCGGACGCGCGGAACGATGTCATGCCCCGCGTGCCGTCACCACCCCGCCCGAAGGCGTTCAGGAGATGATCCGGATGCCCTCCGGGACGCCTCCGACCCGCGGCAGGCGGGGGTTGACGCGGAGCGTGGTGAGTGAGGGGAAGTCCGCCAGCCACTCCATGGACACACCCAGGTCGTAGGTGAGCCAGAGGTGGCGCAGCGGTCCGCGGTCGAGGCCCGCGAGCAGTTCGCCGGGGGTGAAATGGCCCGCGACCTGCACGCACTCCCGGCCGCCCAGGCGGCGCAGGACCGCAAGTTCGACCCGGTCGGTGACCGGGAAGTACAGTCCCGAGGGGTCGAGGTGCGCCACGATGTCCTCGGCGTACCGCTCGGTGTCGAAGTTCCTCCAGCCGCGCATCAGTTCGGCGCGCAGGGTCAGCGGCAGAGACGGGCGCCGCCGCAGCCGGGACAGGTAGTGGACGGCTGCGTCATCGGCGATGCGGGTGACGGTCAGCGCGATCCGGTACGCCTCGTCGTCGTCGACGGTCTCCGGGTCGGGCAGCATCTCCAGCACGATCGGGCCCACCCAGCCCAGGCCGCGGGCGGCGGCGACGCTGGTCGGGCGCACCATGTGCCGGGTCTCGCGCCGGATGCGGGCGTGGGTCACGGGGTCGAGTTCGGTGACGTGTTCCAGGCAGGCGGCGGCCAGCAGGCGGCGCCGGTTGCGCTGCATGCCGACCTTGCCGGGCGCCATCAGCCCGGCCAGCAGTTCGCCGCACTCGCCGGGCCGGGCGTGCGCGACGGCCATCCGGATGACCTCCTCCCACTGCGGCTCGTGCGCGTGCTCCAGCAGCAGCGCGAGGTCCCCGCGTTCGACGGCCTCCTTGGCGGCGAGGTAGTCCTGCACGGTGCGGTGTACGAACTCCACCGCGCCGTCGGCCTGTTCCCGCAGCAGGCCGGTGCGCTGCAGCAGGTGGCCGAAGATCTGCGTGGGCGTGCCCTGCGCGGCCGCGGCGGGGATGGCGGGCAGGCAGCGGGCGATCTCCTCGACGGCGGCGGCCTCGCCGAGCACCGCACGGTCCTCCAGCAGCATCCGGAACGCCAGCTTGCGCAGCAGCCGTTCGCGCGCGGCGCGCTGGAGATGGACCTCGTCCGCGTGGAGCACCCGCCGCTCCGGGTCGCGCCGCTGAAGCAGCATCTCCATGGCGGCCTCGTACAGTTCGCGGCGCCCCTTGGGCATCGAGCCGGAGCGGTCCCGGTTCAGCGCGCAGATCAGCCCGCACATCAGGGGGTTGGTGGCCAGGCCGCGCAGTTCGCGGTAGAGCGGAATGGTCTGCAGCAGCCGGTCGCGGTACTCGTCGAGGTGCGCGTGGTCGTCGCCGGTGTCCGTACGGGCGGCGGTGTGCCAGGCGGTGATGAACGCGGCGACCTGGTCACGGTTCATCGGGGCGAGTGTCAGCTCGTCGAAGCCCTCGTCCGCCAGCCACGCGGCGTCCACTGCCGGCGGCCGCGCGGTGACCAGGCAGCAGGTGCCGCTGTAGATGCGCATCATGCGGCGCAGCGCGTCCCGCACCGCCGGGCGCTGGTCCTCGGGCGCCTCGTCGATGCCGTCGACGAGCAGCAGCGCACGTTCGTCGGCGAGCAGCCGCGCCATCCAGCCGTCGGGTGCTTCGTCGGCCAGCGGGTGGCCGACGGCGTCGAGGAAGTCGTCCGGCGCGGGGAAGCCCTGGCGCGCGAAGCGTCGCACCGGCAGGACGACCGGTACCCGGCCGCGCAGCGCGGCGAGCTCTTCCGGCAGCCGCCCGCGGGCGGTGGCCACCGCGAGCCACTGCACGAGGGTCGTCTTGCCGGAGCCGGCGACGCCGCGCAGCAGCACGCGTTCCTGGCCGGCGAGCGCGCGGTCCGCGGGCATCACGGGGTCGGCGTCCCCGGCCGCGCTGCCCCCCTCCGGCGGGGCCGGGGCGTCGTCCCGGCTCCTGCCCCCGGGTACGCCGAACTCCGCGCCGAGGCTGAGGTAGGTGGTCTCGAGCGGCCAGCTGTCCGGGGTGTTGGGGTTGGGCAGGTCGATGCCGTAGATGGTGACCCGGTTGTACTCCTCGACGACGCTGCGCAGGTAGCGCTCCTCGAACGCGGCGTCCTCGGGCGACGGCTGCCGTCGCCGTTCCCGCAGCGCCGACACGTCTCCCAGGTCCACGAGCTGGCGGATGCGGTGGCTCCTCTCGGGCAGCCGGTCGGCGATGTACGGCGAGCGCTGGACGAACAGGTGCAGCGCGTGCAGACAGACCGCGACCAGCAGACTGTCGTGGAACCAGGCCGACTCCTCGGTCAGCTTCCGGTCGGCGCCCGGCACGTGTGCCCGCAGCAGCCGAGCCCAGTCCTGCGGTCCCAGCCGTACGGCCTGCACGTCGGTGGTGTCCAGCTCCCCCATCACGGCCAGAGTGCGTGCCAGCACGGCGGCGACCGCGGTGTCCTCCCGCATCGGGAGGTTGCGGCCGTCCAGCCCGTGCCGGACGAACTCCCGTGCCAGCCGCTCCAGGTCGTCGTAGGTGGTGGTGGGGTGGAGGCCGCGGAAGGAGACGGTCCCGGCGATCAGCTCCTCGCCCTCGGGCGGCCGCTGCGGCGGCACGAACAGTTCCCGCACCAGCGGCGCGGCGACACCGGAGGCGAGACGTACGG
Source organism: Streptomyces sp. RKND-216 (assembly GCF_004795255.1). Taxonomy (NCBI): domain Bacteria; kingdom Bacillati; phylum Actinomycetota; class Actinomycetes; order Kitasatosporales; family Streptomycetaceae; genus Streptomyces; species Streptomyces sp. RKND-216. The sequence continues at coordinate 2,456,368 of NZ_SSBQ01000002.1, read as the reverse complement.
CGGGTTCCATGGGGCTCCCCCGGGGCCATGTGGCGGCCGTGCGACGGCCGTTGACGGGTCGTCGACTCAGCCTAGTCTTCCGGCCCGGCCCGTCGACCCGTCAGCCGACCGTTGTGCGCGCACCCGGCGATGTCCGATACTCGTCGCGCCCGAAGACACGACACGCGAGAGGGAAGCGCCGTGACCGGCACACGCAGGAGGCCGTCGCCGACGGCGGGGGAGCGGGAGATGCTGCGCGACTACCTCGACCACCACCGGGCGACGCTCGCCATGAAGTGCGAGGGGCTGACGGACGAGCAGATGCGGCGCCAGTCGATGCCGCCGTCCACCCTCTCGCTGCTCGCCCTGGTGCGCCACATGGCGGAGGTGGAACGGGCCTGGTTCCGCCGCACCCTCGCCGGGGAGGACGTCGGCTGGGTGTGGTCGGACGAGCGCGACTACCAGGAGGCGTTCCGCGTGGGCGAAGCCACCCGGGCGGAGGCGTTCGACGCCTGGCAGGCGGAGGTGCAGCACAGCCGGCGCATCGAACGGGACGCCCCTTCGCTGGAGGTCACCGGCTACAACCCGAAGTGGGAGTCGGACGTCTCGCTGCGGATGGTCATGCTGCACCTCGTTCACGAGTATGCCCGGCACAACGGCCACGCCGACCTGCTGCGCGAAGGCGTCGACGGCGTCACCGGCGCCTGATCCCACGCGGGGCGCGGACGGCACGGGGGCCGGGCCGGAGGGATCAGTCGCCGACCTCGCCGGTGGGTCCGGAGCGGCGTCCGCTCAGGGCGTGGAAGAGGATTCCCAGGCCCCATGGGCCGATGACCCACATCGGCCAGAAGTTCAGCAGCTGATGGGCAGCGAGGGAGCTGATGCCCCAGACGCCGGTGACCATGACGCTGACGGCGAGCCAGGTGCGGACGTTCAGCGCCTTGTGGTCCTGTGGCCGGGCGGCGGGGGCCGGCCCCGGGGAAGCGGCCTTCTCCAGGGAGGTCCGCGCGCCGCTCCCCGCGCGCTCCCGCTCCGCGGGCAGGTCCGTCATCAGGACGTCCAGCTCGCCCAGTGTGCGCGCGGCGTAGGCGGAGGAGGCGCGTTCGTCGAACTCGGCGGTGTCCAGCCGCCCGGCGGCGAGGTGGTCGCCCAACTCGGCCACGACCCGTTCGCGGTCGTCGTCGGACGCGCGGAGGGCACCGCGCTGCGGTGTGCCGGGCGCTCCCGGCCCGTCCGGCAGCCCGTCCGGACCGCCCGGTGTCTTCGGCGGCATGGTCACCGCCTCCTTCCTCGGCCCACCGTCCACAGTGGAAGATAGTGTGGGCAACCATGCTTCACCGTCCACTGTGGACTGTCAAGGCTGCTCAGGGACGCCCCGGCGGCGACAGCGGACGGTCACGGGTCGCCCGGAGGGGAGACGTCATGCCGCGCACGCCGAACGCCACTGCGGGCTCGCTGCTGGGGTTCCTGCACGCCGGGCCGATGAGTGGCTGGGACCTCGCCGAGGTCGCGCAGCGGGCCGTCGGCGAATTCTGGTCGGTCACCCGCAGCCAGGTCTACCGTGAACTGGCCCGCCTCGCCGAGGACGGCCTGGTCGAGGTGGGGGAGCGCGGCCCGCGCGACCGGCGGCCGTACGCGCTGACCGAGGCCGGCCGCCAGGCTTTCCTCGCCTGGCTCGACCGGGAGCCCGAACCGGAGCAGATCCGCTTCCCCCTGCTGCTCACCCTGAGCTTCGGCCGGCACCTGCCCCCCGAACGCCTGGCCGCCTTCGTCGCGGCCAACCGCCGCGTCCACGGGGAGCGGCTGGCCCGTCACCTCGCCGAACGGGAGGCCGTCGACGCAGACGTGCGCGCCGGGCGGCACGACCCGTGGGCACTGGCCACCCTCGACTTCGGCATCCGCTACGAGACGGCCGTGACGGAGTGGTTCGACGCACTGCCGGAGGCGATCACCGGCCCCGCGGACGCGGCACGGAAACGGCCGGACGAGTGACCTGCCTCGTCTGGGCGCCGCTGTCACACCCCCGTGCCACCATCGGAGCATGACCACCCCCGGCCTGGCCCGGCTTCGCGCCCTGCGCAGGGCGAAGGACGCCATGGACCGCGACTGGGCCGACCCGGGCCTCGACCTGGACGCGGTGGCCGCACACGCCGGATACTCCCGCTACCACTTCGTGCGCGCCTTCAAGTCCGCCTACGGGGAGAGCCCCGGCCAGTACCTCGGACGCCGCCGTATCGAGCGGGCCGAGGAGCTGCTGCGCACGGCGGACCTCTCGGTCACCGAGATCTGCATGCTCGTCGGCTTCAGCAGCGTCGGCACCTTCTCCGCCCGCTTCAAGCAGCAGACCGGCGTCACGCCCCGCGACTACCGCGCGCAGCACGTACGCAGCGGCGCCGCGCTGATCCCCGGCTGCTACGCGATGCTGTGGACCGGAGGATTCCGGCAGCGCAATTCTGGAGAAGCGGAGTGAGCCCGGCGCTGCCTACCGTGAGAGGCGTTCCGCGCCACACCCCTTCGGGAGCCTCCTCATGATTAAGAGCCTCGCCCTCACCACCGTCTGGTCCACCGACCAGGAACGCGACAAGAAGTTCTTCGTCGAGGCCCTGGGCTTCGTCGAGCGCACCGACATGGAGATGGGCGACATGCGGTGGATCACCGTCAGCCCGAAGGACCAGCCGGAGGTGCAGCTCACCCTGATGCGCCCGGACGGCTCCGGGCTGGACCCCGAGTCCGGCAAGGCGCTGCTCGCCCTGGTCACCAAGGGCGTGCTCGGTGCCGGCGCCTTTCGCACCGACGACTGCCACGCCACCTACAAGGAGCTCAAGGAGAAGGGCGTCGAGTTCCTCCAGGAGCCGCAGGAACGCCCGTACGGGATCGAGGCCATCTTCCGCGACCCCAGCGGCAACTGGTACTCGCTGGCCCAGGAGCGGGAGGAGCTGGACCTGTCCAAGCCGTGGGATTCCACCTGCTTCGACGAGAACCCCTGACACCGCCGTCAGGCCGCCGGGTCACCCCCCACGGGCGGGTGTCCCCTCCCTGGAGGGGACACCCGCCCGTGGGGCTGCGTGCGGCGGAGTGCCGCACGAGCGGTCAGGCGTGTGGAAGACGGTAGAGGCCTCCGGCGAGTGGTTCGACGAGACCGTCCGAGACCAGGCCGTCCAGCGCCCGGGCCCGCTGCACCGGCTCGTGCCACACCCGGTCCAGCACGGACTGCGGCACCGGTGCCGTCGACTCGCGGAGCACCGCCAGCAGTCGGCCGCGCACCTGCCGGTCCGTGCCGGCGTAGGCCTGGGTGCGGCGCGGCGGGCCCTCGTGCGGGGGCGCACCGGCGAGCTGCCAGGCGCACTGGGCGGCGATCGGGCAGCGGCCGCACTCCGGACTGCGCGCCGTGCACACCAGCGCGCCGAGTTCCATCGTGGCCGCCGCCCATCGTGCCGCGGTCGCCTCGTCCTGAGGGACGAGCGCCCGCGCCAGCTTCCGCTCGGCGGCCGTGGTCGCGTTCGGTGGGTACTGCCGTCCGGCCACCGCTCGCGCGAACACGCGGCGCACGTTGGTGTCCAGTACGGCGTGCCGCTGTCCGTAGGCGAACGAGGCCACCGCCGCGGCGGTGTACTCGCCGACGCCGGGCAGCGCCAGTAGTTGCGCGTGCTTCTTCGGCACGTCGCCGCCGTGCCGTTCCGCTATGGCGGCGGCGGCCCCGTGCAGCCGCAGCGCGCGTCGCGGGTAGCCGAGCCGGCCCCAGGCGCGTACGGCCTCACCGGGCGCCTCGGCGGCCAGGTCGGCGGGGCGCGGCCAGCGTTCGAGCCACTGCTCGTACACCGGCAGCACCCGGTTGACGGGGGTCTGCTGCAGCATGAACTCGCTCACCATCACCCCCCAGGCGCCCGCTTCGGGGCGGCGCCAGGGAAGGTCGCGGGCATGCGCATCGAACCAGTCGACGACTGGCGCGTGGAGGTCTGTCCGGTCGTGGTCCGGGGAGGCGTTCGCGGCGGTTTCCGTGGTCGCAGTCATGGCAAAGCGATCCTGACACGACGGCACGCCGCGCAGAAACGACCACGCGGCCGGGTCCCCCGGGTGCGCGCACGATTAGCGCGGGTGGACCTGAGGCCGCTGCGGCGCCGACGTTTGTCACACCTCGGGGTGTTCGTCGTGTCTCTCATCGGAAAAGTCGCCTACTCCGGCGGCGGGTGGGGGCCTTGGGGCGCCTGATGTCTCGTAAGGTTTCCGCGTGGGATCACTGCGCAATCCGATCGGACCGCTCCCCTCCTCCATCTACTGGCGGCGGAGGGCCGTCGCGCTGGCCCTCCTGGCGCTGGTCGTGCTTCTCGTCGTGTGGGCGATCAGCCTCGGCGGGAGCAAGGGCGACCAGGGACAGGACGCCGCCGGTGGCAGCGACGGCAGCCGGGGCCCCACCGACCCCATCACGCCCGGGCCCACCGACTCGATGCCCTCCGTCACCGAACGTCCCGGCGGACGTGACGAGGTGGACGGCGGCGCCGGCTCGGGAGGCGACGACGGGTCCGGCTCCGGCGGAGCCGAAGGCGCCGGCGGGTCGGGCGGCTCCGAGGGCGGTTCCGGCGCGGGCGGCGGCTCCGGTTCCGGCAGCGGTGGTGGCGGCGCCCTGGCCGGGTCCAGCGGCGGCCTCACCGGCGGCGACGGCATCCCGGCGGGCCCGGGCCTGGCCGACTGCTCCCCCGGCGACGTGAGCGTCGCCCTGAAGAGCGTGGAGAACGAGTACGAGCCGGGCGACACCCCCAAGCTGAAGCTCACCCTGGCGAACGACTCCGGCGAGGCCTGCCGCGTCGACCTCGGTCGGACCGCGACGGTCCTCACCGTCACCGACTCCGACGGCGATCGCGTCTGGTCCTCCGACGACTGCCCGCCCAGCCGCGGCGCCGCCTGGATCGAGGTTCCCGCGAAGGGAGACAGCGTCCACACGCTGGAGTGGGACCGCGAGCGCAGCAAGCCCGAATGCGCCACGCCGGAGAGCGGCAAGGTCCCGGCAGGCAGCTACCTCGTCGAGATCGAGGTCGCGGACCTGTCCACCGAACAGACCTCCTTCGTCCTGGCCAAGGACTGACCCTCCGACGGACCGCTTCCCGCGAACGCCCCAGGACGGCCGGGCGCCCGGTCTGGTGCCCCAGCCGCACTCCTGAACGTTCGGTGCTGGGGCCGGGCGCGCCCTCGTGCCGCCGCTACGGCGCGCGCAGGCGGGGAGGGCACGGCGGGAGGGGCCGGGCGCGCTCCGGCGCGCGTCCACGCGACGGCGGGCATCCCTACGCGTCGGCTGCGCGCCGCAGCACTAGACGTACCGCTCCAGGATGGAGGACTCCGCGAGCCGCGACAGGCCCTCGCGGACAGAGCGGGCACGGGCCTCCCCGACGCCCTCGACGGTCTGGAGGTCGTCGACGCTCGCGGCCAGCAGCTTCTGCAGCCCGCCGAAGTGGTCCACGAGACGGTCGATGACCGCCCCGGGCAGCCGAGGCACCTTCGCGAGCAGGCGGAAGCCGCGCGGCGAGACCGACGAGTCGAGCGTCTCCGGCGACCCGGAGTACCCCAGGGCCCGGGCCACCGTGGGCAGCTCCAGCAGCTCGGTGTGCGTGAGGCGGTCCAGTTCGCCGAGCGCCTCGGGGACCGTGCGGGAACGGCGGCCGGACGTGCCGGGCTGCGGGACGTAGTCCCGCGCGACCAGCTCCCGCTCCGGCTCGACGCCGGCGATCAGCTCGTCCAGCTGGAGGGACAGCAGCCGCCCGTCGGTGCCCAGCTCCACGACGTACTCGGCGATCTCCGTGGCGATGCGGCGCACCATCTCCAGCCGCTGCGCGACCGCGGAGACGTCCCGGACGGTCACCAGGTCTTCGATCTCCAGCGCGGACAGCGTCCCGGCGACCTCGTCGAGCCGGAGCTTGTACCGCTCCAGCGTCGCCAGCGCCTGGTTGGCGCGGGACAGGATTGCGGCGGAGTCCTCCAGCACGCGCCGCTGCCCGCCCACGTACAGGGCGATCAGCCGCATCGACTGGCTGACCGAGACCACCGGGCAGCCGGTCTGGATGGAGATCCGCTGGGCGGTCCGGTGCCGGGTGCCCGTCTCCTCGGTCGGGATGGACGCGTCGGGCACCAGCTGTACCCCGGCGCGCACGATCTTGGTGATGTCGCGGTCCAGGATCAGCGCGCCGTCCAGCTTGCACAGCTCGCGCAGCCGGGTCGCGGTGAAGTCGACATCGAGTACGAAGCCGCCGCTGCACAGCGACTCCACGGTCCTGTCCATGCCGAGGACGATGAGTCCGCCGGTGTTGCCCCGCAGGACCCGCTCGAGTCCGTCGCGGAGGGCCGTTCCGGGCGCGACCGCACTCAGCGAGGCGCGCATCAGGCTGTCGGCGCGGGAGCCGCCGAGGGTCCCACCGGACCTTCCCGGAGCCGTTGCCCGGTCGTTGGCTGCCACTGGACTCCTTCGGTCGTGCGGGTGCCTGTCGGCATCACGTCGTCACGTTCGGCTCCGGCACACCCCCAGGGTGCGCCCCGCGCCTCCACAGGCACTCCCAGGCGATTGTCGTACACGCGTGCCGTACGCGAATGTCGCCGACGGGCGAGACCGGGGCAAAGTCTACCGGCGGGCCTCCTCCTCTTGGGGCTCTTGGTCCGCGCCGGGGCCCCGGCCGCGCTGCGGGCGCGCCGGGAGCACGCGCAACGCGTCCCCGATGTCGGCCACCTCCCGCACCCGCATGCCGGACGGTACGCGGCCCGGATCACCCGGCACCAGCGCGTGTGTGAAGCCGAGCCGGGCGGCCTCTGCGAGCCGCCGCTGGACGCCGGTCACTCGCCGCACCTCGCCCGCCAGACCGACCTCGCCGATCGCCACCAGGTTCTTCGGAAGCGGTGTGTCGCTCGCCGCACTGGCCAGAGCCAGTGCCACGGCGAGGTCCGCGGCCGGCTCGGACAGCTTCACGCCGCCGACGGTGGCGCTGTAGATGTCCCGCTTGCCCAGCGCGCTGATCCGGCCGCGCTGCTCCAGCACCGCCAGCATCATCGACACCCGCGACGTCTCCAGCCCGGACGTCGTACGCCGCGGCGACGGGATCTGGCTGTCCACGGTCAGAGCCTGCACCTCCGCGACCAGGGGCCGCCGCCCCTCCAGCGTCACCGTCAGGCAGGTGCCCGGCACCGGGTCGTCGCGGCGGGTGAGGAACAGCCCGGACGGGTCGGCGAGGCCGGTGATGCCCTCGTCGTGCAGCTCGAAGCAGCCCACCTCGTCCGTCGCGCCGTACCGGTTCTTCACGCCGCGCACCAGACGCAGGCGGGCGTGCCGGTCGCCCTCGAAGTGCAGCACGACGTCCACCAGGTGCTCCAGCAGGCGCGGACCGGCGATCGCGCCGTCCTTGGTGACGTGGCCCACCAGCAGCGTGGACATGCCGCGTTCCTTCGAGGCGCGGATCAGGGCGCCGGCGACCTCCCGCACCTGCGCCACGCCGCCCGGCGCGCCGTCGATCTCCGGGGAGGCCACGGTCTGCACCGAGTCCAGGATCAGGAGCGACGGCTTCACCTCGTCCAGGTGGCCGAGTACGGCGGAGAGGTCGGTCTCCGCCGCCAGGTAGAGGTGGTCGCTGAGCGCGCCGATCCGGTCGGCGCGCAGCCGCACCTGGCCCGCGGACTCCTCGCCCGTCACGTACAGCGTGGGCCGCTGCTCGCTCGCCGCCTTGGCCGCCACGTCCAGCAACAGCGTGGACTTGCCGACGCCCGGCTCACCGGCCAGCAGCACCACGGCCCCCGGCACCAGTCCGCCGCCCAGCACCCGGTCCAGCTCCGGCACGCCGGTGCAGCGGGCGGTGGCCTGCCGGCCGTCCACCTGACCGATCGGCAGCGCCGGCGACACCACGCGGCTGGCCGCCGTGGTCCGTACGGCGGGGGCGCTGCCGGTCTCCTCGACCGTGCCCCACGCGTGGCACTCCGGGCAGCGGCCGAGCCACTTGGCGGTGGTCCAGCCGCACTCGGTGCAGCGGTACGAAGGACGGTCCCTGGTGGACGACTTGCGAGCAGCCATGACCGCCACGTTAGCGGCGCGCGCCGACACTCCGCCCCCACGAGCCCCCCGGACTGTGGACAGACGTCACCCTGTGGCCGCGACATGTCCCCCATCGAGGGAGATCGTCACTCGGAAGAAGTAAAGCTGCTCAAGTTGGTCCGACGACACGCCGCTGTCGTCCTACCGTCCTCGAATGAGCACCAGGCGCGAGCACTCCACGCACACCACCGGCGCACACCGAGCGCACTCGGTGCGGCGGCCGACGCCCGCACCCCGCTCGGAACGCTACGAATCCTGTCTCGACGGGCTGTTCACCTACTCCCTCTCCGTCATGTGCGAGCACGACGCGGCCACCGCCGCGCTGGGCGAGGCCCTCGCTCTCGCCGACCGGCAGCACGAACGGGACCGCGCGCCCGCCGACCGCGGACTCCACCGACCCTGGCTCTACGCGCTCACCCGCTGGGCCTGCCTGCGCCGCCTCGCCCAACAGGGCCCCGGCGACCGCGGCCCGGCCACCTCGCCGCAGCTCTCCGGCGCCGCCGCGACCCAGCGCCGCCGGGAACTCGCCGCCCTCGCCTGGCCGGAGGCCGCCGGCACCACCCCCGAACAGCGCGAGGCGCTGGAACTCTCCGTGCGGCACGGGCTGCCCACCCGTGAGGTGGCGGCCGTGCTGTCGCTGAGCACCGAGGCCGCCGGCGACCTGCTCACCAGCGCGGCCTGCGAGGTGGAGCGGACCCGCGCCGCGCTCGCCGTCGTCGAGTCCGGCGGGTGCCCGCTGGTCGGCCGGCTCGCCGGCGACGACCGCCTCCTCATGGGCTCCGCGCTCCGCCGCGAACTCGTCCGGCACGTCGACGACTGCGCCGAGTGCCGCCGCGCCGCGGAGCGCGCCATGGCCGGCATCGGCTGGCCGGGCACCGCCCCCACAGGCCCCACCTCGCTCGCCGTGCTGGAGGCGCCGCGGCACTCCGTGCAGGCAGCGCTCCGAGCCGCCCGCCGCGCCCGCTGCCAGCACAGTCCCCGCTTCGGCAGGAACGGTTTCCCTGCCGAGGTCAGGGACCGTGCCGCCCGCATCGAACGCCTCCGCAGCCGCGCCGTCACCACCACCGTCGTCGCCACCGTGGTGGCCGCCCCCGTACTGGCCCTCTGGGCGGCGTACCGGGGCGCGCCGCTCACCGGCGAAGGGCGCAGCACCGCGCCCGTCTCCGCCACCGAACAGGACGACGGCGCGCAGAACGGCGGCGACTCCGCCTACCGGCACGTGGGCCGCGCCGAGCCCGGCCCGGGCAAGCACCGCAAGGGCGACCCCGACTCGCGCGTCTCCGTTCGCGTCGAAGGCGGCGAAGGGTCCGGTCCGGGCGGCCCCACCAGGGGTGCCCGGCGCCTCACCGTCCAGGCCCAGCCCGCCGGCGACGGCACGCTGATCACGCTCACCGCCACCGGCGACAGCGCCGTCCACTGGACGGCCGGCACGTCCGCCGACTGGCTCGTGCTGAGTCGTTCCTCCGGGGTGCTCCAACCCGGCCAGTCCGTGTCCTTCTCCGCCTATGTCGTGGAGGCGCGGGAGCCCGCGGGCGCCTGGTCGGCGCGCATCGGCATCGGGCCGGTGGGCGCCGTCGTCACCATCGAGGGCCACGGCGCGGGCAGTCCGCAGCCCCCCGGGGGCGGGCCGCAGGACCCCGGGGGCGGCACACAGGAACCCCCCGGCTCCCAGGAGCCGACGCCCTCCCCGGACCCGGAGCCCGACCCCGAGCCGGATCCGGACCCGACGCCGTCGCAGGAGCCCACGCCGTCCGAGGAGCCGACGCCCTCCCCGGAGCCGGACCCCGACCCGACCCCCACGGTCTCCGAGCCCACACCCAGCACCAGCTGAGGCCGGTGCCGTGGCCGGGCGGGGTCACACCGGGTCGGCGGGATGCGGGGCGACGAGCGGGAGCTGCGAGGCGATCCGCGCCTCGCAGTACCCGACGAGCACCTCGTACCCGGCCTCACCCATCAGCTCGATCAGCTCCGGCCGGTACGACTCGTACACCGGCTTGCCCGCCCCGTGCGCCGACGGCGCGGCGGTGCACCACCAGTGCAGGTCGTGGCCGCCCGGCCCCCAGCCGCGGCGGTCGTACTCGCCGATCGACACCTGGAGGACCTGCTCGCCGTCCGGCAGTTCGACCCACTCGTACGTGCGGCGGATCGGCAGCTGCCAGCACACGTCCGGCTTGGTCTCCAGCGGCTCGCGGTCCTCGCGCAGCGCGAGGGTGTGCAGCGCGCATCCCGAACCGCCGGCGAACCCCGGCCGGTTGTGGAAGATGCACGCGCCCTTCCAGCGGCGGGTCTGCCGCTCGCCGTCCTCGTTCTCCTCGGCCCAGCCGGACGCCGTGCCCACGTCATGGAACTGCCAGGTCGCCGGCGTCAGCCGGGCCACGTGCTCGGAGACGCGGCGCTCGTCGTCCTCGTCGGTGAAGTGGGCGCCCAGCGTGCAGCAGCCGTCCGATGCGCGGCCGGGGCTGATCCCCTGGCAGCCCTGCCCGAACACGCACTGCCACCGGGAGGTCAGCCACGTGAGGTCGCAGCGGAAGACCTGCTCCTCGTCCGCAGGGTCCGGGAACTCCACCCAGGCCCTGGCGAAGTCCAGCCCGACCTCTTCGTCCCGGGCCGCCACGGTCGCCGGGGCCGGACCACCCACAGGGGTCGCCTCGCCCGCCGGGGCCGCCGTGCCGTCGCCCCGCTTGTTCCGCTTCGCCGGTTTCGTCTTTCCCACACAGGACAGGGTAAGCGCCGGGCGACCGGGTGACGCTAGCGTGCGGTACATGAGACTCGGTGTCCTGGACGTGGGATCGAACACGGTGCATCTGCTGGTGGTGGATGCGCACCCCGGCGCGCGCCCCCTTCCGGCGTACTCCCACAAGGCGGAGCTGAAACTTGCGGAACTGCTGGACGCCGACGGCGCCATCGGCGAGGAGGGCGTGGAACGGCTGACGCTCACGGTCCGTGAGGCCATGCAGGTCGCCGAGGACAAGGGCGTCCAGGCTGTCGTGCCGTTCGCCACCTCCGCCGTGCGCGAGGCCGCGAACGCGGAGGCCGTCCTCGCGCGTGTCGCGGCCGAGACGGGCGTGGAGCTGGAGGTCGTCTCCGGAGAGGACGAGGCGCGGCTGACCTTCCTCGCCGTACGCCGGTGGTTCGGCTGGTCCTCCGGGCGCCTGCTGGTGTTCGACATCGGGGGCGGCTCCCTGGAGATCGCCTACGGCCTGGACGAGGAGCCGGACGCGGCGGTGTCGCTGCCGCTGGGGGCGGGACGGCTCACGGCCGGCCGGCTGCCCGGCGACCCGCCCGCGGCGGACGACGTCCGTGCGCTGCGCCGTCATGTGCGGGCGGAGATCGCCCGCATCGTCGGGGAGTTCACCCGTTTCGGAGAGCCCGATCACGTGGTCGCCACGTCCAAGACGTTCAAGCAGCTCGCCCGCCTGGCCGGCGCGGCCCGTTCCGCGGAGGGTCTCTACGTGCAGCGCGAACTCGCGCGGACCTCCCTGGAGGAGTGGGTGCCGAAGCTCGCCGAGATGCCGGCGGAGGAACGCGCGAACCTCCCCGGCGTGTCCGAGGGCCGGGCGCGGCAGCTGCTCGCGGGCGCGCTGGTCGCCGAAGGGGCGATGGACCTCTTCGGCATCGACAAGCTGGAGATCTGCCCCTGGGCCCTCCGCGAGGGCATGATCCTCCGCCGTCTCGACCACCTCCGCCTCTGACGGCCCCCGGGCCCTCGGGCACCCGGAGCGCACCCGCCCGGCGTGAGCCGTCTCACGCGAGCGCCCCGGCCCCCTGCAGAACCCCTGGCTGGGGCACTCCGCCCCCCGCGCTCGTCACCCGCCGCACGCACCCGCACGGCTACCCGGCCGTAGGCTGTCCCCCGTGGCAGCAGCATCCGCGTGGGAGACGGGCCCCGGCACGCGCCGGGGCGTCGCTTCGGTTCCCGGTCCCCGCCCGGGGCCCAAGGTGGCCCTGTCGACCGCCTCCGTCTACCCGGAGTCGACCGCGGCCGCCTTCGAGATCGCCGGTCGCCTCGGATACGACGGCGTCGAGGTCATGGTGTGGACGGACCCGGTGAGCCAGGACGTCGAGGCGCTGCGGCGTCTCTCCGACCTGCACGGCGTGCCCGTACTCGCCGTCCACGCCCCGTGCCTGCTGATCACCCAGCGCGTCTGGTCCAAGGACCCGTGGACGAAGCTCCGGCGCGCGCGTTCCGCCGCCGAGCGGCTGGGCGCGTCGACGGTGGTCGTGCACCCGCCGTTCCGCTGGCAGCGGGCGTACGCACGCGAGTTCGTGCAGGGCGTGTGGCGCATGGCGGACGAGACCGACGTGCGGTTCGCCGTGGAGAACATGTTCCCGTGGCGGTACCGGGACCGGGAGATGCTGGCCTACGCCCCCGACTGGGACCCGACGCGGGACGACTACCGTCACTTCACCATCGACCTGTCCCACACCGCCACGTCCCGCACGGACACGCTGGCGATGCTGGCGCGGATGGGCGACCGGCTGGGCCACGTCCACCTCGCCGACGGGAACGGCTCGGCGAAGGACGAGCACCTGGTGCCGGGGCGCGGCTCGCAGCCCTGCGCCGAGGTGCTGACGCACCTGGCGCACAGCGGCTTCGACGGCCACGTCGTGGTCGAGGTCAACACGCGGCGGGCGATGTCCGCCGCCGAACGCGAAGCCGATCTGGCCGAAGCCCTCGCGTACACCCGCCGCCACCTGGCCGCCACCGTGGCAGCGCCGTCCCCCTCGCCCGAGCCCTCCCGGGCGAGGCGTTCGTGAACCGCGCGGACGGCACTCCCGACCCTGGTACTCCTGACTCCGGTACCCCCGGCCCGGAACCCCGCTCCGGCCGTCGCCGGGGCCGCCCCGCCGGCTCCAGCCGTGCCGCCGGGGAGCCGTCCGCCCGCGAGCGGATCGTCAGCTCGGCCCGCGCCGAGTTCGCCGCCCGGGGCTTCGACAAGGCGTCGATCCGCGGCATCGCCCGCGGTGCCCGGGTCGACCCGGCCCTGGTGCACCACTACTTCGGCACCAAGGAACAGGTCTTCGAGGCGGCGGTGGAGAAGGCGTTCGCGCCCGCCTTCGGAGTCCCGGACGAGGTCGCGACGGCCGAGCGCGGCCAGGCGGGGGAGCGGATGACCCGCTTCGTCTTCGGCCTGTGGGAGAACCCGGCCACCCGCGAGCCGCTGCTGGCGATCGTGCGCAGCGCGGTGAACAACGAGACGGCGGCGCGGATCTTCCGCGGCCTGGTGGCCCGCAACCTGGTGACGCGGCTGGCGCAATCGCTGCCGGGTCCGGATCCGCAGCACCGCGTCGAACTCGCGGTGGCGCAGCTGGTCGGCACGGCGGTGCTGCGCTACGTGATCAAGATCGAGCCGCTCGCCTCCGCGCCCGCCGAGGACCTGATCGCGCAGCTCGCGCCCGTGGTGCAGCACCACCTCACCGGCGAAGGGGTCCCGGGCGCCCCGCCGGCCGGCTCCGCGGCCTGAGCGGGCCGGGCCGGGCCGGCTCGCCGAGGTCGCGGTGTCTCATCATCCGGGCGCCACGTCCGCATCCTGGTCCGCGCGGCGTACGCTCGGACGTACCCTCGAAGCCCGGCCCCGCGCGACCGCGCCGCGGGCCGCGACGACGCACACCAGGGAGTGAGCCTGATGCCCGAGCTGAGGTCCCGCACCGTCACCCACGGCCGCAACATGGCGGGCGCCCGCGCCCTCCTCCGCGCCGCGGGCGTGGAGCGAGAGGACTTCGGCAAGCCCATCGTGGCGGTGTCGAACAGCTTCACCGAGTTCGTGCCCGGTCACACCCACCTCCAGCCGGTCGGCCGGATCGTGTCCGACGCGGTCAAGGCCGCCGGCGGCGTGCCGCGCGAGTTCAACACCATCGCCGTGGACGACGGCATCGCCATGGGCCACGGCGGGATGCTCTACTCGCTCCCCTCCCGTGACCTGATCGCCGACTCCGTGGAGTACATGACGGAGGCGCACTGTGCGGACGCGCTCATCTGCATCTCCAACTGCGACAAGATCACCCCGGGCATGCTGATGGCTGCGATGCGGCTCAACATCCCGACGGTCTTCGTCTCCGGCGGCCCGATGGAGTCCGGCACCGCCACGCTGGTCGACGGCACGGTTCGCAAGCTGGACCTGATCTCCGCGATCTCCGACTCGGCGAACGAGGCGGTCTCCGACGCCGACATGGCGCTCATCGAGGAGAACGCCTGCCCGACCTGCGGCTCCTGCTCGGGCATGTTCACGGCCAACTCGATGAACTGCCTGACCGAGGCCATCGGCCTCTCCCTGCCCGGCAACGGCTCCACCCTGGCCACGCACACCGCCCGCAAGGAGCTGTACGAGGCCGCCGGCCGCACTGTCGTCGAGATCACCGAGCGCTTCTACCACGGGGACGACGACACCGTCCTGCCGCGCAGCGTCGGTTCCCGCGCCGCCTTCGAGAACGCCATGGCCCTGGACATCGCCATGGGCGGCTCGACCAACACCATCCTGCATCTGCTGGCCGCCGCGCAGGAGGCCGGACTCGACTTCTCGATGCCGGACATCGACGCCCTCTCCCGCCGCATGCCCTGCCTGTCGAAGGTGGCGCCCAACGGCGCGTACTACATGGAGGACGTGCACCGCGCCGGCGGCATCCCCGCGATCCTCGGCGAGCTGTACCGCGCCGGTCTGCTCAACGAGGACGTGCACACCGTGCACAGCCCGTCGCTCGCCGACTGGCTCAAGCAGTGGGACATCCGCGGCGGGTCCCCCTCCGCGGAGGCCGTCGAGCTGTTCCACGCCGCTCCCGGCTGCGTGCGGTCCGCGACCGCGTTCTCCCAGTCGAAGCGCTGGGACACGCTGGACACGGACGCCGCCGACGGCTGCATCCGCGACGCCGAACACGCCTACTCCACCGAGGGCGGCCTCGCCGTCCTGCACGGCAACCTCGCCGCCGACGGCTGCGTGGTGAAGACCGCGGGCGTGGACGAGTCGGTGTGGACGTTCGAGGGCCCGGCCGTCGTGTGCGAGTCGCAGGAGGAGGCGGTCGAGAAGATCCTGGCCAAGCAGGTCGCGGAGGGCGACGTGGTCGTCATCCGCTACGAGGGCCCCAAGGGCGGGCCCGGCATGCAGGAGATGCTCTACCCCACCTCCTTCCTCAAGGGCCGCGGCCTCGGCGCCAAGTGCGCGTTGATCACCGACGGACGCTTCTCCGGCGGTACCTCGGGCCTGTCCATCGGGCACGTCTCGCCGGAGGCGGCTTCCGGCGGCGTCATCGCGCTGGTCGAGGACGGCGACCGCGTCCGCATCGACATCCCCGGCCGTACCCTCGAACTCGACGTCCCCGAGAAGGAACTCGCCGCCCGCCGCGAGGCCCTGGCCGGCCGGTACGCACCCAGGGCCCGCGAGCGCAAGGTGTCCACCGCCCTGCGCGCGTACGCCGCCATGGCCACCAGCGCCGACAAGGGCGCCGTCCGCGACGTGTCCCTGCTCGGAGACTGAGCGGCGCCGCGGCCCGCGCCCGCCTGGGGGACGGAACGGAGGGCCGGGGCCGCGCGGGAGCCGGGAAGGGGAGCCGTCCGGAGCGGCGGCATAATCGACACCATGAGCGACACCCCGCGCCCCGACGAGGACCCGGACCGGCCGCAGCCCGCGCCGATCCTCTTCTACGGCACCACCTGGGTCGACCACTCCGGCGGTTACCCCGTCCGCCGCCTCGCCCTGGGCCTCGGCGCGCTGCTGCTCGCCGCCGTCGGCGCCCTCGTTCTGCGCCTGGCCTACCAGGGCCTGGGCATCGCCCAGGTCGGCGACTGGGTGCGGGTGTCCACCGTCGTCGCCTTCGCGGTGTGCAGCTCGGTGGCCTTCACCCGCACGTTGTCCCGCTACCGCGCCCGCCCCGAGGGCGTCGACGAGGCCCGCGAACGCTCGATGCGCAGCATCGTGATCGTCGGCTTCCTCGGGGTCCTGCTGGCCTACGCGCTGCGCAGTCTGGTCGAGGCCCCGGGGGAGAAGCTGCTCCGCGCCGACCACGAGCAGGCCGTCAAGCGCTACGAACGCGCCCGCACCGCCCGCACCGGCAACCCGGCGAAACGCCGGCGCAAGCGCTGAACCGTCCGGCGCGATGGGCGCCATGACGGCACCTCCGGAACCCTCGGCACGCGCCTTGGCCCGCTCTTTCGACTCCCGCTCCGGGAGTCCGGCCGCGACCGCTTAGGGGCGATCCCTGACCCTTCCCTGGTATCCGCCGCGGCCCGTGGATCCGTGGCCCCACCCGTGGAACCGTCGAGACGACGGGCCGGACGTGCCCGCGGGAGACGAGGTGGCGACGTGGGAGACCAGGCGGAGACAGTGTCGGGCAGCTACGAGATCGTCGGCGCGGTCGGCGCGGGCGGACTCTTCCTGCTGCTGATCGTCGTGGTGTGGCAGGTCGCGGCGACCTGGCGGGCGCGCATGCTCGCGGCGCGGGAGGAGCAGTACAAGCAGCTCGCGCACAAGTACGCGCAGCTGCTGGAGGACAACGTCGCGCTGCACCGCCGCAGCGTGGAGGAACTCACCGAGGCCCGGAAGGCGATCACCGGCGTCGAACGGTCGATGCGCGTCGTCGAGCGCGCGGACTGACCCCGCCGGGCCTCACCCCGGCGCACGCCGCCACCCGCTTGACGCCCGAGCGGGAGCAGGCGCATTATTCAACACATGATGAATAATTCCGGGGTGCCACCGGCCGCGCCTCCGCCGGCCGCCGTACGGGCACACGACCTGCGCGTCGTCCGCGGCGGACGCACGGTGCTCGACGGCCTCGCCTTCGACGTCCCGGCCGGCACGGTCACCGGCCTCCTCGGCCCCTCCGGCTGCGGGAAGTCCACCCTGATGCGCGCCATCGTCGGCACCCAGGCCAACGTCACCGGCCGGCTCGACGTACTCGGCGCCCCCGCAGGCTCCGCCGCCCTGCGCTCCCGCGTCGGCTACGTCACCCAGAGCCCGTCCGTCTACCTCGACCTGACAGCGCGCCAGAACCTCGACTACTTCGCCGCCGTCCTCGGCATCCCGCGCCGCGACCGCGCCGGCACCGTCGACCGAGCCCTCGCCGACGTCGACCTGACCTCGCACGCCGACGCCCTCACCGGAAACCTCTCCGGCGGCCAGCTCTCCCGCGTCTCCCTCGCCGTCGCCCTCCTCGGCACCCCCGACCTGCTCGTGCTGGACGAGCCGACCGTCGGCCTCGACCCCGTCCTC
This sequence comes from Streptomyces sp. RKND-216, assembly GCF_004795255.1. Taxonomy (NCBI): domain Bacteria; kingdom Bacillati; phylum Actinomycetota; class Actinomycetes; order Kitasatosporales; family Streptomycetaceae; genus Streptomyces; species Streptomyces sp. RKND-216. The sequence goes on along the minus strand of NZ_SSBQ01000002.1, from coordinate 2,439,130 downwards.
CGCCGCGACCTGTGGGACCTCTTCCACCGCATCGCCCGCGAACGCGGTGCCACCCTGCTGATCTCCTCGCACGTGATGGACGAGGCCGACCGCTGCAGCCGACTGCTCCTCATGCGCGCCGGCCGGCTCCTCGCCGACGACACCCCTGACGCTCTGCGCGCACGCACCTCCACCACCTCCGTCGAGGACGCCTTCCTCCACCTCGTCGACGACGCCCGCGCCCAGGAAGAGGTGGCCCGCGCATGAACATCCACCGCACCCTCGCCACCGCCCGCCGCGTCCTGCGGCAACTCGGCCACGACCCCCGCACCATCGCCCTGCTGCTCCTGGTCCCCCTGCTGCTCATGACGCTCCTCTTCTACGTCTTCGACAGCAGCCCCCGGGCGTTCGACGGGATCGGCGCCTCACTTCTCGGGATCTTCCCGCTGGTGACGATGTTCCTCGTCACCTCCATCGCCACCCTGCGCGAACGCACTTCCGGAACCCTGGAACGCCTCCTCGCCATGCCCCTGGGCAAGGGCGACCTGATCCTCGGCTACGCCCTGGCCTTCGGCACCCTCGCCGTCGTCCAGGCCTCCCTGGCCACCGGAGTCGCCGTGTGGCTGCTGGACCTCCAGTTCGCCGGTTCGCCCTGGCTGCTCCTGGTCATCGCCCTGCTGGACGCCCTCCTCGGCACCGCACTCGGTCTCTTCGTCTCCGCCTTCGCCGCTTCCGAGTTCCAGGTCGTCCAGTTCATGCCCGCGGTGATCTTCCCGCAGCTCCTGCTCTGCGGCCTCTTCGCTCCGCGCGACACCATGCAGCCCGTCCTGGAGGCGGTGTCGGACGTGCTGCCCATGTCGTACGCCGTCGACGGCATGAACGAGGTCCTGCTCCACGCCGACCTCACCGGCGACTACCTGCGCGACGTGATCATCGTCGCGGGCAGCGCACTGCTCGTGCTCGCGCTGGGCGCCGCGACCCTGCGGCGGCGGACGGCCTGACGCGCGGACGGCCCCTGCCCGCGACCCGTCCCGGCACCCGGAACGCACGCCCGCCCGGGTGCCGGAAGTGCGACGATGAAATGCCGGACGTCGTCGGACGAGGAGCGCAACCAGCCATGACCCAGAAAGTCGCCGTTCTCGGTGCCGGCAAGATCGGCGAGGCACTGCTCTCGGGCATGATCCGAGGCGGCTGGCACCCCTCACACCTTCTGGTCACCGCGCGCCGCGAGGAACGCGCGGAGGAACTCCAGGTCCGCTACGGCGTCGAGTGCGTGACCAACGCCAACGCCGCGGAGAACGCCGACACGCTGATCCTGACGGTCAAGCCGCAGGACATGAGCACCCTCCTGGACCAGCTGGCCCCGCACGTCCCGGCCGACCGCCTCGTCGTCAGCGGCGCGGCCGGTACCCCGACCACGTACATCGAGGAGCGACTCACCCCCGGCACGCCCGTGGTGCGGGTCATGACCAACACCCCGGCACTCGTCGACCAGGGCATGTCGGTCATCTCCGCCGGCACCCACGCCGATGAAAGCCACCTCGCCCGTACGGAGGAGATCTTCGGCGGCGTCGGCAAGACGCTGCGCGTCCCGGAGTCCCAGCAGGACGCGGCGACGGCGCTCTCCGGCTCGGGGCCCGCGTACTTCTTC